>JAODNS010000262.1 GCA_025465145.1 Frankiales bacterium
CGCTCTATGGCCCCCCGTTGGGGCCGATGCGCTGAGGTTGCCGTCGCGACGGCCTGGCCACCTCAGGAGAACGGTCCGCCCTGGCGGAACGAACGGTCAGACCGCGGTAGGCCAGACGGACTACATCCGGAGGCGTCAACGGCGTCGACCGATGCCGACCTGCAGAACCGGTCTACTCGCCCGGCGGTGTCAGGACCGCCACCAGCTCGACGTGCTCGGTCATCGGGAACAGGTCGAACGCGCGCAGCGAGGGCATCGTCCAGCCGGCGTCCAGGAACACCCGCAGGTCCCGCGCGAACGACGCCGGGTCGCAGGCGACGTAGGCAATCCGCGCAGGCGCCAACCCCACCAGCGCGCGCGACACCTCCAGCCCCGCCCCCGCCCGCGGCGGGTCCAGCACGACCAGATCAGGCCGGGGCAGCCGCGACACCAGCGCCGCGTCCACAGCGGCCGTGCGGATCCGCACGTTCGGCTGGTCGTGCGTGTTGCGCGCCGCGTCCGCGCACGCCCGCGCGTCCGCCTCCACCGCGAGCACCGAGCGCACGCGCTCCCCAAGCAGCGACGCGAACAGCCCGACGCCGGCGTACAGGTCCACGGCCGTGTCCTCCGGACCAGGCGCGAGCCCGTCCAGGACAGCCGAAGCGAGCGTCAAGGCCGCCCCAGGGTGCACCTGCCAGAACCCGCCGGCCGCCACCTCGAACGACCGCCCGAGGACGGAGTGCACCAGCCCGTGCGGCACGCGGCGCGGCCGGCCGTTCACGACCACGCCGGCCTCGACGTCAGGCAGGTCCTGCACCCGCCCGTTCACCGACACGACCCGCTGCGCCCCCGCAGCCGCCACCTCGACGGAGGCAGCACCCGGCCACGGCAGCCGCTCCGCGCCGACCTCCTCCACCTCCGAGGTCGCGATGAGGCAGAAGTCCACCGGCTCCAGCTCGTGCGACCGGTGCTTGTGCAGCCCCGCGCGGCCGTGCGCATCCACCGCGAACTGCACCCGCGTCCGCCAGCGCAGCCCGTCGACGTCGCCCGGCGCCGGCTCCACGAGCACATCGAGAGAGACCCCGGCCAGCCGCCGCAGCTGCTCCTCGACCAGAGACGCCTTCAGCAGCCGCTGGCGGTCCAACGCGACGTGCTGGAAGTCGCACCCCCCGCACCGCCCCGGCCGGGCGTACTCGCACGGCGGAGGAACCCGATCCGGCGACGCCTCCAGCACCTCCACCGCGTCACCGCGCAGGAAGGACTTCGACTCGCTCGTCACCACCACACGCACGGTCTCGCCCGGGATCCCGTGCCGCACGAACACGACCCGCCCGTCCTCGGCCCGCGCGACGCACGCACCGCCAGCAGCAACAGGTCCCAGGGTGAGAATCACGTGCCGGGCGGCCGGCGCACGTCGCCGGCCGTGATGCCCTCGTCGTCGTCGTCCTTGCGGCGGTCCGACGACTGCAGCTGGTACGGCACCGACGTCACCATCACCCCGGGCTGGAACAGCAGCCGGCCCTTGAGCCGCAGCGCGCTCTGGTTGTGCAGCAGCTGCTCCCACCAGTGGCCGACGACGTACTCGGGGATGAACACGGTCACCACGTCGCGCGGCGACTGCAGCCGGATGCTCCGCACGTAGTCGAGGATCGGCCGGGTGATCTCGCGGTACGGCGAGTCGATCGTCGTCAGCGGCACCGGCAGCCCGCGCCGGTCCCACTCCTCCTGCAGCGCCCGCGCGTCGTCGGCGTCCACCGACACCGTCAGCGCGGTCAGGTCGTGCGGGCGCGTCGCCCGCGCGTACGCCAGCGCACGTAGCGTCGGCGAGTGGATCTTCGACACCAGGACGATCGCGTGGTTGCGCGACGGCTGCGCCACCATCTCGTCGTCCGGCGCCAGCTCCACACGTACCCGGTCGTAGTGGCTGCGGATGCCGCGCATCAGGACGTACAGCGCGCCCATGGCGAGCAGCGCGATGTACGCCCCGCGCGTGAACTTCGTGATGAGCACGATGACCAGGACCGTGCCGGTCATGACCAGCCCGAAGCCGTTGATGACCCGGGCTCGGATCATCCGACCGCGCCGAGCCGGATCGGTCTCATCGCGCAGCAGTCGGGTCCAGTGCCGGACCATCCCGGTCTGGCTGAGGGTGAACGAGATGAAGACGCCCACGATGTAGAGCTGGATCAGGCGGGTGACCTCGGCGTTGAACGCCAGGATCAGCAGCATCGCGAAGACCGCCAGCAGCACGATGCCGTTGCTGTACGCCAGCCGGTCGCCGCGGGTGTGCAGCTGGCGCGGCAGGTACCCGTCCCTCGCCAGGATCGAGCCGAGCACCGGGAAGCCGTTGAAGGCGGTGTTGGCGGCCAGTACGAGGATCACGCCGGTGAACGCGACCGTCAGGTAGAACGCCGGCGGGAAGCCGCTGTAGACCGCCTTCGCCAGCTGGCTGATGACCGTCTGCTGCGTGTAGTCGTCACCCACGGGCACGCCGTTGCGCAGCAGCTGCGTCGCCGGGTCCTCGGCGAAGCGCAGGTGCGTCAGCCGGCCCAGCGTGATGATGCCCATCAGCATCGTCACGGCGATCGTGCCCATCAGCAGCAGCGTCGTCGCCGCGTTCTTCGACTTCGGCTTCTTGAAGGCGGGCACGCCGTTGCTGATCGCCTCCACGCCGGTGAGCGCCGCGCAGCCGGACGAGAAGGTGCGCAGCAGCAGGAACGCCGCACCCAGGCCGGCGAAGCCCTCCTCGAACCCCTCTTCCGGCTTGATGTCGAGCGACGCGCTCTCGACGAGCGGCAGGTCGCCGAACGCGTACCGGCCCAGCCCGTACAGCGTCATCCCGACGATCGCGAGCATGAAGCCGTACGTCGGGATCGCGAACGCAGCGCCCGACTCCTTGACGCCGCGCAGGTTGATGGCCATCAGCAGCAGCACCAGGCCCATGGCGATCGCCGCCTCGTGGCCGCGGACGAAGCCCAGCGCGGAGCCGGCGTTCTGCACGCCGGACGAGATGGAGACGGCCACCGTCAGCACGTAGTCGACGAGCAGCGCCGCCGCGACGGTCAGACCGAACCGAGGACCGAGGTTCTCGTAGGCGACCTCGTAGTCGCCACCGCCGCTCGGGTACGCGTGCACGTTCTGCCGGTACGACGCGACCACCGTCAGCATGACCGCGACGACGACGAGGCCGATCTTCCAGGAGAAGCTGTACGCCGCCAGTCCGGCGATCGACAGCGTCAGGAAGATCTCGTCCGGGGCGTACGCCACCGACGACAGCGCATCGGACGCGAACACTGGCAGCGCGATCCGCTTGGGCAGCAGGGTCTCGCCGAGCCGGTCGCTGCGGAGGGCGCGTCCGATGAGCACCCTCTTGGTGAGGTCCCCCGCCTTGGACACGGGGCAACCCTAGGTGGCCAGGTTCTCGCGTGTAGCGTCGCCCACCGTTCCCGCTGACCGAGAAGGGCCGTTGCCGTGCACGTGGTGATCATGGGCTGCGGCCGGGTCGGCTCGGCCCTCGCGCGCGGCCTCGAGAAGCTCGACCACTCCGTCGCCATCATCGACCGCGACCCCGGCGCATTCCGCCGGCTGGCCGCCGAGTTCAGCGGTACGAAGGTCACCGGCGTCGGCTTCGACCGCGACACCCTGCTCGAGGCCGGGATCGACCGCGCGGACGCCTTCGCCGCCGTCAGCAGCGGCGACAACAGCAACATCATCGCGGCGCGAGTCGCCCGCGAGACGTTCGGCATCGACAACGTCGTGGCCCGCATCTACGACGCGAACCGCGCCGCGGTGTACCAGAAGCTGGGCATCCCGACGGTCGCGACCGTGCGCTGGACCGCCGACCAGGTCATCCGCCGGCTGATCCCGGAGGGCGTGCTCAGCGAGTGGCGCGACCCCAGCGGCAAGGTCGTCCTCGCCGAGGTCGCCCTGAGCCCGGACTGGGTCGGCGAGCGCGTGACGCGGCTCGAGCAGGCGACGGGCGCGCGCGTGGCGCTGCTGACGCGGTTGGGCGACGGGATGCTGCCGCACGCGCAGACGCTGGTGCAGGAGGGCGACCTCGTGCACGTCGTGGTCGAGGCGGCCCGGCTGCCGGAGGTCACCGCGGTCTGCGCGAACCCGCCCGAGGAGAGCGAGGCCTGATGCGCGTCGCCATCGCCGGTGCCGGCAACGTGGGCCGGTCCATCGCCGGAGAGCTCCTCGGCAACGGGCACGAGGTGCTGCTCATCGAGCGCGAGTCGCGTGCGCTGAAGGTCGAGTCCGTACCCGGGGCCGAGTGGCTGCTCGCCGACGCCTGCGAGCTGGACACGCTCGTCGAGGCCCGGATCCAGACCTGCGACGTGATGGTCGCCGCGACCGGCGACGACAAGGTCAACCTGGTCGTCTCGCTGCTGGCCAAGACCGAGTTCGGCGTCGACCGCGTCGTCGCGCGCGTCAACCACCCGAAGAACGAGTGGCTGTTCAACGAGTCCTGGGGTGTGGACGTCTCCGTCTCCTCACCGCGCCTGCTCGCCGCCGTGGTGGAGGAGGCCGTTTCTGTCGGTGACCTCGTACGGCTGCTCACCCTCCGGCAGGGCGAAGCCAACCTGGTGGAGCTGACCCTCGCAGCCGACGCGCCGCTGGTCGGCAAGATGGTCGGCACCGTTCCGTGGCCGCAGGACGTCGCGCTGGTCGCGATCCTGCGCGAGGGGCGCGTCATCGTGCCGGCGCCGGACATCGCGCTGGAAGGCGGCGACGAGCTGCTGCTGGTCGCGACCACCGACGTCGAGACGGAGCTGCACGGCCTGCTCAGCGGCTGATCGCCCGCTCGCCACGCCTGGCGGGCACCGTGCGCGGACGTGTTGCCGGCTTGGCAACGCGCCGGTGGATGTTGCCGGTGTGGCAACGCTGCCCGAGCACCAACCTTGCCTGCCGGCTCAGGCCGCCGCGGACTCCTCGGCGATCCGGTGCGAGCGCCGGACGTAGCCGACCGTCAGCGCCACCGCGCCGATCGTCAGCGGCCAGCCGAGCGCGAGCTTGCTGAGGGCCAGCAGGTCCGGCCGGTCGGCGTTGTAGAACAGCGTCTGCACGACGCCGCGCAGCGCGAACACCAGCGCCCAGCCGATGGTCGCCACGGTGAAGACCCGGCGCAGCCGCGGGACCGTACGCCAGGTGTCGCCGAGCCCGTCGACGGCCGCGTAGATGGCCCCGACGAGCGGCCGGCCGACCAGCGCCGAGCCGAGGAAGAAGGCGGCGTAGCCGGCGTTGATGTAGATCCCCGGCTTGAAGAAGTCGCGTGCCTCGCCGGACCGCGCCGCGAAGAAGACCGCGAGGCCGAGCCCGAGGAAGCCGGACACCGCCTGCTGCACGGTCTCCTTGCGCACCAGGCGGAGCACGACGATCGCCACGCCGCTGAGGACCGCGGCGGCAATGGCCGCGCGCAGCGCCGTCGAACGCGACGCGGCGATGTCGACGAGCGCGTTGACCATGACGAACACGACCGCGGGCAGGCCGCTGTCGACCAGACCGCGCTTGCCGCCGAGCTGCTCGACGAGAGCGGGGCCGAGCGGCTTCTCGCCGGAGACGGTCTCGGGCTCCGTCTCAGGCACCGGCACGCAGCTCGTACGACGGGTTGTAGATGGTCGGCCGACCGTCGTGCTTGGTCAGCCGACCACGGGCGACGAGGGCGCGCCCGGGCTCGATGCCGCGGATCCGCCTACGCCCCAGCCAGATCAGCGTGACCGTGCCGGTGCCGTCGTACATCTCGGCCTCGAGCGTCGGCACGCCGGCCCGCGGCCGCAGGACGACGACGCGCAGTTGACCGGCGACGCAGACGGGCGCGCCGGCCGAGCACTGCGCCACGTGCGTCGCGCCGGCCGAGACCGCCTCGTCCTGCAGCGACTGCCCGTCGAGCTCCTGCTCGTCGGCCGTGAACCGCGACAGCGCGCGCCGGAAGCGGCCGGGCTCCTTCTCGACAGCGGTCATCCGACCAGCGTACGACCGGCTCAGCGGGTCTCGGTGATCTCGGGGCCGCGCTCGGGCATGTCCAGCCCGGCCTGCTCGGTGGCGGCAGCCTCGGCCGCCTCCGTCACGTCGGAGGGCAGCCGCAGCGGCAGCGGGTCGCGCACCGCCATGGCCTCGTTCCCGCGCACGACGACGACGTCGCGCAGCACCTGCTCCAGCCCGGCAGCGGCCGCGGGGTCACTGGCTGCAGGCCCGGCCAGGAGCGCCCGCAGGAACCAGCGCGGCCCGTCGACGCCGAGGAAGCGGGCCGCCGTCAGCAGCACGCCCTCCCCCGGCACCTCGGCCGGGACCTGCGCGTGCAGCTCGGTGCCGTACGGGCCCTCGGCCTCCTGAGCCGAGCCGCCACCGCCGTTCAGCGCGTCGGCAATCTCGGCCCGCACCTCACCCCAGATGCCGGAGCGACGCGGCGCGGCGAAGGCGTTGACCTGCATCGTGGACTCGCCCTGCACGAGCGTCGCGGCCACGACCTCGCCCTCAGGGCTGACGTCGACGCGCACCTCGGTGCCCTCCGGCACCGGCACGAGCAGCCCGCCCAGATCGATGCGCTGGACGTCGTCCTCGGGCGCGTCCTCGCTGTCCCACGGGCCCTGCGGCCGGCCGACCTCCGTCGCGGCCCCGTCGTCCGGCTCAGTGTCGAGCTGCGCGTCGATGATCGCCAGCAGCTCCGCGTCCTCGAGCGCCTGGTCCTCGGGGTCGAGGGCGTAGTCCTCCAGGTCGTCCTTCTTCTTGCGTCCGAACACGTCTCATCCACTCTCTGTCTGACCGGCGGCATGGCCCCCGGTGGAGCCGTGCCCGCCTTGCCCTCGCGCGGAGTCCGGCAGCTCGCCGGTCTCGCGCCACACGACCTGCTCGACCCGCTGCACCACCAGCTGCGCGACCCGGTCGAGCCGGCGCAGACGGACGGGAGCGGACGGGTCGGAGTTGATCAGGACGACCTTCACCTCGCCGCGGTACCCGGCGTCGATCGTGCCAGGGCTGTTCACGATGGAGACGCCGTGGTGCGCCGCGAGGCCCGACCGCGGGTGCACGAAGGCGGCGTACCCCTCCGGCAGCGCGAGCGCGATGCCGGTCGGCACCAGCGCCCGCTCCCCCGGCTGCAGCTCCACGTCCACCGTGGTCACGAGGTCGCAGCCGGCGTCGCCGGGGTGCGCGTACGCGGGCAGGGGGACCTCGGGGTCCAGCCTGGTGACAGCGACCTCGAGCACGGGCAGCACAGTAGCGTCGCGATCCCTACCGGCTGGAGCACTCCATGAGCAGGTCCGTCGTCGTCACCGGCGCCAACAGCGGCATCGGCCTTGTCACCGTCCTCGAGCTCGCGGGGGCCGGGTACGACGTGATCGGCACCGTCCGCAGCGCGGCGAAGGCCGAGCTGGTGCAGAAGGCGGCCGCCGACCGCGACGTCGAGGTCCGGACGGTGGAGCTCGACGTGAACGACGCGGCGTCCACCGAAGCGGGCTTCGCCACGGTCGAGGAGATGACCGACGGCCGGCTGTGGGCGGTCGTCAACAACGCCGGCTACGCGCAGGCGGGCGCCGTCGAGGACATCACCGACGAGCAGGTGCGCGCGCAGCTCGAGACCAACCTCGTCGCGCCGATCCGCATCGCCCGCCTCGTGCTGCCCGGGATGAAGGCGCGCGGCGAGGGCCGGATCGTCAACGTGAGCTCGGTCGCCGGCCGGCTGTCGACGCCGCTGATGGGCTGGTACTGCGCCAGCAAGCACGGCCTCGAGGCCGTGACGGATGCGCTCCGCATGGAGGTCGAGGCGGACGGCGTACGGGTGGTCCTGGTGGAGCCGGGCATGTTCGGCACCGACATCTGGTCCGCCGCGGAGGCCGGCTCGCTGCCCGAGCCGTCCAGCGCCCGCTACGCCGCCGCGTACGCCCGCAGCGAGGCCCTGAGCGCGCAGACCAAGCGGCTACCCGACCCGGTCTGGGTGGCCCGCACGATCCGCATCGCGCTGTCGAACCCGCTGCCCATGGCCCGGTACGTCGTCGGCGCCGACGCGGTCGGCGGCATCCTCGCCGAGACGCTCGTGCCCACCGTCGTCACCGACTACGTCAAGGCGTTCACCACGGGGCTGCGCGACCTGCCGGTCAAGATCCCCTTCCTGAAGTGAGCTACGAGGAGCGCTGGATCGTCCCCTGGTGGTGGTGGCCCAGCGCGATCGGGCTGGCCACGCTGGTCGCCGCCGAGCTGCACTCCGGCGCCCCCGGCACGCGCGCCGTCGTCCCGTACGCCGTCCTTGTCCCGCTGACCGTGCTGCTGCTCGCCTTCGGCTCCCGCGGGCGCGTGCGCGTCGCGGACGGCGTGCTGACCGTGCCCGGCGCGCGCATCGAGCTCGCCCACCTCGGGGATGCCGTGGCGCTCGACCGCGAGCAGCTGCGCCGGCAGGCCGGCCCGAGCGCCGACCGGAACGCGTTCCTCGTCAGCCGGCCGTGGCTGCACAGCGCCGTGCGGGTGCTCGTGACCGACCCCGCGGACGACACGCCCTACTGGGTGGTGGGCACCCGCGACCCGGCCGCGCTGATCGCCGCGCTCAGAAGCAGAAGCTGACGCCGTCCCAGTCGCGGACCGCCGTCATCGTGCACAGCGCGTAGAGCGGCACCGCGACCGGCACCAGCAGCAGGTACGCCTGGCCCTGGCGCAGGGTGCTGGCGGTGGCGTCGGTGTCGCAGGTGGGGCCGTCCTGAGGAGGACTGCCTACTTCTTGTGCAGGGCGCCCGGCTTGTGGACCGCCTCGCCGCCGCTCTCGTCGCTCTGCACGAGGTACTGCGGCTCGTCCTTGCTCGCCTGTACGTGCCGGCCGCCGGCGTCGGTCTCGCTGGTGATCTTCTTCTTCACCGTGCCGACCGCCTGGCCGCCGGAGCTGTTCCAGGTGACCTCGTCGCCGTTCTTCAGGTCGTCGCTCATCGCTGCCTCCGGGTCAAGGGGGTGGTTCCCGACCGCTACCCCGGGCAAGGCATGGTCAACAGCACAGACGTGGAGGAGTGACATGGCAGTCGGTTCCAAGCTGGTCGGCATCGCGACGGGCATCGTCGTGCGCAAGGTCAGCGACAAGGCGCTCGGCGCGGCCTGGAAGAAGACCAAGCACTCCGAGCCGCCGGCGGACCCCGCCTCCCCCGGCACGCCGTGGAGCGAGGCCATCTCCTGGGCCGCGGCCAGCGGCGTGGCCATGGCCGTCGCCCGGCTGCTCGCCACCCGCGGCACGGCCACCGCGAAGATGAAGATCACGGGCAAGGCGCCGGAGGGTCTCGAGGGCCCCGGCGGCAAGCGCAAGACCGCATAGTCAGGTGGACGCGGTCGAGGTCGCGTACGCCGGCGTCGTCGGGCAGCGCGAGCTGCTGCGCTCCGGCCGCATCACGGCGGTCGAGCTGCTCCAGATCTGCCTCGACCGGATCGACCGGTACGACGGCCGGCTGCGCGCGTTCCGGACCGTGCTGGCCGACGCCGCGCGCGCCGAGGCGGAGGCGGCCGACGCGGCGCAGGACGACCGGCCGCTGCTCGGCATCCCGATCGCGGTCAAGGACAACGTGCCGGTGGTGGGCGTGGGCGCCTCCATGGGCACCGCCTCGCCGGAGCCTGCCGCGCCGCGCGACGCTGAGCTCGTCCGGCGGCTGCGCGCGGCCGGCGCGGTGATCGTCGGCACGACGAACCTGCCCGAGCTCGCCCTGTGGCCGTTCACGGAGTCGGTGACGTTCGGCGCCACCCGCAACCCGTGGAACGTCTCCCGCACGCCCGGCGGCTCCTCCGGCGGCTCGGCTGCTGCCGTGGCCGCAGGCATGGTCGCCGCCGCGACCGCCTCCGACGGGGGCGGCTCCATCCGCATCCCGGCCGCCTGCTGCGGGCTGGTCGGCCTCAAGCCGCAGCGCGGGCGGGTACCGGTGGGCCTCGCGGGTGACGACGCCGAGCACTGGCAGGGCCTGTCCTCGTTCGGCTGCCTCACCCGTACGGTCGCCGACTCCGCGGTCGTGCTGGACGTCCTCACGGCCGGCGCGCTGGGCTCGGACCTGCCCGAGCCCGGACCGCTCCGCATCGGCTGGACGGTCAAGGGTGGCGCCCCCACTCCCGTGGACGCCGAGGTGCGGCGGGCGCTCGACGAGGTGCTCGAGGTGCTGCGCGACCAGGGTCACGAGGTGTTCGAGGCGGTGCCTTCGTACAGCGGCGTCGGCGAGAGCTTCCTGACCCGGTACGCGCGCGGGACCCGCGACGACCTGGTACGGCTGGTCGATCCGTCCTGCGTCGAGCCGCGCACCCGCGCCGTCGCGGCGATGGGCGCCCGGATGCCCGACGCGCTGCTCGCCCGCGCGCGGCGGCTGGGCGACGAGGCGGCGCAGCGGCTGTCGGTGCTGCCCGGTGGCGCCGACGTGCTGGTGCTGCCGACGATCCCGCACCCGCCGATGCCGGTGGGCGCGCTCACCGGCATGCGGACGCTCGCTCTCGCCGGCCGCGTCACCCCGTTCACCGCCCCGTGGAACGTCACCGGCCAGCCGGCCCTGTCGATCCCCTCCGGCGTGAACGCGGACGGGCTCCCGCTCGCCGTGCAGCTCGTCGCGCGGCCCGGCGAGGACGCCCTGCTGCTCCGGCTCGCGGCACGACTCGAAGCAGCGCTGCGCTGGCCTGACCGGCGGCCGCCCCTGGACTCGCTAGCGTCCGCGACGTGATCTCGCAGGCCGTCGACCTTGACCACCTGCTCGCCAGCCACCTGCGCCGCGGGCTGGAGGGCACGGTGCTGGCGTTCCGCGAGGCGACGGTGGTCCTCGACACCGGCGGCGGCGGCACCTGGACCGTCTCGCTCTCGCACGGCCGCGGGCGGGCCCGCCGCGGCGCGGCGCAGAAGCCGACGCTGACGGTCACCGCCGCACCCGACGTGCTGGCCGACGTCGTGTCCGCGCGCATCTCCGGCGTCGACGCCTTCCTGCAGGGCCGGCTGACCGTCCGCGGCGACCTCGCGCTCGCCCTGCAGCTGGACGGGCTGTTCGCGGGCGACGAGGAGCGGCCCACCACGCACCCGCGGGCGCTCGAGGTACGCGCGATGAACGTCCGCACGCTGTACCTGGAGGCCGGTCCGGCCGACGCCCCTCCCGTGCTGCTGCTGCACGGCCTCGGCGCGACCAACGCCTCGCTGCTGCCCGTCCTCGCCGACCTCGCCGTCGACCACCGCGTCCTCGCGCCGGACCTGCCCGGCTTCGGCGCGTCCGAGGCGCCGGCCTCCCCATACAACCCGGCCTGGTTCGCGGCCTGGGTGGAGGCCTTCCAGACGGCGACGAAGAGCCGCGGCGCCGTTCTCATCGGCAACTCGCTGGGTGGGCGGATCGCGCTCGAAGCCGGGCTCCAGCACCCGAAGTCGGTGAAGGCGCTCGTGCTGCTCACGCCCTCGCCGGCCTTCCGCCGGCTGCGCCAGTGGGTGCCGCTGGTCCGCTTCGCGAGCCCGGACCTCGCCCGGCTGCCGATGCCGCAGATGACGCACCGGATGGTCGTCGAAGGCATCCGCGCCATGTTCAGCGAGCCGGACCGGCTGCCCCGGCCGTGGTACGACGCGGCCGCGGACGAGGCCCGCCGGGTAATGCGCAAGCCCAGGCACCGGGTCGCGTTCTACAGCTGCGCGCGGCAGATCTACCTCGAGGACGCGTACGGCAAGAACGGCTTCTGGCAGCGGCTGCCGGGGCTCACGCCCCCCGCGCTGTTCATCTGGGGGGACCGCGACCGGCTGGTGCCCTCGTCGTTCGCCCGGCACGTCGCGGACGCGCTGCCGAGCGCCGGGCAGATCGTGCTCGAGGATTGCGGGCACGTGCCGCAGTTCGAGCACCCGGAGGACACGATGAGCATGATCCGGGGGTTCCTGGAGCAGATCTGACGGGTGCAGACCTTCGTCCCCTACCCGGACCTGCGGACCAGCTGCGTCGTCCTCGACGACCGCCGGCTCGGCAAACAGCGGGTCGAGACCTTCCAGATCCTGCGCGCGCTGACCTGGCCGACGTACGCCTGGAAGAGCCACCCGGCGGTCAAGATGTGGCGCGGCTTCATCCCGGCCCTCGTCGCGTACGGGCTGGAGAACTGCCGGGAGTGGACCCGGCGCGGGTACGCCGACTCGGTCGCGCCGCAGCTGCTCGGCTGGGGCGACGGGACGTACGAGGACCTGCCGCCCTGGTGGGGGCTCGAGCAGCTGCACCTGTCGCACCGCAGCGCGCTGGTGCGCAAGGACCCGGCGTACTACCGGCCGCTGTTCCCGGACGCGCCCGACGACCTGCCGTACTTCTGGCCGAAACCCGTCTTCCCGCGCTGGCCGGTCCGCGCGGACGGGCCGGTGGAGCTGCCGGAGGCGCTGCACCTGCTCGGCTACGCCGAGCCGTGGGCCGGGCAGGCGGAGGCCGTCGACGCGGTACGGGCCGGGCGGGACGTGCTGCTGGCCGCGCGCACCGGCCGCACCACCGCCGGGCTGCTCGCCGGCCTCTGCACAC
>JAODNS010000318.1 GCA_025465145.1 Frankiales bacterium
TGCCACTCGATGGTCCGCTCGCTGGTCGGGGCGATGCTGGGCGTCGGGGAGGGGCGGCGTGCGCCGGACTGGCCCGCCTCGCTGCTGACGCTCGGCGCCCGGTCCAGCGCCGTGGTCGTGGCGCCGCCGCACGGTCTGGTGCTCGAGGCCGTGGAGTACCCCTCGGACGACGAGCTGCTGTCCCGCCAGGCCGTCACCCGCAACCGGCGCGCCTGACCCGCCGCTCGACCCGCTCACCGACCCTGCTTGCGTCCGCCCGCGCTCCGCGTGGCGCTGGTCCAGCGAGCGGACGTTGCGCAGGTGGGGCCGGGCCGGGGCGGGGCGGGGGCGGCACACCGGCACACTGGGGGCATGGGTTTCGTGGACGTCCAGAAGGTGCAGTACGTGCTGCCGGACGGGCGGGTGCTGTTCGACGACGTGAGCTTCCGGGTCGGCGACGGCACGAAGACGGCGCTGGTCGGGGCGAACGGCACCGGCAAGACGACGCTGCTGCGCACCATCGCCGGCGACGTCACACCGTCGGCGGGGGCGATCGCCCGTGACGGCGGCCTCGGCGTGATGCGCCAGTTCATCGGCTCGATCCGTGACGACACCAGCGTCCGCGACCTGCTGCTGAGCCTGTCGCCGCCGGACCTGCGGGCGGCCGGTGCGGCGGTGGACGCCGCCGAGCTCGCGATGATGGAGGCCGACGACGAGAAGACCCAGATGCGGTACGCGCACGCGCTGTCGGACTGGGGCGACGCGCAGGGCTACGAGGCCGAGGTGCTCTGGGACACCTGCACCATGGCAGCGCTCGGCATGCCGTTCCACACCTGCCAGTACCGCGCGGTGAACACCCTGTCCGGCGGCGAGCAGAAGCGGCTGGCCCTGGAGGCTCTGCTGCGCGGCCCGGACCAGGTGCTGCTGCTCGACGAGCCGGACAACTACCTCGACGTGCCCGGCAAGCGCTGGCTCGAGGAGGCGCTGACCGAGAGCCCGAAGACGGTGCTGTTCGTGAGCCACGACCGCGAGTTGCTCTCCCGAACGGCGAACCGCATCGTCACGGTCGAGGCGCACGGCGCCTGGGTGCACGGCGGCGGCTTCGCGACGTACGCCGAAGCCCGCCAGGCCCGACGGGACCGCCTCGACGAGCTGCACAAGCGCTGGGACGAGGAGCGCGAGCGGCTGCGGCAGCTGGTGCTGACCCTGCGCAACCAGGCCGCGAGCAGCCCGGCCATGGCCAACCGGTACAGCGCCATGCAGACCCGGTTCGCGAAGTTCGAGGAGGCCGGCCCGCCGCCCGAGCAGGTCGTCGACCAGAAGGTCACCATGCGGCTGCGCGGCGGGCGCACCGGCGTACGCGCGGTCACCGCCGAGCAGCTGGAGCTGACCGGGCTGATGAAGCCGTTCGACGTCGAGGTCTTCTACGGCGAGCGGGTCGCCGTCCTCGGCAGCAACGGCTCGGGCAAGTCGCACTTCCTGCGGCTGCTCGCCGGACAGCCGGTGGCGCACAGCGGACAGGCGAAGCTCGGTGCGCGCGTGGTGCCGGGCTGGTTCGCGCAGACCCACGAGCAACCGGAGATGCACGGCAGGACCCTGGTCGAGGTGCTGCACCGCGGTGCGGGCGACGGCCCCGCCTCGCGCCGCGGCCTGGAGCGGGGCGGCGCGATCGGTGTGCTGCGGCGCTACGAGCTGCACCACCAGGCCGACCAGCGCTACGAGACGCTGTCCGGTGGGCAGCAGGCCCGCTTCCAGGTGCTCATGCTCGAGTTGTCCGGCTGCACCCTGCTGCTGCTCGACGAGCCGACGGACAACCTCGACCTGGAGTCGGCCGAGGCGCTGGAGGAGGGCCTGGAGGCCTTCGACGGCACCGTGCTGGCCGTCACCCACGACCGGTGGTTCGCCCGCGGCTTCGACCGCTTCCTCGTGTTCGGCTCGGACGGGCAGGTGTACGAGGCGCCGGAGCCGGTCTGGGACGAGGGGCGCGTTGTCCGCGCCCGTTGAGATCCGGCGGATCCGGCCGGAGGACTGGCCGGAGCTGAAGGCGCTGCGGCTCGAGGCGCTCGCGGACACCCCGATCGGCTTCCTGGAGACGCTCGACGCCGCCCGGGAGCTGCCGGACGAGGCCTGGCAGATGCGGGCGGCGCGAGGCGCGCAGGACGGGGACCCCTTCCGCGACTCGCTCCAGGTCATGGCGTGGGACGGCGGCCGTGCGGTCGGCACCTGCGCGTCGTTCCTGCGCGACGGCGCCGCCTGGCTCGCCGCGGTGTACGTCAGCCCCGCCTACCGCGCGCGTGGCCTGCTCGGCGAGCTCGTCGACGAGTGCGCGACGTGGGCTCGCGGGCGGAGCAGGGGCGTGCTGCGGCTCGGGGTGCACGAGGACAACGGCCGCGCGCGAGCGGCGTACGCGAAGCTGGGCTTCGTCGAGACGGGCGAGCGCCAGCCGTACGACCTCGACCGCTCGCGCGAGGAGCTGCTGCTCGAGCGGCCGCTGTAGCCGGGCGGATCTGCCTCCACCTCGGGGCCGCTGGGACGGGATGCCGCGGATGTGACCCGCCGCACGGCGAGGTGGACGCGGATCGTCCCACCGGCGGCTTTGCCCGGCGGCCGCCCGCTCGGGTATCGTGGCGGGCTGCTGCGCGAGCGCATGACGCCGCGCGCGACCACACCCGAGGGAAGAAGAGCAAGCCCGTGCGCACGTACACGCCCAAGCCAGCCGACATCACGCGGCAGTGGCACGTCATCGACGCCACCGACGTGGTCCTCGGCCGGCTCGCGAGCCAGGCGGCGATCCTGCTGCGCGGCAAGCACAAGGTCTACTACGCGCCGCACATGGACACCGGCGACTTCGTCGTCGTCATCAACGCCGCGAAGGTCGCGATGACCGGCAACAAGGCCGCGCAGTCGATGGTGCACCGGCACTCCGGCTACCCGGGTGGTCTGACCAGCACGCCGTACGCAGAGGTCCTCGCGACCCGCCCCGAGCGGATCATCGAGAAGGCCATCAAGGGCATGCTCCCCCACAACACCCTGGGCCGGCAGATGCTGTCGAAGCTCAAGGTCTACGCCGGTCCCACCCACCCGCACCAGGCCCAGGCGCCGGTGCCCTTCGAGCTGAAGCAGGTCGCCCAGTAATGACCGCCCCCGCCGCTGACCTCGCCCGCACCGTCGGTCGCCGCAAGGAGGCCGTCGTCCGCGTCCGCCTCGTGCCCGGCACCGGGCAGTACAAGCTGAACGGCCGCACCCTCGAGGAGTACTTCCCGAACAAGGTGCACCAGCAGGCCATCAACGAGCCGTTCGTGCTGCTCGAGAAGGTCGAGCAGTACGACGTCATCGCCCGCCTGCACGGCGGCGGCATCTCCGGCCAGGCCGGCGCCCTTCGTCTCGGTATCGCCCGCGCGCTGCAGGAGATCGAGATGGACGACCGCCCGGCGCTGAAGAAGGCCGGCTTCCTGACCCGCGACGCGCGGATCAAGGAGCGCAAGAAGTACGGCCTCAAGAAGGCCCGCAAGGCGCCCCAGTACTCGAAGCGCTAGTCGTCCGTCCTCGAGGCGGTTCCCTTGCGGGAGCCGCCTCGTGGCATGTCTGGAGGTACGCGATGGCTCGGCTGTTCGGCACCGATGGCGTACGAGGAGTCGCCAACGGCGACGTCCTCACCGCAGAGCTCGCCCTGCAGGTCGGGCTGGCCGCGGCGCAGGTGCTCGGCGGCCGGACCGCCGTCATCGGCCGCGACACCCGGCCGTCTGGGCCGATGCTCGAGGCGGCCGCAGCTGCCGGCTTCGCGGCCGCCGGGCTGGACGTCCTCCTGCTCGGGGTCGTGCCGACGCCGACGGTCGCGCACCTCTGCGCCAGCGGCGCGGCCGACATCGGCCTGATGATCTCGGCGTCGCACAACCCGATGCCGGACAACGGCCTCAAGCTGTTCGCCGCCGGCGGGCTGAAGTTGTCCGACGCGCAGGAGGACGTCGTCGAGGCGGCGCTGGGTACGACCGGCAGCCGACCGACGGGGACCGCAGTCGGCACCGTGAGCGCCGCGGACCCCGCGCTGGTCGGGGCGTACGCGGACCACCTGCTCTCCACCCTGGAGGCCGCGCCTACCGGGCTGAAGATCGTCGTCGACTGCGCGCAGGGATCCGCCTCGGCCGTGGCGCCGGAGGTCTATCGCCGCGCTGGCGCAGAGGTGGTGGCCGTCTTCAGCGACGGGGACGGCGCGCACATCAACGACGGCTGCGGGGCGACGCACCTGGAGGCGCTGCAGGCCGCGGTCCTCGAGCACGGCGCGGACCTGGGCCTGGCGCACGACGGCGACGCCGACCGCTGCCTCGCCGTGGACGCCACTGGCGCCGTGGTCGACGGCGACAAGGTGCTCGCGATCTGCGCGCTTGGGCTCAAGGCGCGCGGGGCGCTGGCGCACGACACCGTGGTCGCCACCGTGATGAGCAACCTCGGCTTCGTCCACGCCATGCGGGACAGCGGGATCGAGGTCGTGCAGACGGCGGTCGGCGACCGGTACGTGCTCGAGGCGATGCGCGACGGCGGGTACTCGCTCGGCGGCGAGCAGAGCGGACACCTGGTGCTCGGCGACCACGCCACCACCGGCGACGGGCTGCTGACCGGCCTGCAGGTGCTCGGGCGGATGGCCGCGACCGGCTCGTCGCTGGCCGAGCTGGCAGCGGTCGTGCAGACGCTGCCGCAGGTGCTGGTCAACGTGCGAGCCGAGCGAACGCGGGCTCAGGCTCCGGACGTGCTGGACGCCGTCGCCGCCGAGGAGGCGGCGCTGGCCGGCGCCGGCCGGGTGCTGCTCCGGCCGTCGGGCACCGAGCCGGTCGTCCGCGTCATGGTCGAGGCACCGACGCAGGAGCAGGCGGACGAGGTCGCGCAGCGGCTGGCGTCAGTCGTCGGCCGCGGCTAGCACCCAGACCGGGATGACCCGGCGCGTCTTGAACTGGTACTCCCGGTACGGCGGGAATGCCGCGACCGCCCGCTTCCACCACGCGGCTCGCTCGTCGCCGGTGACCTCGCGAGCGACGTAGTCCTTGCGTACCGGCCCGTCCTGCAGCTCGACGTGCGGGTCCGCGAGCAGGTTGAAGTGCCACGCCGGGTGCTCGGGTGCGCCGCCCTGGGACGCCACCACGGCGTACCGGCCGTCGTGCTCCACGCGCATCAGCGGCGTCTTGCGGAGCTTGCCGCTCTTGGCGCCGCGGTTGGTCAGCACCACGACCGGCATGCCGCGCAGCTCGGTGCCCTCGGTCCCACCGGAGCTCTCGATCAGCTCGACCTGGTCGCGGACCCACTTCTCGGTGCTCGGCTCGTACTCGCCGCTCAGAGGCATGACCGCAGCCTAGGGTCCGCAGCATGCGCAACCTGCTTCACGAGGCGGCGGCGGCCCGGGCCGCGCTCCTCGACGTGACCTCGTACGACGTCGACCTCGACCTCACCGGCGACGGGAGCGACTTCGGCTCGACGACGGTCGTGCGCTTCACCTGCCGCCAGCCGGGCACGGCGAGCTTTGCGGAACTGGACGGCGAGCTGATCGACGCGACGCTGAACGGCGCGCCGGTGAGCGAAGAGGGCAACCGGATCACACTGCCCGACCTGCACGCGGACAACGAGCTACGGGTCGTGGCGCGGTGCGCGTACAGCAACACGGGTGAGGGGCTGCACCGGTTCGTCGATCCCGCGGACGGGCTGGTCTACGTCTGGGGGCAGAGCTTCCTCGACGACGCGCAGCGGCAGTTCGCCTGCTTCGACCAGCCCGACCTCAAGGCGGTGCTCCGGCTGCAGGTGACGGCGCCGGAGGAGTGGACCGTGGTCGCGAACGGCCGCGGCACCCGCGACGGGAACCGCTGGACCTTCGCCGAGACCGAGCGGATGCCGCCGTAC
>JAODNS010000035.1 GCA_025465145.1 Frankiales bacterium
GCCGAGCGAGCTGACCGGGCGCCTGGCCGGCGTACCGGGCGAGCATCACCAACACGACCGCCTGCCGCTGCTCCAAGTCCAGCGCGACCTTGTCCAGCTCCCGCAGCACCGCCAGCACATGCCGCTCGGTCAGCACACCCGCCTCGACCGCCTCCAGCAGACCGGGCAGCTCCGCCACCGCCAGCGCCTGCCCGACGAGGTTGCTACCGGTCGTCGACGTGGCGCCGACGGCGAGGCCGACCTCGTCGCCAGCGAACTCACGAGCCTCAGCACCGGCCCGGTTGTAGGCGGCGACGATTGCCCGGACCTGACCGGCGAACGCCTGGTCCTTCAGCTGCTGCCACCGGCCGATCTCGTCCAGCTCATCGGTGGGCGTCGCGGTGAACAGCAGCGCCTGCGTCCGGTCCAGCGCCCGGTCCACGAAAGCCGCCAGCCGCTCCGGCGACATCGCCGCCGGCACCGGCCGCGACGACCAGGCGACGGGAGCGGCGGTGCTGGACATGACCCGAACCTAAGGCCCACCTGTGACAGAAACCGTTGTCCAGCAGGGGTTGTGGAGCAACTGCGGGGCGACGCGAGGCGTCCAGTTGCGGCACTGCCTACCGCTGCGCGTACGGCCCCCACCGCGGCTGCAGCTGCCGCTGCTGCGCGCTGTTCCGCAGCCGCCACACCAGCGCTGCTCCGACGACGAACCCGATGACGTGCGCGCCGTACGCCACCCCTCCCCCATCCGCGACGCCGGCACCCCGGAAGTAGAGGTACTGCAGGACGAACCAGCCGCCGAGGACGAGCCAGGCGGGCAGCCGTACCGGCAAGAAGAAGAAGAACGTCAACAACGACCAGACCCGCGCCCGCGGGAACAGCACCAGGTAGGCGCCGAGCACACCGGCGATCGCCCCGGACGCACCGACCAGCGGCGTGGAGGACGACGGCGTGAACAGCGAGTGCCCGTACGTCGCCGCGTAGCCGCAGCCCAGGTAGAAGAGCAGGTACTTCAGCCGCCCGAGCCGGTCCTCGACGTTGTTGCCGAACACGTACAGGAACAGCATGTTGCCCAGCAGGTGCAGCCAGCCGCCGTGGAGGAACATCGCAGTCAGGACCGAGAGCACCGGGATCTTCTCGAACGGCGCCGGGGTGGAGGCGACGCAGCCGGTACGGCCGCCCTCCCGGCCCACGGCGCCGGTCGCACCCGACGGGTCCTGCCGGTTGCGCAGGATCTCCTTGGGCTCGGCGGCATACCGGTCGAAGAACGCGACGGTCTTGCACTCGGCCTTCGCGGAGTCCTCGCCGACGACGTGGTGGCTCACCGGGCTCAGCAGGAACGCGACGACGTTGACCGCGATGAGCAGGTACGTGACGACTGGCGTGCGCCGCGTCGGGTTGACGTCGTGGACGGGCAGCACCAACGCCGGCTCCTCAGGTGGTCAGGACGATCTTGCCGAACACGTCCCCCGTCGTGAGCCGTTCGAAGCCCCGCCGCGCGTCGCTCATCGGCATCACCTCGTCGACCAGCGGCCGGATGCCGGCCGCGTCGCAGAAGCTCAGCAGCGCGGCCAGCTCCGCACGGGTGCCCATGGTGGAGCCGACGACGCGCAGCTGCAGGAAGAACAGCCGGTTGAGGTCCGCCGACGGGTCCGCGCCGGTGGTGGCGCCCGAGACGACGAGCGTGCCGCCCGGCCGCAGCGCCTTCATCGAGTGCGACCACGTCGCCTTGCCGACCGTCTCGAGGACCGCGTCGACCCGCGACGGCAGCCGTGCGCCGCTCTCGAACGCCTGGTGCGCCCCGAGCTCGAGCGCCTTGCTGCGCTTGTCCTCGTCGCGGCTCGTCGCCCAGACGAGGAGGCCGGCAGCGCGCGCCAGCACGATCGCGGCCGTGGCCACGCCGCCGCCAGCGCCCTGGACCAGGACCGTGTCGCCGGGCTTCAGCCCGCTCTGCGTGAACAGCATCCGGTACGCGGTCAGCCAGGCGGTCGGCAGGCACGCGGCCTCCTCCCACGACAGCGCCGTCGGCTTCGGCAGCACGTTCCGGGCAGGTACGACGACCGTCTCGGCGAGCGTTCCGTCGTAGAGCTCGGACAGCAGCGTCCGGCGCGGGTCGAGCGTCTCGTCGCCCGCCCAGCCGGGGGTGCTGATGACGGCATGCACCACGACCTCGCGGCCGTCGTCGGTGAGCCCGGCGGCGTCGCAGCCGAGGACCATCGGCAGCTTGTCCGCGGCCAGTCCGACGCCCTTGAGCGACCAGAGGTCGTGGTGGTTGAGCGCAGCCGCCTTCACGTGCACCCGCGTCCAGCCCTCCGGCACCTCGGGATCCGGGTGGTCGCCGACGGCGAGGCCGCTCAGCGGGTCGTCGGCAGACTGGGCGACGCAGGTGACGGCGAGCATCTGCCGACTTTAGAGGCGCGCGACGCCGTCCTCGCGGGCGGCTGCGGCCACCGCGTCCGCCACGGCCGGTGCGACGCGCGGGTCGAAGACGCTGGGGATGACGCAGTCCTCGGACAAGTCATCCCCGACCACGGCGGCGAGCGCCTCCGACGCGGCCAGCTTCATGTGCTCGGTGATGCGGGACGCGCGTACCGCCAGCGCCCCCTTGAAGACGCCCGGGAACGCGAGCACGTTGTTGATCTGGTTCGGGAAGTCGCTGCGCCCGGTGGCCACCACGCGCGCGCCGACGGCGTGCGCGACGTCCGGGTGGATCTCCGGGTCGGGGTTGGCCATCGCGAAGATGATGCAGTCGGCCGCCATGGTCCGGACCGCCTCGACGGGGACCGTGCCGGCCGACAGCCCGATGAACACGTCGGCGCCGACCAGCGCCTCCAGAAAGGTGCCGGTGAGGCCGCCGCGGTTGCTGATGGCGGCGAACAGCCGCTTCTCGTCGTTGAGGTCCTCGCGGCCGACGTGGACCATGCCCTTGCTGTCGGCGATCGCGAGGTCGCCGATGCCCGCCTCGAGGATCATCCGCGAGACCGCGATGCCCGCAGCGCCCGCGCCGCTGACGACGACGCGCAGGTCCCCGAGCGAGCGGCCGGTGAGGCGGGCGGCGTTGCGCAGGGCCGCGAGGACCACGATCGCCGTGCCGTGCTGGTCGTCGTGGAAGACGGGGATGTCGAGGCGCGCCTGCAGCCGGCGCTCCACCTCGAAGCAGCGGGGCGCGCTGATGTCCTCCAGGTTGATGCCACCGAACGCGGGCGCGAGCCGCGCCACCGTCTCGACCAGCTGGTCGACGTCGGTCACGTCGAGGCAGATCGGCACCGCGTCGATGCCGCCGAACTCCTTGAACAGCAGCGCCTTGCCCTCCATCACCGGCAAGGCGGCCTCGGGGCCGATGTCGCCCAGCCCGAGGACGGCGGTGCCGTCGGTGACGACGGCGACGGTGTGCGACTTCCACGTGTAGTCGTACGCCAGAGTCCGGTCCTCGGCGATGGCCGTGCAGACGCGGGCGACGCCGGGCGTGTACGCCAGCGACAGGTCCTCGCGCGTCCGCACCGGCACGGTGCTGACGACTTCGATCTTGCCGCCCGCATGCAGGACGAAGGCCGGATCGGTAGCGCGGTCGACGGCCGTCACAGGGGTGTCCTCCAGCTGGGCGGTTCCGTGGGTCCTCGGGCCGGCGCCCGCCGTCGTCCGAAGATCTCGATCGTGGCACAGCGCGCGCGCTGATCAGCCGCCGGGGCTCGGGCTGCCAGAATGCAGCGACCCGACTCGTCAGGAGCTCTTCTTGCGCACCAGGACCCGCCGCTTCCTCCCCACCATCGCTCTCGCTGCAGGCCTCGTCCTCTCGGGGTGCGGGTCGAGCGACGGCGACTCCCCTGCGGTCGACGAGCGAAGGGCGTCCGGCAGCGCGGCAGGCGCTCCGCTCGCCGCCGAACTGCCGCAGGCGATCCGCGACGCGGGCGTGCTGAAGGTCGGCTCGGACGTGGCGTACGCGCCGGTCGAGTTCTTCGACACCGACGGCAAGACGGTCATCGGCATCGACCCCGACCTCGGCAAGGCGCTGGCGAGCCAGCTCGGCGTGAAGCTCGAGTTCCAGAACGCCACCTTCGACGGCCTCATCACGTCGCTCGGCTCGAAGCGGATCGACCTGATCATGTCCGCGATGAGCGACACCCCGGAGCGGCAGAAGCAGATCGACTTCGTCGACTACTTCACGGCGGGCACGTCGATCCTCGTGAAGAAGGGCAACCCCGAGGGCATCAAGACGCTGGACGACTTCTGCGGCAAGACGGTCGCGCTGCAGCGCGGCACCACGCAGGAGGACGTCGCCAAGGCGCAGCAGGCGAAGTGCAAGACGGCGGGCAAGGAGCTGAAGGTCCTCGCGTTCGACCGCGACACCGAGGCGCTGCTGCAGGTGAAGCAGGGCCGCGCGGTCGCCGACATGAACGACTTCCCCGTCGCGGCGTACAACGCGAAGACGTCCGGTGGCGGCAACGACTTCGAGGTGGTGGGCGAGCAGATCGAGGCCGGGCCCTACGGCATCGGCGTCCGCAAGGAGGACACCCAGCTGCGCGACGCCCTGCAGAAGGCGCTGCAGGCGCTGATCGCCAACGGCGACTACGGCAAGGTCCTCGAGAAGTGGAACGTCGCGCAGGGCGCCGTGACGACGGCGACCGTGAACGGCGGCAAGTGACCTCGTGACCGAGGCACCGGCGCGGCTGGTGGCCGTTCCCGTACGCCACTACGGCCGCTGGATCAGCGCCGTCCTCGTCCTGACGGCGCTGGCCGCAGTGGTCTACGCCTTCTCGCGGGCGGCCATCGACTACGGCACCACGCGCAGGTTCCTCACGGCGGACGTCATCGTCAGCGGCGCCTGGCACACGCTGCTCATCAGCGTGCTCGCTCAGGCGATGGGGATCGCCCTCGGCGTCGTCTTCGCCGTCATGCGGTTGTCCAAGAACCCGGTCAACACCTCGGTGTCCTGGTTCTACATCTGGCTGTTCCGCGGGACGCCGGTCCTGGTGCAGCTGCTGATCTGGTACAACCTCGCGCTCGTCTTCCCCACCATGTTCGGTCACCCGACGAGCGACGTCATGACGCCGTTCCTCGCGGCTCTGCTCGGCCTCGGGATCAACGAGGGCGCCTACATGGCGGAGATCGTGCGCGCCGGGATCGGGTCGGTCGACGACGGCCAGACGGAGGCAGCGCACTCGCTCGGCCTGACGCCGGGACAGACCCTGCGCCGGGTCGTGCTGCCGCAGGCGATGCGCGTCATCATCCCGCCCACGGGCAACGAGTTCATCAACATGCTGAAGACGTCGTCGTTGGCGTTCACGATCCAGTACGCGGAGCTGCTGAACGGCGCGGTGCGCGTCTACACCAACAACCTCCAGGTCATCGAGCTGTTGTTCACCGTGTCGATCTGGTACCTGTTGCTGACCAGCGTGTTCAGCTTCGGCCAGTACTTCCTGGAGCGCCGGTTCGCGCGCGGGGCGCAGCGCGAGCTGCCGGCGACGCCGCTGAGCCGGCTGGTGGCGAACCTGCGGACGAGACCGCGCGCATGAGCACTCCCATGGTGCTGGCGGAGCAGGTGCACAAGTCCTTCGGTCGCCTCGAGGTGCTCAAGGGCATCGACCTCGAGGTGCAGCGCGGCGAGGTGATGTGCCTGCTCGGTCCGTCCGGCTCGGGCAAGTCGACCTTCCTGCGGTGCATCAACCACCTGGAGAAGATCGACGCTGGCCGGCTGTCGGTGGACGGCCACCTCGTCGGCTACCGCGAGGCGCACGGCAAGCTGCACGAGCTCAAGGAGAAGGAGACGGCCAAGGCCCGGTCCGAGATCGGGATGGTCTTCCAGCGGTTCAACCTGTTCCCGCACATGACCGCCCTCGGCAACGTCGTCGAGGCACCCGTGCTGGTCTGCCGCAAGAGCCGCGCGGAGGCCGAGGAGGCGGCGCGAACGCTGCTGGACCGGGTGGGGCTCGCGGACAAGGTCGACGCGTACCCGGCGCAGCTGTCCGGCGGGCAGCAGCAGCGCGTCGCGATCGCGCGGGCCCTCGCGATGGAGCCCAAGCTGATGCTCTTCGACGAGCCGACCAGCGCGCTCGACCCGGAGCTGGTGGGCGACGTGCTGGACGTCATGCGCGGCCTGGCGAACGAGCACCAGATCACGATGATCGTGGTGACGCACGAGATCGGGTTCGCCCGCGAGGTCGCGGACACCGTCGTCTTCATGGATGGTGGCGTGGTCGTCGAGGCGGGCGAGCCGGAGCAGGTGCTCACCCGACCGCGCGAGGAGCGGACCAGGTCCTTCCTGGGCAAGGTGCTCTAGCCTCTCGCCGGTGCAGGCGACCGTGATCCCCATGACCCTCCGCGAGACGCGTATCGACGGCCTCGTCGTCCTCACGATGAAGCAGGTCACCGACGCGCGGGGCACCGTGCGCGAGTTCTACCGCCAGTCGTCGTGGCAGGAGGCGGGGCTGCCGGACCTCGGCCCGTGGCAGCAGGTCAACCTGACGGAGACGAAGCCGGGTGCCCTGCGGGGGCTGCACGGCGAGGCCATGCACAAGCTCGTCGCCGTCGCTGCGGGCGAGGCCTTCGGCGCCTACGTGGACGCCCGGCCGGACAGCCCGACGCGCGGGGTGGTCGAGACGGTCGAGCTCACTGCAGGCCAGCAGGTGCTCGTGCCGCGCGGGGTCTGCAACGGGTTCCAGTCGCTGGGGACTGCCCCGACGCAATACCTGTACTGCTTCGACGTGGAGTGGGTGCCGGGCATGGCGGGCGTTGCCGTGAACCCGCTGGACCCGGCCCTCGGCATCGCCTGGCCGCTGCCGGTCGACGTCGCGAACCCCGCGATCATCAGCGCGAAGGACGCCGCCGCGCCGCCGCTCGAGCTCTGAGCGGCCAGTAGCGCAGCAGCACCCTCGCCTCGACATCGGCGACACCGGACGGCCCCTCGGCGAACGGGTTGTCGGACGCCAGCAGCCAGCCGCCGTCGCGCGGCTCGACGGCGCGCTTCACGACGAGCAGCTCGGGCCGCTCCCGGAACCGCGCTACGACGACGTCGCCCGGACGGATCCGTGCGCCGTACGCCACCAGCAGGAAGTCGCCGTCCTTCAGCGCCGGCGACATCGAGGGGCCGCTGACCGCCGCCGTCCCGATGCGCACGTCGGACCCCCGCGCACTAGGGTCGGAGCCAGGAACCGACCGGAAGGAACACATCATGCGGTTCAGCCCCACCACCGTCGTCTCGGCCCACTGCGACCTCCCCTGCGGCGTCTACGACCCCGCCCAGGCGCGCGTCGAGGCCGAGTCGGTCAAGGCCATCCAGGAGAAGTACCAGGGCAACGAGGACCCGGTCTTCCGCCAGCGCGCGGTGCTCATCAAGGAGCAGCGCGCCGACCTGGTGAAGCACCACCTCGACGTCCTCTGGCACGACTACTTCAAGGCCGAGCACTTCGCGAAGTACCCGGACCTGCACACCCAGTTCAACGACGCCGCCAAGCTCGCCGGCGGCCTCAAGGCCAAGCAGTCGATGGACCCGGCCGACGGCCAGGCGCTGCTCGACGCGATCGACGCGATCGCGGCCGTCTTCTGGGAGACCAAGGGCGGCAAGCCGCAGCAGCAGGCGCCCGAGGGCGCTGTCCGGACTGCCACCGGCGCGTAGGCCACGACGGAGCCCCGGTACCCGCTGCGGGTGCCGGGGCTTCGTGCTGTTCGATGGCGGCCATGGGCGAGCTCTGGCTGGTGCGGCACGGCGAGACCCCCTGGTCCCTGACCGGACAGCACACCGGCCGCACCGACGTCCCGCTGACACCGCACGGCGAGGTGCAGGCACGCGAGCTGCGGCCGCGGCTGGACCGGCCGTGGTCGCTCGTGCTGTCCTCGCCGCTGGTCCGCGCCGCCCGCACGGCCGAGCTCGCCGGGCTGCACCCGGTGCTCGAGGACCGCCTGATGGAGTGGGACTACGGGCACGCCGAGGGCCGCACCACCAAGGAGCTCAGCGAGGAGCGCGGCGGGTGGAGCGCCTGGACCGACGACACCCTGCCGGAGACGCCGACATCGGTGGGCGAGCGGGCCGAGCGGGTCCTCGAGGACGCGGCGCCGGCGCTGGAGGCGGGCGACGTCTGCCTCGTCGGGCACGGCCACGCGCTGCGCATCCTCGCCGCGGTCTGGCTCGGCCTCGAGCCGATCGACGGGCGGCTGCTCGCTCTCTCGCCGGCGTCGGTCAGCGTCCTCGGCCACGAGCACGACCTGCCGGTGCTGCGCCGGTGGAACACGTGATCCGACCGGCCGTCGAGGGCGATGTCCCCGTGCTGCTGCAGCTCGTACGTGAGCTGGCTGCGTACGAGAAGGAGCCGGACGCCGTCGAGACGACCGAGCCGATGCTGGCCGCGGCGCTGTTCGGGCCGGACGCCGTCGCCTCCTGCGCAGTCGCCGAGCTGGCCGGCCAGGTCGTCGGCTTCGCCCTCTGGTATGTGACGTTCTCGACGTGGAAGGGCCTGCCCGGCCTGTGGCTCGAGGACCTGTTCGTACGGCCGGAGGCGCGCGGCTCCGGCCTCGGCAAGGCGCTGCTGCAGGACCTCGCCCGCACCTGCGTGGCGCGGGGCTGGGCGCGCTTCGAGTGGTGGGTGCTCGACTGGAACGTCGACGCGCAGGGCTTCTACCGCTCGCTCGGCGCGCGGGCCGAGGACGAGTGGACGGTGTGGCGCGTCGACGGCGAGGCGCTGGCGGAGCTGGGAGCTCAGGCGCTGTAGGGCCGCAGGTGGCCGGGCAGGTGCGCCGTGCCGTCGTAGGTGTCCGGGTCGACAGGCGGCGTGACGTCGAGCTCCTCGACCATGTCCTCGGGCTCGACGTGGGCGGACTGCTCGAGCTCGGTCAGGCTCACGGCGTACGGCGACTCCGGCATGGCGCGATCATGACACCGCGAGGCCCAGCGCGGCAGCCCCGAGGCACAGCGCGACGGTCAGCGCGACGTAGCCGGTCCCCCGCCGCGGCCCGAGCTCCACCGCGTCGAGCGCGAACGCGGAGTAGGTGGTGAACGCGCCGCAGACGCCGGTGCCGAGCAGCGCGTACGGCGACGACGACAGCCCCGCGCACAGCCCGAGCCCGAGGCTGCCGAGCACGTTGACCACCAGCCGCGACCCCGGCCCGGGCAGCCGTCGGTCGACCAGCAGCCGGCCGGTGGTGCCGAGGGCGCCACCGAGCAGCACCAGGAGCGTGGTCACCGGCGCAGGCCGAGGTGCACGGCGCCCAGCCCGCCGGCGAGGGACAGCGCGACGTACAGCAGCGCGACCGACGGCCGGTCGGCCAGCAGGTGGTCGGTCTGCACCGCGAACGTCGAGAACGTGGTGAAGCCGCCGAGGGCTCCGGTGCCGAGGACGGGCCGCAGCCACGGGTCGTCCCGGCGGCGGGCGACGAGCAGGCCGAGCAGCAGGCAGCCGACGACGTTGACGAGCAGCGTGCCCATCGGCAGCTCGCCGTGGCTGGCCGGCAGCGCGCGCTCGATCCCG
>JAODNS010000050.1 GCA_025465145.1 Frankiales bacterium
CTCGCGGCCGATCTGGGCGCACTCGAGCGAGTGCGTCAGCCGGGTGCGCGGCACGCTCGTGCTGCTCGGCTCCACCACCTGCGTCTTGCCGGCGAGCCGGCGCAGCGCACCGGAGTGCAGCACCCGCGCCCGGTCGCGCTGGAACGGCCCGCGTCCCGAGCCGGACGGCGGCTCCGGGACCAGGCGCTCAGCAGCAGCGTCGTCGTACGGCACCGGCGAAGACTAGGTCGCCCGCTCTACAGTCCGGCCGTGCCGCGTCGCCTCCCGCTCCTGCTCCTCGCGCTGGTCGCCGCCTGCAGCGCCGGGTCGACGGTCGCCCCGGCACCGTCCCTGCCGCCGTCGCTCTCGCCGGCCGCGAGCCCGAGCCCGAGCCTCCCGGTCAGCCCGCCGGTCCCGCCGCGCACGCTGGCCGTCCTCCGCCCGGCCGGGCCGGTGGAGCTGTACGCGCTGACCGGCCAGCGCGCCACTCGTAGCGCTCGGCTGCAGACCCCCAAGGCGAACGCCCGCGCCCTCGCGGTGTCCGGCACGCGTGCACTGATCTGTGTCGTGTGGCTGCTGAGCGAGACGGAGTACCCGGACCCGCCGGACCGCCGGCTCGTCTGCTACCCGACCGGCGGCAAGGCCACCGTCCTGGAGGCCGCGGGCCGCGACCCGAGCAACGTCGCCGTGCGGCCGGACGGGCGGCGGATCGCGTGGTCGGACCTGCACGACGAGGGCAACGAACGCATCTCGGTCGCCACCTGGACCGACGGCCACCTCGGCGACGTCCAGTCGTACCTCGCCGACCCTGGCAAGCCGCCGGGGCAGGCCGAGAAGTCCTTCACCGGCGCCGCCGCCGACGACCTCGCCTGGAACGGTGACGAGGAGCTGGTGGTGACGGTCGGGTACCAGAGCGACGACGGCAGCGGCCCGGTCCGCTTCCGCCTCGGCAGCACCCGGCGCGGCTGGCTCCAGGCGCCGGAGGTACCGATCCCGTCCGCCGAGAGCAAGGCCGGCTACTACACGTACGACCGCATCGTCTCGGTCGACGACGGCACGGCGCTCGCCGTCGAGCGCCCGCAGGGGTTCGGGGACGGGCCGCAGCCGCCGGAGCACGCGGTCCGGATCGCCCTGAGCACAGGCCAGATCCTGGACGTGCTCGCCACGGCAGCGACCGGGCGCTACGTCACTGCGGTCAGCGGTGACCGCTCGGTCGTCGTCTACGCGACAGCCGCGCACGCCGACGAGGACCAGCTGTCGAAGGTGTACGTCCGCTACGCCGCCGACCCGCGCGGCATCCCGGTGACCGGTCTGCCGCCCGACGTCACCGGCGCCGTGCTGCTGCCTACGGCCTGATCGCGCTGCGGTAGTCCTTCGTCCGCTGCTTGAACTTCGCCTTCTCCTCCGCCCGCAGCCGGGCGTCCGTGCGCCGGGCCTGGAAGGCGAGCTCCCGGTGCAGCTTGCGCCAGGAGTCCAGCCGGGCCGGCGGCACGTCGCCGGACTCGATGCTGGCCGTGATGGCGCAGCCCGGCTCGCTGTCGTGCCCGCAGTCCGCGAACCGGCACGCGGCCGCCAGCTCCTCCAGCTCGGAGAAGGCACGGGACAGCCCGTCCTCCGCCCCGTGCAGCGCCACCCCGCGCAGTCCGGGCGTGTCGACGACGACGGCGCGGTTGGGCAGGACGACGAGCTCGCGGTGGCTGGTGGTGTGCCGGCCCTTGCCGTCGACCTGCCGGATGTCGCCCGTGGCCATGACGTCGGTGCCGGCGAGGGCGTTGACCAGCGTCGACTTCCCGGCACCGGAGGAGCCGAGCAGGGCGATGGTCGCGCCGTCGACGACGTACGGCCGGAGCGCGTCGACGTCGCGGTTCGCGGCGGACACGGTCACGACCTCCGCACCGGGCGCGTGCGGCAGGACCGCCCGTACCGCCGCCTCGACGTCGGCGCACAGGTCGACCTTCGTGAGCACGACGACCGGCGTCGCGCCGCTCTCCCAGGACAGGGTGAGCAGGCGCTCGATCCGGCATACCGGAGGGGCTCCGGTGAGGCCCGCGCAGATGAGCACGACGTCGACGTTCGCGGCGAGCGGCTGCGCGGTGCTCGTGCCGGCCGAGGCGCCGCGGACGAGCAGGGTGCGACGCGGCAGCACGCAGCGGACGTCCGTGTCGGTGACGGCCAGCCAGTCGCCGACGGTCGGCGCATCGAGCGGGTCGCGCGGCGCGGGCAGCGCAGGCAGCCGGCGGTGGCCGGTGTCGGTGAGGACGTCGTAGGCGGACCGGTCCACGCGGGCGAGGCGGGCGAGGACGGTGCCGTCGGGGAGTGCAGGGTCGAGCGGAGAGCCTGGGAGCACGACAGGGTGCCTTCCGGAAAGGAGGCGACCTGTCGGATCAGGCCGCCACGGGGAGTGGGAGCAGGGCAGAGCAGAAGACCGCCATGTCCTCACCCCCTTCGCCCCGGCAGCCCCGGAGACGGCTGCGCGGGAGCAGGCTAGGCCCACCCCCGCGCAGCAGCCACCGGTTTATCCAGCACTGCGGCGCCGCAGCTCAGTCACCCCGCCCAGCGTCATGAGCACCAGCGCGGCTCCGGGCCACCCGAGGTCGAGGCCGGTCGTCGGCAGCGTGCCCCGGGGTGCCGCCGGCCGCGGCGCCGCCGGTCGCGGTGCGGTCGGGCGAGTAACAGGACGAGCCACGGGCGCGGTGGTCAGCGCGCTCGGGCCGCTGGCCTGCTTGGCCCAGAAGACCCGCCGCGGCGGAGCGTTCGTGGCGCCCTTGTTGCCGTTGTCCGTCCAGGCGACCTGGGCCAGCCCGTCCGGTCCGATGGCGAGCTCGAAGAAGTCACCGAGCGAGCGGTCGTCACCGAGCCGGCTGACGCACAGGATGCCCTTCTGACAGATGGACCCGTGGTGGACGATGTGGTCAGAGATCCGGCTGCGGCTGATCTGCGGAGTTCCGGCCGCGTTGCGCACCTGCGCGAAGTCGACGTGCCAGGTCGCGTTCGCGTCGTCCGGCGAGGTGGCGTCGTCGCTCTCGTACCAGGCCAGGTCCAGCACGCCGTCGGCGCCGGCAGCCCCCGTCGCGTAGACCGTCGCGCCCTTGTCGACGGGGTTGCCGTCGACCTTCACCGGCTTGCTCCACGTCTCCGCGTGGTCCTTGGACACGACGTAGTACGTGTGGAACTGGCCGCCCTCGCTGGAGTTGTAGACGACGTACACGTTGCCGGCCGGATCGACCGTCCCCCACGGGAAGATCGCGCCGTTCACCGTGCCCTGCGTCGGGATGCCGGTGCTGACGACGGCGTACTTGTTGCTGAAGCCGCTGTCCTCCGGGCCGCGGTGCGCGACCACGATCCCGCGCGTCGGGCCGAACCCGCCGACGCTGGTCGCGTTGTCCTGGGCGGAGGAGACGGAGTACAGGACGTACTGGTGGCCGGCCTTCTGGTCTACGAGCATCGGGCCGCTGAACGTGTTGTAGCCCTGGTCGGCCAGCGACGCGGTCTCGCCCTGCGTCGCGACGACGTTGGGCAGTCCGGCGAACTGGTCGGCGCTGTTGACGAGCATCGGCAGCGACCACGTCTTGCCGCCGTCCTTGCTGACGACGTACTGCTCCGTCTCGGCCACGATGTCGTGGTAGACGAGGTACAGCTCCTTGCGGCGCGTGTCGTACGCGAACCACTGCCGGTCCTGCTCCGAGCCGGCGTCGGCCTGCTGCTGGAAGGTCTTGCCGCCGTCGGTGGACCGGAAGATGACCGACGTACGGACGGCGAGGTCGGCGGTCACGAGCGAGCCGTCCGGCAGGTAGTGCAGCTCGCAGTCGCCGCCGCCGTCGGCCATGTCGCCGACGGTGTCCTTGCGGGTGAAGGTCTTGCCGTCGTCGAAGGAGTACCAGCCGGCGTTGCCCGCGCCGTCGCCGCCACCCGGGCCGCACACGAAGATGCGGCCCGTCTTGTCGACGGCCAGGGACGGCTCGGTGATGCTCGACTTCTCCGCGACCGGGCGCTGCCGCCAGGTGAAGCCGGTCGTCGCGGCCGTGGACGGGGCGGCGAGGGCGAGCGGGACGCCGGCCACCACCACGGCCAGGGACAGGGACAGAGCGGCGCGACGGCGCACGGGGACCTCCAAGGGGCTGCCCCGTCCTTCGACGCCGGACGCGGAAGTCCTGCTCGGTGCGCAGGCTGCCGGCTCAGACGGCGTGCGGCCCGGCCTCGCTGGAGCGCCGGAAGACGCGGTAGTAGAGGTAGGCCGCGGTCTCGCGGGCGATGTAGCGCACCTCGGTCCCGCGGTCCCGTACGGCCGGCCCCGTCCGGCTGGGCGACGTCTCCGCGTCGATGCCGAGGTCGCCGGCCATCCGCTTGGACCGCAGGGCGTGCCAGGGGTCGGTGACGATCACGGCGGTCTTCCAGCCGCGCCTGGTGAACTCCTCGTCGAGCGCCTCGAGGGACTGCAGCGTGTTGCGGCCCTTGCCGAGCGCCACCGTCTTCACGCCGCGCTCGGTGAGGAAGCGCGCGCCCGCGTCGGCCTCCGTGTACCGGTCGCCTGGCGCCCCGCCGCCGAGGGTGACGACCCGCGGGGCCACGCCCTCCTCGTACAGCTGACGGGCGTGCTGCAGCCGGGCCCGGAAGACGGTGCTCGGCCGGCCGTCGAACTGCGAGGCGCCGAGCACGACGATCGCGTCGCTGCGCGGGTGCGCATCCGCACGCGCCACCCACCACACCCGGGTGGCCGTGCCGGCCACGACGAGCAGCAGCGCCAGCACGACCGCCGCCAGGAGCCGGCGGACGAGCCGGAAGGGGAGCAGCACCTACCGAGTGTCGCCGCTGTCGCCCTCGAGCGCGGCCCGGCCGGCCTCGAGGCGGGCAACCGGCACACGGAACGGCGAGCACGAGACGTAGTCCAGGCCGGCGTCGTGGAAGAAGTGCACGCTGTCCGGGTCGCCGCCGTGCTCGCCGCAGACGCCGAGGTGCAGGTCGGGCCGCGTCGCGCGGCCCTCCTCGACGGCGATGCGGACGAGCCGGCCGATGCCGTCCCGGTCGAGCGACTCGAACGGGCTGACGCCGAAGACGCCGAGGTCGAGGTACCGGGAGAAGAAGGACGCCTCCACGTCGTCACGGCTGAAGCCCCAGCCCATCTGGGTGAGGTCGTTCGTGCCGAACGAGAAGAACTCTGCCGCCTCGGCGATCTGTCCAGCGGTGAGGGCGGCGCGCGGCACCTCGATCATCGTGCCGATCGGCGCCGAGACGCCCACCTCGGCGAGGATCCGCTCGGCCTCCTCGCGGACGACCTCGAGCTCCTGCACGGCGCCGACCAGCGGCACCATGATCTCCGGCCTCGGGTCCAGGCCCTCCTCCTGCAGCGCCTTGGCCGCCTCCGCGATGGCGCGGACCTGCAGCGCGAACAGTCCGGGGATGACGAGCCCGAGGCGTACGCCGCGCAGGCCGAGCATCGGGTTCTGCTCGTGCAGCCGGCGGACCGCATCCAGGAGCGTCCGCTGCTGCTCGGGCACGTCCTTGCCGGTCGCCTCGGCGACCGCCACCTCGACCGAGAGCTCGGTCAGGTCCGGCAGGAACTCGTGCAGCGGCGGGTCGATGAGCCGCACCGTCACGGGCAGCCCGTCCATCGCCCGGAGGATCCCGAGGAAGTCCTCGCGCTGCAGCGGGAGCAGGGCGGCCAGAGCCGCCTCCTGCTCGTCCGGCCCCTCGGCCAGCACCAGCGTCTCGACGAGCTGGCGGCGATCGCCCAGGAACATGTGCTCGGTACGGCAGAGGCCGATCCCGGCCGCGCCGAACCGACGGGCCCGCTGGGCGTCCTCGGGGGTGTCGGCGTTGGCGCGGACGGCGAGCCGGCGCGCGCCGTCGGCGTGCTGGACCAGGCGGTCGACCGCGGCGACCAGGTCGTCATGGTCGTCATGGTCGTCCAGCTCGCCCTCGAAGTACTGCACCACCGGGCTCGGCGTCACCGGCACCTCGCCCAGGAACACGGCGCCGCTCGTCCCGTCGATCGACAGGACATCGCCCTCCTCGACGGTGCTGCCGTCCTTGAGCCGGATCTGCTTCGCGGCGACGTCCACGTCGAGCTCCTCCGCCCCGCACACGCAGGTCTTGCCCATGCCGCGCGCGACGACGGCCGCGTGGGAGGTCTTGCCGCCGCGGCTGGTGAGGATGCCGCGGGCCGCGATCATCCCGACGAGGTCGTCCGGGTTCGTCTCGCGGCGGACGAGGATGACGTCCTCGCCGCGGGCGGCCCACTCGGCCGCCGTCTCGCTGGAGAAGACGGCCTTGCCCACGGCCGCGCCGGGCGAGGCGTTCATGCCCTTGGTGAGCTTCTTCGCCGAGGCGGCGTCGCCGAACGCCGGGAACATCAGCTGCGCCAGCTGGGCGCCCGTGACGCGGCCGAGCGCCTCGTCGAGGTCGATCAGCCCCTCGTCCACGAGCTGCGTCGCGATGCGGAAGGCGGCGCCTGCGGTGCGCTTGCCGACGCGGGTCTGGAGCATCCAGAGCTTGCCGCGCTCGATGGTGAACTCGATGTCGCACAGGTCGCGGTAGTGGTGCTCGAGCGTGGCCATGATGCCGAGCAGCTCGTCGTACGACGCCTTGTCCAGGCCCTCGAGGTCCTGCAGCGGCAGCGTGTTGCGGATGCCGGCGACGACGTCCTCGCCCTGGGCGTTCTGCAGGTAGTCGCCGTAGATGCCCTGCGAGCCGGAGCCGGGGTCGCGGGTGAAGGCGACGCCCGTGCCGCTGTCCATGCTCATGTTGCCGAAGACCATCGAGCAGACGTTCACGGCAGTGCCGAGGTCGGCCGGGATGCGCTCCTGCCGGCGGTACAGGCGCGCCCGATCGCCGTTCCACGAGTCGAAGACGGCCTTCACCGCGAAGTCCATCTGCGCGCGCGGCTCCTGCGGGAACGGGCTGCCGGTCTCGCTCTGGACGATGCCCTTGAACTGCTCGACCAGCGCGCGCAGGTCGGCCTCGCCCAGGTCGAGGTCGTCCTCGGTGCCCTTTGCGTCCTTGGCCGCGTCGATCGCGTGCTCGAACAGGTCGCCGTCGACGCCGAGCACCGTCTTGCCGAACATCTGGACCAGGCGCCGGTACGAGTCCCACGCGAACCGCTGGTTGCCGGACTGCTTGGCCAGCCCCTCGACCGACTGGTCGTTGAGCCCGATGTTGAGGACGGTGTCCATCATCCCGGGCATCGAGAACTTCGCGCCGGACCGGACGCTGACCAGCAGCGGATCGTCGGCGTCGCCCAGGCGCTTGCCCATCTGCGCCTCGAGCGCCTGCAGGTGCTCGGTCACCTCGGCGGCCAGCTCGTCCGGGACGTCGCCGGTGGCGAGGTAGGTCTGGCAGGCCTCCGTCGTGATGACGAAGCCGGGCGGGACGGGCAGCCCGATGAGCGTCATCTCGGACAGGTTCGCGCCCTTGCCACCCAGCAGGTCCTTCATGTCCTTGTTGCCCTCGGCGAAGTCGTACACGTACTTCGTCACAGGACCTCCAGGCACGGCGATGAGCGGGGCCTGAAACGTACCGTCGCGGTGCTCAGAGCAGGCCGAGGACCCGCAGCCGGCGCAGCGCCAGCACGCCGGCGAGGACGGGCAGCCACAGGCCGGCCGTCCGGTAGACGCCGACGGCCACCGCCGCGGCAGCCATCGGGATGCCCAAGGCGGCGAGCCCGGCCACGAGGGCGGCCTCGACCGGCCCGATGCCGCCGGGGCTCGGGACGGCCGCGCGGGCGGCGGAAGAGCCGAGCAGGGTGACGAGCAGCGCGCCGAGGCCCACGTCGCCCCCGACCGCGCGCACTGCGCCGTCGAGGATGAGCAGCTGCGAGGCGACGACGCCGAGGGCGCCGAGCAGCAGCGCCGCGGCGCGCCAGGGGCGGGACAGGACGGTGGCCGCGGCGGCGGCGGTACGCCGGACGTGCACGGCAACCCGGCCGCGACGGTGCGGACAGGCCAGCGCGAGCGCGACGCCGCCCACGGCGACGACGCCGAGCAGCAGCGGGGCGACGTGGCCGCCCGGCAGCGACGGCCCGTCCAGGTCGAGGGTCGCTGCGGCGAGCGTGGCCACGACGATGCCGGCGAGGCCGCTGGCGAGCGCGCGCAGCGTGACAGCGGCGATGGCCTCGTCACCGCTCAGGCCGGTCCGCGCGTGCAGGCGGATCATCAGCGCGGAGCCGCCCAGCCCGGCCGGCGTGACGGCGTTGGCAGCAGTGCAGGCGAGGACGGAGGGGACGGCGCGGCACGTGGGCAGCGCCCGTACCCGCGACGCGTTGAGCGCGACGGCCGAGCAGGCCACCAGCAGGGCGCTGCCGAACGCGGTCTGGACCAGCCCGGCGGTGCTCAGGTGCAGCTGCGCGCAGGCGAGCGTGATCGCAACACCCGCGACGGCGGCGAGGACGGCGATGCGCGGCTGCGGCATGGTCTTGTCTTCGTCCCCGATCCGCTGCGGGTGAAGCCCGTTCGGGTGAGTCAGCCGCGGCGCACCACCGCCGCGACCAGGGCGCCGAGCAGGCAGAGCAGCCCGGCGATCACCGGCAGCCGCCAGCGTGCGCGGCCGCGCTGCTCGGGTGCCGCGGCCGGGCTCGGAGAGGCCGCCGCCTGCGCTGCCAGCTCGTGCACCTGAGCGCCGCTCCCCTCGCTGCTGGTCAGCAGCGTGCGCCCGTCGCGGCCGTACGCGATGCCCTCGCCCTGCGGCTCGGGTGGCAACTCGACCCGCTCCGGCTCGTCCTCGAACGCGGCGAGGACGTCGCCGGTCACGTCCCACTCGTACGCCGCCGTGTAGTTGCGCAGCACCACCTTGCGGCCGTCCGGGGACAGGTCGCCCGCGGTGACCATCGGAACCGGCACCTCCGCGACGCGGCGCAGCACGTTGACGGCGCCGCCCGGCCGGAGCGCGCCGCTCGTCGCGTACACCCCGGCCCGGCGGCCGAGCGTCTTCTCGACGACGAGCACCTGACCGCCGCTGACGATCAGCGCCTCGGCGTCGCGCGGGCCGTCCTCGTACCGGAGCCGGTACGAGGTGGGCGTCACCGTCGCGGACGCACGGCCGGACGGCTCGGCCACCCGGTGCACGAGCAGCCCCTTGTCGCGAACCGCGCGGTTGTCGCCGATGTCGCCGAGCCACAACGTCCCGCCCGGGCCGCGGCTGATGTCCTCCCAGTCGCGCGCCTGGACTCCGCGCAGCACGTACGCGGCCCGCGTCCTGCCCGTCCGGTCGACGGCGAAGAAGCGGGCGGTGTCACCGCTGTCGTTGTGCGTGAACAGCAGGTCGGACCTCGTCGAGGCAACGAGGCCGCTCGACTCGGTGATCCTCGGGTCGGCGAACGAGAACAGCACGTGCCCCGGGTCGTACACGGTCTAGAGCGGACCGAGCTTCTCGTGCAGGAACCGCTCGACGGCGTCGAGCCCGACCCGCTCCTGCGTCATCGCGTCGCGGTCGCGGACCGTCACCGCCTGGTCCTCGAGGCTGTCGAAGTCGACGGTGATGCAGTACGGCGTCCCGATCTCGTCCTGGCGGCGGTAGCGGCGGCCGATGGCACCCGCGTCGTCGAAGTCGACGTTCCACTGCTTGCGCAGCGCGGCGGCGAGGTTCTTCGCCACCGGTGACAGGTCGGCGTTGCGGGACAGCGGCAGCACCGCAGCCTTGACCGGCGCGAGCCGCGGGTCGAGCCGCAGGACGACCCGCTTGTCGACGCCGCCCTTGGCGTTGGGAGCCTCGTCCTCGGCGTAGGCGTCCAGCAGGAAGGTCAGCGCGCAGCGGTCGACACCCGCTGCCGGCTCGATGACCCACGGCACCCAGCGCTCGTTGGCGTCCTGATCGAAGTACGACAGGTCGGTGCCGGTCGCCTTGGCGTGCACCGTCAGGTCGTAGTCGCCGCGGTTGGCGATGCCCTCGAGCTCGCCCCACTCCGTGCCGGTGAACTCGAACCGGTACTCGATGTCGGCGGTCCGCTTGGAGTAGTGGCTCAGTTTCTCCTTCGGGTGCTCGTAGATGCGCAGCCGGTCCGGGTCGATGCCGAGGTCGACGTACCAGGCCAGCCGGGTGTCGATCCAGTACTGGTGCCAGGTCTCGTCCTCGCCAGGCTTGACGAAGAACTCCATCTCCATCTGCTCGAACTCGCGGGTGCGGAAGATGAAGTTGCCGGGCGTGATCTCGTTGCGGAAGCTCTTGCCGATCTGGCCGATGCCGAACGGCGGCTTCTTGCGCGCCGACTGCTGCACGTTGAGGTAGTTGATGAAGATGCCCTGCGCGGTCTCGGGGCGCAGGTACGCGAGGCCGCTGTCGTCCTCCACCGGGCCGAGGTGGGTCTTGAGCAGGCCGTTGAACATCTTCGGCTCGGTCCACGTGCCGCGGTTGCCGCAGTTGGGGCAGGCGATCTGCGCGAGCTCCTTGGCGGCTCCCTCCTCGAGGTGGTCGGCGCGGTAGCGCTTGTGGCACGACGTGCACTCGACGAGCGGGTCGACGAAGGCGTTGACGTGGCCGCTGGTCTCCCAGACCTCCCGGGCGAGGATGACGCAGGAGTCCAGCCCGACCACGTCGTCGCGGCCTTGGACGACCGACTTCCACCACTGCCGCTTGACGTTGTTCTTCAGTTCGACGCCGAGGGGGCCGTAGTCCCAGGAGGCGCGCAGGCCGCCGTAGATCTCGCTGCTGGGGAAGACCAGGCCACGCCTCTTCGCGAGGCTGACGATCGTGTCCATGCGGTCGTTGCTGGCTTTGCCCATGGCAGGAGGAGCTCCAGTCCGGCTGGCGGTCGGCGAAGGGATCAACCTACCCTCGCGCCATGCCCTCCCCCGCCGTCGGACAGCCCGCTCCCGACTTCGCGCTGGAGGGTGTCGCTGCCGGCGAGCGCAAGACGTTCAGCCTCGCCGATGCGAAGGGCGGGCCACTGGTGCTCGCCTTCTACCCGGGCGACGACACCCCCGTCTGCACCCGGCAGCTGTGCTCGTACCAGGACGATCTCGCTGAGCTGACCGGCCTGGGCGCCACGCTGTGGGGGATCTCGCCGCAGGACCTCGTCAGCCACGAGACGTTCGCGCAGAAGCGCGGGCTGTCGTTCCCGCTGCTGGCCGACCCGCAGCGGCAGGCCATCAAGGCGTACGGCGTGAACGGGCCGCTGGGACACACCAAGCGCTCGGTGTTCGTCCTCGACGGCGCCGGCGTCGTCCGCTGGGCGCACGTGTCGGCGCTGGGGCTGACCTACCAGGACACGCAGAAGATCGCGGCGGCGGTTCAGGCGCTCTGAGCGGGTCCGGCCGCCTCGCCCAGCGCGACGGTGTCGGCGTCGGCCGCCCGGTCGCTGGTGGTGAGCTGCTCGTCCGACACGAGCACCTCGAAGGCGCTCGGCTCGTCGCGACCGCGGGACAGCAGCGGAGCCGCGTCGACCTTCACGTCGTACGCCGACAGGCTCCGGCGGTAGGCGCCGACGCCGACCCACTCCGTCGTCAGCACCCACGCCGTGGGGTCATCGGCGGCGCGGCCGATGCGGCCGCGCACGTAGCCGGGGCGCGCGGCGAACGAGGCCAACGCGGCCTTCGCCTGCGGCAGGAACGCGTCCGCGTCCGCCTCCGGGACCTCGAACCGCGTCACGACCAGCACGGTGCAACGCTAGTGCGCATGACATTCCGCACCTCCGTCGAGAAGCGCAGCGCGCCCGTCCTCGTGCTGCTGTCGCAGCGGCCGCGCTGGCTGGTCCCCGTCCTGTCGCTGCTGCTGCTCGTCGGCGGGCTCGCCCTGCCGCCCGTCTTCGGCGCGCTGTGCCTGCTGCTGCTGCTCGCCTTCATCGGCTGGCTGACGTACCTGTCGTGGCCGGTGGTCGTCGGCAACGCTCGGCTGCTGCGCTTCGTCACGCTGGGCCTCGTCGTCTTCGCGCTGCTGAGCCGCCTGCGCGAAGTTTGACAACGGTTTTCATTTCCATCAGCATGGCGCGGTGCGACCGCTCCTGCTGCTCCCGCTGCTCGGCCTGCTGGCCGGCTGCGCGACGGCCGGCGCGACGGACGAGCGCCCGCAGGTGCTCGCGGCCGCGTACCCGTTCGCCTGGGCGGCCGAGCAGGTCGCCGGGCCGGACGCCCGCGTGCTGTCCCTGGTCCGCGCCGGCGCGGAGCCGCACGACGTCGAGCTGACGCCGCGGCAGGTCGGCACTGTCGAGAAGGCGTCGCTGGTCGTGTACCTGGACGTCTTCCAGGCCGCCGTCGACGACGCGGTCCGCAACAGCAGCCGGTCGGCCCGGCTGGACCTGACGCCGTACGTGAACGTGCAACCCCTGGCCGACGACCTGGACGACGAGACCGGCAGCGGCAACGACCCGCACGTCTGGCTCGACCCGGTCCGGATGGCCGCCGTCGTGCGGGCCGTGGAGCAGCGGCTGGTCGCGACCGACCCGGCGCACGCGGACGCATACACGGCCCGGGCGGCCCGGACGACCGCCGCGCTGCGCGACCTCGACGCGCTGTTCCGCAGCCGGCTCGCCGACTGCCCGCGGCACGACCTCGTCACCGCGCACACCGCCTTCGCCTACCTCGCCGGCCGCTACGGGCTCACGCAGGTCGGCGTCACCGGGCTCGACCCGGACAACGAGCCGTCGCCCGGGCACGTCGCGGAGGTGGCGCGGTACGCCCGCTCGCGCAAGGTGCAGACCGTCTACTTCGAGTCGTCCGTGGACCCGAAGCTGGCGCAGACGATCGCGTCCGAGGTGGGCGCGCGGACCGCTGTGCTCGACCCCGTCGAGGGGGTCGTGGACGGCGACGACTACCTGACGGTCATGCGCCGCAACGCCGCCGCGCTTGCGGACGGGCTCGGCTGCCGATGAGCGTGTTCGACCTGCGCGGCGGGTGCGTGGCCCTGGGCGGCCGGGAGGTCCTGCACGACGTGGACGTACGGGTGGAGCCGGGCGAGTTCGTCGCGGTCCTCGGCGCCAACGGCTCGGGCAAGACGACGCTGGTCCGGACGCTGGTCGGCCTGGTGCCGCTCAGCTCCGGCTCGCTGGAGGTCTTCGGCACGCCGCTGAGCCGGTTCCGCGAGTGGCCGCGGCTGGGGTACGTGCCGCAGCGGCTCGCCGTCGGCGGCGGCGTGCCCAGCACCGTTCGCGAGGTGGTCGCGTCCGGCCGCATCGGCCGGACGCGCCGACTGCGCCGCATGGGCCGGGCCGACCGGGAGGCCGTCGAACACGCGCTCGGCGACGTGGGGCTGACCGATCGCGCGGACGACCCGGTCGCGACGCTGTCCGGCGGCCAGCAGCAGCGGGTGCTCATCGCCCGCGCGCTGGCCGGCGAGCCCGAGGTGCTCGTCCTCGACGAGCCCACGGCCGGTGTCGACGCGGACAGCCAGGACACGCTTGCCGGCGCGCTCGGCCACCTGTCGCAGGCCGGCGGCAGCGTCGTCCTCGTCGCGCACGAGCTCGGCCCGCTGGCCGAGCTCATCGGGCGGGCCGTCGTGCTCGGCGGCGGCCGGGTGCTGTCGGACGGGCCTCCGCCCGAGCCGGAGGGGCACCACGCGCACCCGTCCCACGTGCACGTGCACCCGCACGAGAGCGCGGCACCGGCGGCCCGGCCCGTGCTCGACCCGAGGACGTTCTGATGGACATCTTCGACTTCGCCTTCATGCAGCGGGCACTCGTCGCAGCCGTGCTCGTGGGCGCGGCCGCTCCCGCGATAGGCACCTTCCTCGTCCAGCGCCGGCTGGCCCTCATGGGCGACGGCATCGGGCACATCGCTCTCACCGGCGTCGCCCTCGGCTTCCTGCTCGAGACGGCGCCGGTGCTCACCGCCGTCGTCGTGGCCATCGCCGGGGCTGTCACGATCGAGCTCATCCGGGAGCGCGGCCGCACCAGCGGCGACGTCGCGCTCGCGTTGCTGTTCTACGGCGGCATCGCCGGCGGCGTACTGCTCATCGGGCTGTCCCCGGGCGGGTCGAGCACGACGCTGGTCGGCTACCTGTTCGGCTCGCTGTCCAGCGTCCGGCCAGGCGACCTCGCCGTCATCGCCGCGCTGTCGGTCGCGGTCGTCGGCGTCGTCCTCGTCTTCGGCCGGGAGCTCTACGCCGTCTGCATGGACGAGGAGGTCGCTCGGGTGTCTGGCCTGCCGGTGCGCTTCCTGAACATCCTCGTCGCGGTGACGGCGGCGGTGACCGTGACGGTGGCGATGCGGGTCGTCGGCCTGTTGCTGGTCAGCGCGCTGATGGTGGTGCCGGTGGCTACTGCGCAGCAGCTGACGCGGTCGTTCCGCGCGACGCTGCTGGGCGCCTGCCTCGTCGGCGTGCTTGCCAGCGTCGGCGGGCTCGTCACCGCCTTTTACGGGGATGTGGCGCCCGGTGCCGCGACGGTGGTCCTCGCGCTCGCTGGCTTCCTCGTCGCTGCGCTGCTCGCGCAGGCACGTCGGCGGGTGGCGGCATGACCCGGCAGCGCACAGCGGTCACCCGCGCCCTGGCGGAGGCGGACGGCTTCCAGAGCGCGCAGGCGCTGCACGAAGCCGTCCGTCGCGGCGGCGACAGCGTCGGGCTGACCACCGTGTACCGGCACCTGCAGGCGCTCGCCGACGCCGGTGAGGTGGACGTGCTGCGTACCACCGACGGTGAGGCGGTTTACCGGCGCTGCGACGTGGACGCGCACCACCACCACCTGGTCTGCCGGTCCTGCGGCGCGACGGTCGAGCTGCCGGCTCCGGAGGTGGAGACGTGGGCGACCAGGGTCGCGAAGCAGCACGGGTTCACCGACGTCAGCCACACCGTCGAGGTGTTCGGCACCTGCCGGAGCTGCGCCTCGTGATGCACCCGGACGAGCAGCCGACCAGCCCCGGCCTCGTGCGCCGGCTGGTCGCCGACCAGCTGCCGCAGTGGGCCGGGCTGGACATCCGGCTCGTCGCGTCTGCGGGAACCGACAACGCGCTGTTCCGGCTCGGCGACGACCTGGTGGTCCGGCTGCCGCGCATCGGCTGGGCGGTCGACCACGTCGAGAAGGAGCAGACCTGGCTGCCCCGGCTCGCTCCGCACGTGCCGGTGCCGGTGCCGGAGCCGGAGCCGGTTGCCCTCGGCGGCCCCGGCCGCGGGTACCCGTGGGGCTGGTCGGTGTACCGGTGGCTGGACTGCGGGAGCAGCCCGCTCGTCGACCGGCTGGAGGAGCCGGTGGGGCTCGGCGACCTCGCCGCGGGGACCGTCCTCGTCCGCGACGGGCGCCTGACAGCCGTCATCGACTTCGGCTGCCTCGGCGTCGGCGAGCCGGCGATCGACCTGCTGCCGGCGTGGTCGCTGCTGCCAGCCGGCGGCCGGATGCCTTTCGCGAAGCGGTGCAGGTGGACGACGCCACCTGGGCGCGCGGCCGCGGCTGGGCGCTGTCTGTCGCGCTGATCGCGCTGCCGTACTACCGCGAGCGGAACCCCCCGCTCGCCGCCTCGTCGCGGCACGTGATCGCGGAGCTGCTCGCTACTCGGTGCGGCTCTTGTTGCCCCTGCCCATCCAGACAGACTTGACGTTGCAGAACTCGCGGATCCCGTGGGCAGCAAGCTCGCGGCCGTACCCGCTGTTCTTCACGCCGCCGAAGGGCAGCTCCGGGTACGACGTCGTCATCCCGTTGATGGTCACCATGCCGGCCTCGGCATCGCGGATGAACCGGTCCTGCTCCGCCTTGTCGTCGGTCCAGAAGTTCGACCCGAGCCCGAACTGCGTGTCGTTCGCCAGCCGCACCGCCTCGTCTAGGTCGGCGAAGGTCCGGACCACGGCCACCGGACCGAAAGCCTCTTCGGTCCAGATCTCCATCTCCTCGCTCACGTCGGCCAGCACCGTCGGCAGGTAGAACCAGCCGGGCCGGTCCAGCCGGGTACCTCCGCACAGCACCGTCGCGCCCTTGCCGACGGCGTCGCGCACCAGGTCCTCGAGGTCGGTCAGCCCGTTCTCGGTGGCGACCGGGCCGACGTCCGTCTGCTCGTCCTGCGGGTTGCCGACCACGAGCGCGGACATCCGCTCGACGAACAGCCGGGTCCACTCCTCCGCCACGTCGGCGTGCACGAGGAACCGCTTCGCCGCGATGCAGCTCTGCCCGTTGTTCTGCACCCGCGCGGTGACGGCGACCTCCGCCGCCTTCGCCAGGTCCGCAGACGGCATGACGACGAACGGGTCGCTGCCGCCCAGCTCCAGCACCGTCTTCTTGAGCACGTCGCCGGCTGTTGCGGCGATCGCCCTCCCGGCCGGGGTCGAGCCGGTGAGGGTGGCGGCGGCGACGCGGTCGTCGCGCAGCAGCGCCTCGACCTTGTCCGAGCCGACGAGCAGCGTCTGGAAGACGTCGGCGGGGAAGCCGGCGCGCCGGAAGAGCTCCTCCATGTACAGCGCCGTCTGCGGCACGTTCGACGCGTGCTTGAGCAGGCCGACGTTGCCCGCCATGAGCGCCGGTGCGGCGAAGCGCATCGCCTGCCACATCGGGAAGTTCCACGGCATCACGGCGAGGACGACGCCGAGCGGCGCGTACCGGGCGTACGCCCGAACGGCCTTCACCGCCCCCGCGTCGACCGGCTCGTCGGCGAGCAGCGCCTCGGCGTGCTCGGCGTAGTAGCGGCAGCCGGCCGCGCACTTGCCCACCTCCGCCTTGGCCGCCTTCAGCGTCTTGCCCATCTCGGTCGTCATGAGCCGCGCCACCCGGTCGACGTCGGCGTCGAGCAGGTCCGCGGCCGCGCGCATCCACTCCGCCCGCTGCGCGAAGGACGTGAGCCGGTACGACGCGAAGGCGCGAGACGCGCGCGCGACCCGGTCCTGCAGCTCGGCGTCGCTCAGCGCGTCGAACGTCTCGAGGGTCTGCCCGGTGGTCGGGTCGACAGTGGCGATGCCCATGCGGTGCCTCTCAAGCGAAGGGTCCTGCTGCGAACACGACCTCGACGGCGTTCCCCTCCGGGTCGGCCGTCATCCCCCGGCGCGCGCCGCCGATCTCGGGCTTCGCGCCCACGGATGGCCGGCCTGCTGCAGCCGCGCGACCACGTCGTCCAGGTGGGCCACCACGACCGCGAAGTGCTGCTCCGGGTGACGGTCCCCTTCGCGCTCGCTGACCTGCACCTGCGTGCCGCCGCCGGGGAAGGCGAACCAGGCGCCGGTCTGCGCGACGCCCTCCGTCGGCTTCTGCACGCGCGTCAGCCCGAGCAGCTCGTAGAACGGCACGACGGCGTCCGTGCGACCGGGGGCGACGACGACGTTGACGTGGTGCAGGCGGATCACCTGGCACTCCCGTAGCGGCGGTCGCGGCTGGCGTAGACCTCGACGGCTCGCCACAGGTCGCGCCGGTCGACGTCCGGCCACAGCACGTCGAGGAAGACCATCTCGGCGTAGGCCGACTGCCACAGCAGGAAGTTGCTCGTCCGCTGCTCGCCGGACGTGCGCAGGAACAGGTCGACGTCAGGCATGTCCGGCTCGTCGAGGTAGCGGGTCAGCACCCGCTCGTCGACCTTCGCCGGGTCGACCTTCCCCGCGGCGACGTCCAGCGCGAGAAGCCTTGCTGCGTCGGCGATCTCGGCCCGCCCGCCGTAGTTGACGCACATCGTCAGCGTCAGCACGTCGTTGCCGCGCGTGAGCTCCTCCGCCGCCTCCAGCTCGGCGATGACCGAGCGCCAGAGCTTCGGCCGACGCCCGGCCCAGCGCACCCGCACACCGAGCTCGTGCATCTCGTCGCGGCGGCGGCGGATGACGTCACGGTTGAAGCCCATGAGGAAGCGCACCTCGTCCGGCGAGCGCTTCCAGTTCTCCGTGGAGAAGGCGTACGCCGACACCCACGTCACGCCCAGCTCGATGGCGCCTTCGACGACGTCGAACAGCGACGACTCCCCCTCCTCGTGCCCGCGGGTGCGCGGGAAGCCGCGGTCCTTCGCCCACCGGCCGTTGCCGTCCATGACGATCGCGACGTGCCGCGGCACGAGGTCGGCCGGGACCTGCGGCGGTCGCGCGCCGGACGGGTGCGGCGTCGGCGGCCGGACGGTCCGCTTCCTCACGCCCGCTCCACGAGCGGCAGCGACCGCAGCCCGCGCTCGAGGTGCCACTGCAGGTGCGCGGCCACCAGACCGCTGCCCTCGCGCCGGGTCCGGTCCTCGGACAGCTCCGCCGCGGGCCACTCCCCGGTCAGCAGGTGGCTCAGCAACGCGAGCGCAGCCGGTGACGGCGAGGCGGCACCTGGCGGGCGGCAGGTCGGGCACACGGTCCCGCCGGCGGGGACGGAGAACGCGCGGTGCGGACCCGGCGCGCCGCAGCCGGCGCACCCGAACAGCGCGGGCGCGTACCCGGCCACCGACATGGCCCGCAGCAGGAACGCGTCCAGCACCAGCGACGGGTCCTTCTCCCCCTCGGTGAGCGCGCGCAGCGCACCGATGACGAGGAGGAACAGCCGCAGCGCCGGCTCCTTCTCCTCCGCCGTCAGCCGCTCGGCGGTCTCGAGGACGGCGGTACCGGCCGTCCAGCGCGGGTAGTCGGCGGCCAGCGTGTCGCCGTACGACATGAGGCTCTCGGCCTGGTTGACGATGTCGAGCGACCGGCCGACGTAGAGCTGCAGGTCGACGTGGCTGAACGGCTCGACGGTCGCCCCGAACTTCGAGCGGGTGCGCCGCACCCCCTTCGCGACCGCCCGAACCCGGCCGTTCCGCCTGGTGAGCACCGTGATGATCCGGTCTGCCTCGCCGAGCTTCTGGGTGCGCAGCACGACCCCCTCGTCGCGGTAGAGGGTCATGTCCTGCCCCGCGGGGCAGGACGTCCGGGGAGCACAGGCCAACCGTAGTTGCGCAGCCCCGGTCCTGCGGCGTGGCAGGGCCGTCGTCTCGACGGCACACGACAGAGTGGAGCGGTGGCTGTGGCGGCGGAACCGGGGCGGGGCCCGAGGTGGGCCCTCCCGCCGCGACCGCCTGAGCAGTGGGTGCCGCGGGTGTGGTCGCTGCTGGCGGTGGGGGCGGTCCTCGTCGCGGTCGGAGCGCAGCTGCCGCACCGCGACGACCTGCCGGGCACCGTCGTCGACGTCGTCGCTGCCCTGGCCGCTCTCGCCGCGGGCTACGCGCTGCTCGTCGAGCACGCCGTCCGCGAGCAGGCACGGCTGCGCTGGGCCGCAGGCGGCTTCGGGGTCGCGTACACGCTGCTGGTGGTGCACGCACTGGTGCCGGCCGACTCCCGCGCGTCCGTCCTGCACGTCGCGCTGGCGGCCGTTCCGCTGTACGCGCTGACCTCGCCGCTGGCCGGCCGGCAGCCGTGGCTCGTCGCGCTGCCGGCGCTGCCGCTGGCCGCTGCTGCCACGGGGCGCCGAGACGTCCTGCCCGCGGTCGCCGTCATCGGCCTGGCCGTCGCCGGGCTGGTCGTCTGGCGGCGCCGGGACCGACCCGGGATCTGGGTGTCCCTGGCACTCGTCCTCACGGCCGTCGTCGTGCTGCTGGACCGGTACGAGGCGGCGCCGTTCGTGCTCGCCGCGCTGGGCAGCGGGACCGGCGCGCTGTGGGGGTTCGGCCGGCAGAGCCGACGCTGGCGCCAGCTGGAGACCGATGTGCGGCAGCTGCGCAGCGCGTCGCCGCTGCTGCCCGGCCGGTCGGTCACGCCCGACGACGACGAGGGCCTGCCGTCACGCGGGGAGCTGCGGGTGCTCATCGACAGCGCGCGGCTGCAGGTCGCCGTGCAGCCGGTCGTCGAGCTGGCCACCGGCACGGTTGTCGGCCACGAGGCGCTGTCGCGGTTCGGCGGCCGCGTTCCGACGGACCGCTGGTTCAAGGCGGCCAGCCTGCACGGCCTCGGCGGCGAGCTCGAGCGGGTCACGCTGCGGGCCGCGATCGCGCTGCTGCCCGGGATGCCCGAGCAGGAGTTCCTCGCGGTCAACGTCTCCCCCGCTGCCCTGTCCGACCCGGAGGTGGTCCGGCTGCTGGAGGGCACGGACCTGCGCCGGGTCGTCGTCGAGATCACCGAGCACGAGGCGGTGGCCGACTACGACCGCGCCCGCGCCACCCTCGGCCGGCTGCGCGGTGCCGGCGCGCGCATCGCGGTCGACGACACCGGTGCCGGCTTCGCCAGCCTGCGGCACGTGCTCATGCTGCAACCCGACCTCATCAAGCTCGACACCAGCCTCACCCGCGGCATCGAGCACGACGAGCGGCAGCAGGACCTCGTTCGCGCCGTCACCGTCTTCGCCGCACAGGTCGGCGCGGTCGTGCTGGCGGAGGGCATCGAGACGCAGGGCCAGCTGTCCGAGCTCACCGACATCGGCGTCGAGCTCGGCCAGGGCTGGCACCTGGGTGTGCCGGTCCTGACCTAGAAGCCGAGCTTGCGCAGCTGCTTCGGGTCGCGCTGCCAGTCCTTCGCGACGGACACGTGCAGGTCGAGGTAGACCGGGGTGCCGAGCAGCACCTCGATCTGCCGCCGGGCCGTCGAGCCGACGCCCTTGAGCCGGGATCCGCCCGTTCCGAGCACGATGCCCTTCTGGCTGTCCCGCTCCACGTGCAGCGTTGCGAAGATGTCCAGCAGCGGGCGGTCCTCGGGCCGGTCCGCGCGCGGGTTCATCTCCTCGATGGTCACCGCGATGGAGTGCGGCAGCTCGTCGCGCACACCCTCGAGTGCCGCCTCACGGATCAGCTCGGCGACCAGCGTCTGCTCCGGCTCGTCGGTCAGCTCGCCGTCGGGGTACAGCGCCGGCCCCTCAGGAAGCCGCTGCACGAGCAGGTCGGCCAGCAGGTCCACCTGGAACGACGCGACCGCGCTGACCGGCACGACCTCCGCCCAGTCGGCCAGCGCGCTGACCGCGAGCAGCTGCTGGCCGATCGTCTGCTTGTCGGCCTTGTCCGTCTTCGTGACGAGGGCGATGACGGGCGTCTTCAGCTCGCGCAGCTCCTGCGCGATGAACCGGTCGCCGGGCCCGACCTTGTCGTCGGCCGGGACGCAGAAGCAGACGACGTCGACGTTCGCGTACGTCTCGCGGACCAGGTCGTTCAGCCGCTGACCGAGGAGCGTGCGCGGCTTGTGCAGCCCAGGGGTGTCGACGAGGACCAGCTGCGCATCGTCACGGTGCACGATGCCGCGGATCGCGTGCCGGGTCGTCTGCGGTCGGCTGGAGGTGATCGCGACCTTGCTGCCGATGAGCGCGTTGGTGAGGGTGGACTTGCCCGCGTTGGGACGACCCACGAAGCAGGCGAACCCGGAGCGGAAGGTCATGCCTCCAGTGTCGCGCACGCCGGCGCTCAGGTGCTGAGCGTCTCGCGGACGACCCCGTCGGAACCGGCGACGAGGACGGGTACGCCGACGCCGAACTCGCGGAGCACCGCCAGGTCCGCGCCGCTGACCAGCGCCTCGCTGACGACCGCTGCCGCCTCGAAGGTGCGGATCCCGCTGGAGGCGGCGGCCGAGACTGCGCCTCTGAGCGCGGAGGTGGTCAGCGACGGGTCGGCGTTCTCGACGGTCGCGGCGGCGTAGGTCCGGCCGTCCGTGTCGCGCACGGCCGCCCCCTCGGTGACGCCGCTGTGCGGGGCGTACGCGCGCAGCCGCGCAGCGCGGGCGAGCGTCACGATCTTCGCGTCCTCAGCGGACAGGTCGGTCACGCGTCATCCTCGTCCGGCGTACGGCGCACCAGGACGGTCCCGATGCGGTTGCGGCGGCCCTTGCTGCTCTCGGCCACCAGGGTCAGCCCACCCACCGTCGCGGTCGCCCCCGGGATCGGCACGCGACCGAGCGCCATCGCCAGCAGGCCGCCGACCGTCTCGACGTCGTCGTGCGGCAGGTCGACGCCGTACATCTCCTCGAGGTCCTCGACGGCGAGCCGCGCGGTGACCCGGTTGGTGTCGTTGTCGACCTGCTCGACGGGCGGCGCCTCGCGGTCGTACTCGTCGGTGATCTCGCCCACGATCTCCTCGAGCACGTCCTCCATCGTCACCAGCCCGGCGGTGCCGCCGTACTCGTCGACGACGACGGCGATGTGGCCGAGCTGCGCCTGCATCTCGCGCAGCAGCTCGTCGACCGGCTTGCTCTCCGGGACGAACACCGCGTCGCGCATGACCTCCTCGACCTTGACCGCGCCGCCGCCGTCGCTGCGCTCCTTCTTCACCAGGTCGCGCAGGTAGGCGACGCCGAGCACGTCGTCGTTGTTGTCACCCACGACCGGCACGCGCGAGAAGCCGCTGCGCATCAGGAGGTTCAGCGCCTGCTTGACCGTCTTGCCGCGCTCGATGGTGACGATGTCGGTGCGCGGCACCATCACCTCGCGCACGATGGTGTCGCCCAGCTCGAAGACCGAGTTGATCATGTCGCGCTCGGCCTGCTCCACGACGCCGCGCTCCTGGGCCATCTCCACCAGGTCGCGCAGCTCGGCCTCGGACGCGAACGGTCCCTCGCGGAATCCCTTGCCGGGCGTCAGGGCGTTGCCGATGAGGATGAGCAGCGACGGCAGCGGGCCGAAGACGCGGGTGAGCGCGAGCGCCACGCCGGCGCCGCGGAGGGCCACGCGGTCGGCGCGCTGGCGGCCGATGGTGCGCGGCGCGACGCCGATGAAGACGTAGCTGACGACCGTCATGAGCGCGACGCCGACGACGACGGCGAGCGATCCGTCGATGCGGTCCAGGCAGTACGCGACGACGATCCCGGCCGCCGCGAGCTCGCAGATCATCCGCAGCAGGAGCAGGAGGTTCAGCGACCGCGGCGGGTCCAGCAGCACGCGCTGCAGCCGCTGCGCGCCGGGCCGCTCGTCGCGCACCAGCTCCTCGACGCGGACGCGGGACACCCGGGACAGCGCGACCTCGAGGCAGGCCAGACCGCCGGCGACCAGGATGAAGAGGACCGCGACGACGATCGGTCCGGCGGAGCTGGCGATCACGTGGCGCGCCGCTCGTGCCAGGCGGTCAGCAGCTCGCCCTGCAGGCCGAACATCTCGGCGTGCTCCTCGGCGTCACCGTGGTCGTAGCCCAGCAGGTGCAGCACGCCGTGGGTGCAGAGCAGGTGCAGCTCGTCCTCGGTGCTGTGGCCGGCCTCGCGCGCCTGCCGCTCCGCCACCTCGGGGCAGAGCACCACGTCGCCGAGCAGCTGCGGCGTCGGCTCGTCGTGCTCGTCCTGGCCGTGGCCGGAGCCGTGCGCGACGCCGCGCGAGCCGCGCAGGTCGAGCTCGTCCATCGGGAACGCGAGCACGTCGGTGGGCCCGGGCTCGTTCATCCAGCGGACGTGCAGCCTCGCCATCGCGTCCAGGTCGACGAGGAGCAGCGACAGCTCGGCCAGCGGCGAGACGCCCATCCGATCGAGCACGTGCCGGGCGACCTGCACCAGCGACTGCTCGTCGACGACGACGCCGCTCTCGTTCGCGACCTCGATGCTCACTGGGCCAGCTCCGCGAACGTGCGCGGGTCGCGGGTGTAGGCGTAGCCGGTGAAGACCAGGCGCACCGGGCTCCCGTCGGCGCCGCGCTGGACGTGCAGCGTCTCGCCCTGCTCCCGGCCGCGGACGGCGCGCCAGGTGTCGGTGCCGGTGGGCTCGAAGAAGGTGCGCCGCCAGGCCGGCCAGCCGCGGCCGGTCGCCGTCAGCGATTCCTCGCGGTACTCGAACAGGTGCTCCGAGCCCTCTGCCCACCAGATGCCGAGCAGCGGCCGGATGTCCCCCGGCACCGCGGCCGGTGCCCACGCCGGCTCGGGCCGCGGGTCGGCGTCGAGCACCGCGGTGAGCAGGTCGGCAGCGAGCCGCTCCGGGTCGGCTGCGCGGCCGGTGTTGGTGAGCACCACAGCTCCGGACCGCTCGGTCTCGGACCGGTACGCCCAGCAGCCCGCGAGGAAGCCCGGCATCGCGCCGCCGTGTCCGTGCAGCACGCGCTCGCCCACCCTGCGCAGCATGAGGCCACCGCCCCAGGCCAGCGTGAACGCGTGCGGGTCGAAGACGACGACCGGCTGGCGCATCTCGTCCAGCGTCTCCGTCGACAGCACGGCCGGGTCGGGGTCGGCGAGGAAGCCGGCCCAGCGGGCGAGGTCCTCTGCGGTGGCCCACAGCTGCATCGCGGGGGCGGCCGCGCCGGTGTCCGTGTGCGGCTCCGGTCGTACGGCGTCGGCGTACGGCTCGGTCAGGTAGCCCTGCGCGTGCGGCGCCACCGGCCCCGTCGTGGTGCGGGTCATCCCCAGCGGGTCGAGCAGCCGCTCCTGCAGCGCCTGCTCCCAGCTGGCGTCCGTCCTGCGCGCGACGAGCTCGCCGAGCACCGCGTAGGCGAGGTTGCTGTAGTGGTGCGTCGCCCGCTGCGGCAGCACCTGCTCTGCCTGCTCGAACCCCGCCAGCAGCTGCTCGCGGTCCTGCGGCACGAGGTCGATCCAGAGGTCGCCGACCGGCTCGCGCTGGATGCCGGAGATGTGCGCGAGCAGCCGGCGCAGGGTGAGCGCGCCGTGCCTGGTCCCTGGCAGGTGCTGCTCGAGCCGGTCGTCGAGGTCGAGCAGGCCGGCGTCGCGCAGCTGCAGCACGAGCACGGCCGTGAACGTCTTGGTGATGCTGCCGATCCGGTACGCCACGTCCGCGGCGGCGTCCCGTACCCCGACCTCCGCGGTGCCGACGGCGCCGGTCCAGGCGAGCTGGCCCTCGCGGACGACGGCGGCGACGACGCTCGGCGCCTGCCAGTTGCGCTGGGCGCCGGCGAGCCGATTGTCGAGGTCAGCCGCCCAGGAGGGGCGGTCGGTCACGGCCGGGTGCGCTTCGCGTCGTCGCGGCGGCCGGGCGACCGCTGGGGACCGCGCGAGCGCTCCTCCTCCGCGTCGTACTGGTTGTAGGCGTCGACGATCCGGCCGACCAGCTTGTGCCGCACCACGTCGGTCGAGTCCAGCTGCGCGAAGTGCAGGTCCTCCACACCCTCGAGGATCTCGCGCACGAGCTTCAAGCCGCTCGTGGTCCCGCCGGGGAGGTCGACCTGCGTGACGTCGCCGGTCACGACGATCTTGGAGCCGAACCCGAGGCGCGTCAGGAACATCTTCATCTGCTCGGGCGTGGTGTTCTGCGCCTCGTCGAGGATGATGAACGCGTCGTTCAGCGAGCGGCCGCGCATGAAGGCGAGCGGCGCGACCTCGATGGTCCCTGCGGCCATGAGCTTCGGGATCGACTCCGGGTCGAGCATGTCGTGCAGCGCGTCGTAGAGCGGCCGCAGGTACGGGTCGATCTTCTCGTACAGCGTGCCGGGCAGGAACCCGAGCCGCTCGCCCGCCTCGACCGCCGGCCGGGTCAGGATGATCCGGTTGACCTGCTTGGCCTGCAGCGCCTGCACTGCCTTGGCCATCGCGAGGTAGGTCTTGCCGGTGCCGGCCGGGCCGATGCCGAACACGATCGTGTGCCGGTCGATCGACTCGACGTACCGCTTCTGGTTGACCGTCTTGGGACGGATCGTCCGGCCGCGGTTGGACAGGATGTTCAGCGTCAGCACCTCGGCGGGGCGGTCGCCGCCGCCGCTCTGCAGCATCGCCAGGGTGCGGTCGATGGCGTCGCTGGACAGCTGCTGGCCGCGGTCGAGCAGGCCGATGAGCTCCTCGAACAGCCGGACGGCCAGCGCGTTGTCGGCGGCCGGGCCGGTGATCGTGATCTCGTTGCCGCGGACGTGCACGTCGCTCGCGAGGGCCTTCTCGATGACCGCGAGCAGTTCGTCGCGGCTGCCGAGCAGGCTGACCATCGAGTGGGCGCCGGGTACGACGATCTTGGTGGAGACGTTGTCTGCCATGTAGGCGGCTGCGCCGTTCGCCTGCTCTCGGGCCCGGGGGGGGTGTGTACCCGCCGATTCTACCCGGGCGGCCAGTCGAGGACGCGTCCACCGAGGACGTGCCAGTGCAGGTGGGAGACGCTCTGGCCCGCGTCGTCGCCGGTGTTGGCGACCAGCCGGTAGCCGCTGTCCAACCCCTCCATGCGCGCGACGGCCGCCGCGGCGGCGAGCACCTCACCCGCGTACGCCGGATCCGCGTCGGCCAGCGCGGCGGCGGTCGCGTGGTGGTCCTTCGGGATGACCAGGACGTGCGTCGGGGCCTGGGGGTTCAGGTCGCGGAACGCGAGCGTCCGCGGGCCCTCGTGGACGACCGTGGCGGGGATCTCGCGGGCAACGATGCCGCAGAACAGGCAGTCCATCAGTGGCTCCTCGTGAGGTACAGGCCGGTTCCGCCGGCCAGGCCCAGCAGGACCGCTCCGCCCAGGAGCAGCTGCACCAGCCGGTTGAGGCGGCTGCCGGTGTCGCGCTTCTCCTGAGCCGGCACAGCCACCGGAGACGGGGAGGGCTCCGGGCTGAGCTCCACGGGCGAGGCGACCACGGACGGCAGCACGTCCGGCGAGGCGACCGCGCTCGGCGACGGCAGGCCGGTCGGTGCGGGGATGACGGTCACGACCGGCGTCGGGGACGGGCTCGGCCGGCGTACCCGCGACCGGGCGG
>JAODNS010000053.1 GCA_025465145.1 Frankiales bacterium
GACGGAGCCGGCGCGGGCAGCACGTCCGCGCTGTCCAGCTGCGTCGCGGCGAGGCCGCCGCCGGCGAGGACGAGGGCGCAGGTGGCGGCCACCAGCCCCGTTCGCCGCCGACCCACGTACGCCACACTAGGTGGCGCAATCGACCAGCAGCCGCACGAGGAGAGGACCCCTGGTGGAGTTCGACGTCACCATCGAGATCCCGAAGGGTCAGCGCAACAAGTACGAGGTGGACCACGAGACCGGCCGCATCCGGCTGGACCGGATGCTGTTCACCAGCACGCGCTACCCGGCCGACTACGGCTTCGTCGACAACACCCTCGGCGGCGACGGCGACCCGCTCGACGCGCTGGTCCTCGTCGAGGAGCCGACCTTCCCGGGCTGCCTCATCCGCTGCCGCGCGATCGGCATGTTCCGGATGACCGACGAGGCGGGACCGGACGAGAAGCTGCTGTGCGTGCCGTCGAGCGACCCGCGACACGAGCACCTGCGCGACATCCACCACGTGCCGGAGTTCGATCGGCTGGAGATCCAGCACTTCTTCGAGGTCTACAAGGACCTCGAGCCCGGCAAGTCCGTCGAGGGCGCCACCTGGGTCGGCCGCGTCGAGGCCGAGGCCGAGGTGATGCGCAGCCGGGAGCGGTACATCGAGAACCCGCACGCGACGGACCACTCCGGCTCGCCGGACGTCTAGAGGACGGCGCTCCCGTACATCTCGCCGAGCGGGTCGGCGAGCAGCTCGAGCCGCGCGCCGTCCGGGTCGCGGAAGTACAGCGAGACCTCGCTCTCGAGCACGTACTCCACGCCGGCCGCGTCGAGCTTGCCGCGCAGGCGCGCCCACCGCTCCGGCTCGACGCTGATGGCCACGTGGTGCAGCCCGCCGAGGACCTCCGCGTAGCCGCCGAGGTCGAGGCCCGGGAAGTCGAAGAACGCCAGCAGGTTGGAGTTGCCGATGTCGAAGAAGAAGTGGGTCGAGCCGGCGTAGTCGCGGTTCTCGATCATCTCGGTGAGCGGGAACTCGAGCAGGTCCTGGTAGAAGCGGACCGTCCGCTCGACGTCGCCGCTGACCAGCGCGAAGTGGTGCAGCCCGCGCGCGCTGCTGGCCGGGCGCTCTGCGCGCAGGTGTCGTGCCCGGATCCCCTCGGTGTCCCCCATGAGCAGAAGGTAGGGCGAGATGGACGGCTCCGCGATCGCGCTGCTGTGCCTGGCAGCCTTCGCCGCCGGGACACTGGACGCGGTGGTCGGCGGCGGTGGGCTGCTGCAGCTGCCCGCGCTGCTGCTCGTGCTGCCGCAGTACCCGGTCGTCGCGCTGCTCGGGACGAACAAGCTCGCCTCCGTCGTGGGGACCGGTTCCGCGGCGGTGACGTACGCCAAGCGGATCGACGTGCACCGGCCGACGGCGGTGCGGATGTGCGTCGCGGCCTTCGTCGGGTCCGGCGCCGGCGCGGCGCTGGCGACGGTCGCGGGCAGCTCGGTGCTGCGGCCGGTGGTGCTCGTCGCCCTCGTCGCCGTCTGGCTGTACACGCTGCGCCGCCCGTCGATGGGCGAGGTGGAGGCGCTGCGTCTCACGCCTCACCTGCAGACGGCGGTCGCGGTCACCGGCGGGCTGCTGATCGGTCTGTACGACGGCTTCGTCGGCCCGGGTACCGGCAGCTTCCTGGTGTTCCTGCTGGTCGGCGTCGTCGGGCTGTCGTTCCTGCATGCCAGCGCGACGGCGAAGGCCGTCAACACGATGACGAACCTCGCTGCGCTGCTGCTGTTCGGGCTCGGTGGCCACGTGCTGTGGGGGCTCGGCGCCGCGATGGCCGCCTGCAACCTGCTCGGCTCGCAGGTCGGGACGCGGCTGGCGATCCGGCGCGGCAGCGCGTGGGTCCGGCGGGTGTTCCTCGTCGTCGTGGCCGCGCTCATCGTGCGGTTGGCGTACGACGTCCTGACTTGACCTCCGCGGGCATGGCGAAGGGGCGACCCCTGTGCGGGGCCGCCCCTCCGGGTCCAGCTAGGCCGCGCGCACGCGGCTGACGGGCGCCACCTCGACCGGCGGCTCGCCCGCGCGGTGGCCGAGCACGTGGACGACGGAGCGGACGAACTCGCCGCCGCCGACGAGCACGAGGCCCGTCGCGACCGGGTGCATCCACTGCTCGCGCAGGGACTGGCCGAAGGCGGTGAAGACCGAGTAGTCGAGTGCCCAGGCGAACCCGGCAGCGAGGGCAACGGCGATGGTGCGGGTCAGGGCAGCCGGGACCTTGAGCGGGACGAGCTCCTCGACCACCTGCATGACGACGGTGAGACCGAGGGCGAGTCCGAGGAAGACGACGAAGGCGTACATGCGCGACCACTCCTGTGGTGCTGTCGGCGGGGCGACCTGCCCCGCTCACTCCGTTGGACTGCGCGCACCGCGGTTGGTTACAGGCGTTCCACCTCGACGCCGTTCGCGAGGTTCTTGCCGATGACCTCCATGCTGGCCGCGAGCTCCTCGGTCCGGGTGAACTCCATCGTCCGCGCGCTCGTGCGGACCAGCGGCACGTGGCCCGGCGGCAGGTAGTACGCCTGGCCGGCGGTGATCGTCTCCTCGGAGTCGGCGTACCGGACCGCGAGCTCGCCCTCGAGCACGTAGCCGTAGTGCTCGGCCTGGCAGCGGTCGTCCGGCAGGCCCTTGAACAGCGGCGCGGGGTCCGCGGCGCCCATGGTCTCGAACGACACGGTCATGCCGCCCCACTCGGCCGTTCTCGCCTCGTAGCCGTCCATCTGCGCGGCGATCTCCAGCTCGTCCATGCGTGCTGCCGTCATGTCCCACCCCCTCCGCCGGGTCGTTCCCGGCGGCCGCAGCGTCCTCCCGCGCGCGCGGCGTGGGAACCCCCCGACCGGGCCAACCCGCGGTGGACTGCCGGCGTGGACGTCGACCAGGCGCTGGTGCGCGCCGTGCAGCGGGGCGAGAAGGGCGCGATGGACGCGCTCATCCGCGCGTCGTACGGCGACGTCTACGCGCTGTGCCGCCGGCTGCTCGGCGACCCTGCTGACGCGGCCGATGCGACGCAGGAGGTGTACGTGCGGGTGGTCCGGTCGGTGCTGGCGTTCCGCGGCGAGAGCGCGTTCGGCACCTGGCTGCACCGCGTCACCGTCAACGTCTGCATGACCGCGCTGCGCCGCCGCGGCGACGTCCGGGCGCGCGGGCAGAGCGCCGGGTACGCCGACTTCGAGCCGGACGAGCTGCTGTCCGACGACGACGGCCCGGAGGCGCGCGCGGAGACGGCCGACCTCGCCGGGAGGACCGCGCAGGCGCTGGCCCAGCTGAGCGAGGACGCTCGCGAGGTGGTCGTGCTGCGCGACGTGCAGGGCCTGTCCACGAAGGAGACCGCCGAGCTGCTCGGGGTGACGGAGGGGGCGGTGAAGGTGCGGCTGCACCGCGCGCACGCGCGACTGAGGGAGCTGGTGGGCGCATGAGCAGCAGCAGGATGTGCGGGGAGGTGCAGGCGAACCTGCCTGCGTACGTTGACCGCTCGCTGCCGCGGATCCGCCGGCGGCTGGTCGGGCTGCACCTGCGCAGGTGCAGCGAGTGCGGCGAGGAGTTCGCCCGGCAGCGCGATGTCAGCACCGGGCTGGGCCGGCTGTCGCAGCCGCCCGCCGAGCCGCCCGAGGGGTTGCTCGAGCAGCTGCTCGAGGACGCGGCCCGGCCGGGGGTGAAGGGACGGGTCGCCGTACCCGCACGCGGCGCGGTCAGCGGCGCGCGACCCGCGCTGTCTGTGGCGCTGCTGGTCGCCGGCGCGGCCGCGGGCACCGGACTCGGGTACGCCGGCTGGCGCGGCGCCCGCGCGGCCCGCAGCCGGCTCCGACGCTGAGTGCGACCCCGAGGCTGGGTGCTACCGCCTCGGGGTCGTCGACCTGCTCTGCCCACGGCGCGCAGCCGCAACTGACCCGTTCGGAGCAATCTGCCGGAATGGTTGAGCACTCAATCGAGTTGCCGTACGGTGACAGCACCGACACCCAGGAGCTCCGATGGCCATCTCCCGCCTCAACCACGCGGTCCTCTACGTCCGCGACGTCGCCCGGACCGTCGCCTTCTACCGCGACGTGCTCGGCTTCGCGGTGCAGCACGAGATCCCGGGGGGCGTGGGCGCGTTCCTGCAGGCACCGGACTCGACGAACGATCACGACATCGCCTTCTTCGGCATCGGCGCCGGAGCGGGCGACTCCCAGGCCGGCCGCGCCACCGTCGGGCTGTACCACCTGGCCTGGGAGGTGCAGACGCTCGACGACCTCGAGGAGCACGCCGGGAAGCTCGCGGAGGCCGGTGCCCTCGTCGGCGCGTCCGACCACGGCACCACGAAGAGCCTGTACGCGAAGGACCCGGACGGCCTCGAGTTCGAGGTCGTCTGGATCATCCCGGCGCACCTGCTGGACGCTGCCGCGATCGAGAGCGGCAAAGGCCGCATCCTGCCGCTGGACATCGCCAAGGAGAAGGCCCGCTACGGCGGCGGCACCCGCGGGGGCCTCGGCATCTCGGTGCCGCTCGGCGTCACCGTCTGATCAAGCCGGCACGCGGCGCCGACGCTCCGGCGCCGGCTCGTCCCGCAGCCGCGGCACCTTCGCGCGTACGACCAGCACCGCCAGGTCGTCGCGGCTCGGCCCGATGCCGAACCGCCGGACCTCCTGCTCGAGTCGTCCGGCCAGTGCGTCGGCGGATCCCCCGGCAGCGTCGCGCAGGCAGGCCAGCAGGTTGTCCTCGCCGAACATCGCCGCGCCGCTGCGGCGCTCGGTGACGCCGTCCGTGTAGAAGACCAGCGCGTCGCCCGGTGCCAGCAGCACCTCGTCCTCGGAGACCTCGATGTCGTCGATGACGCCGAGCACCGTGCCGCTGCGACCGATGAGCTGCACGTCCCCGCCTCGGGTGATGAGCACCGGCGGCGGATGCCCGGCGCTGGACATGCGGACCAGCAGTCCGTCGCCCTGCGGGATGACGCTGCCGAGCGCGGTCGTGCAGAAGCGGCCGCGGTCGCCCAGCTCGAGGATGACGTCGTTCAGCCGCTGCAGCACCTTGGGCGGCGCGATGCCGTCGCGGGTCAGCAGCCGCAGGACGTCGCGCGCCATGCCGGTGATGGCAGCGGCCTCGGCGCCCTTGCCGCAGACGTCGCCGATCGCGACGCCCCAGCCACCGGTCGGCATGCTGAACACGTCGTAGAAGTCGCCGCCGACGTCGTTGCCCTCGCCGGCTGCGGCGTACCGCGCGCCGAACTCGACACCGTCCGTGGTGGGCAGCGTCGGCGGCAGCAGCGAGGCCTGCAGGGCGTGCGCGATCGAGGTGCGCTCCTCGTACAGCCGCGCGTTGTCGACGGCCAGTGCAGCCCGCCGCGCGAGGTCGGTCAGCAGGCCGACGTCGTCCGCGGCGTAGCTCGTACCGGCGGCGCGGCCCACGAGCAGCAGGCCGAGCAGCCGGCGGCGGGCGACCAGCGGCACCGCCAGCACGTCACCGGACGCGTCCTGCCGCAGGCTGGGCGGCAGCTCGGCCGCGGGCACCAGCACCGGTCGCTGCTCGACCAGCTCGGACACGAGCCGCTCGGCGAGCTGCTGCCCCTCGGCGCTGGACAGTGCCACCCGCAGGGCGGCCGACCTGCTCTCGTCGCCGTGCGCGACGGCCATGAGACGCGGCGCGTGCTCGTACGCGGTGCAGACGGCGGACCACGTCGCGAAGCGCGGCACGACGAGCTGCGCGGCCAGCGTCACCGCGAGCTGCACGTCGAGCGTCCCGGCGAACATCTCGCTCGCCTCGGCTAGCAGCGCGAGCGACCCGCGACTGCGCAGCTGCGACGCCTGCGCGCGGTCGTCGCGGAGCACGACGCTCAGCCGGTCGCCCACCAGCCGGGCGATCGCGACGTCGTCGGCAGACAGGTCCTCTGCGCCGGCGAGGACCAGCGCGCCGAAGACCCCGGCCCGGCCCCGCAGCGGCAGCACCAGCCCCGACAGCGGCGCCGGCAGCCGGCCGTCCTCGCCGGACATCGCGGTGCGCCGCGCGGCGAGCACATCGAGGTCCGGCCCGGCCACGTCGTGTGCGGCGGCGAGCTGCCAGGTGCTCTCGTCCTCGCCGCTCTGCGCGACCAGCCAGCCCTGCTCCAGCCGCAGCGCCTCGACGAGGCGGTGCAGCAGCTCGCCGATGAGCTGGGTCGAGCTGAGCTGCTGCTCGAGGTCGGCCGGCAGGCCGACGAGCCAGGCGATGTCGCGGCGCGAGGCGGCGGTGACCGGGTCGCGGCGCGCGACGCCGCGTGTCCGCGGCAGCGGCCCGAGCTGGAACCAGACGGACTTGCCGGTGCCGAAGTGCCGGGTCCCCCACTCGGTGGCGAGCGCGTCCAGCAGGAAGATCCCGCGCCCGCCCTCGCGGGTCTCGGCCGGCGCCTCGCGCACGACCGGCAGCGCGCCCGGGCTGCGGTCGCTCACCTCCACGCGCAGCGTCGGACCGTCCGTCGAGACGACCAAGTCGAGCTCCGTACCGGCATGCACCACGGCGTTCGTCACCAGCTCGGTGACCAGCAGCAGCGCCTCGTCCACGAGGTTCCCGAGCTGTGCCTCCTCCACGGCCGCCTCGATGATGCGGCGCGCGGCCGAGGCCGAGCGGCCGTCTGCGGGCAGGGTGGTGGCGGACGTCGTCACCGCAGCGGCCGTCCGACGGGCAGGGCGGAGCGGAGCGCGGCGACGGCCTCCACCGCCTCGGCGGTGGCCTTCGCCACCTCCGGCGGAGCCGCGGACTCGGCGGCGCGGTGCGCGTCCTGCACGGCCTGCAGCGCGCCGCCCGTCAGCTCGTCGAGGCGGGCCGGGTCGAACCCGGCCAGCTGCTCGCGCAGCGTCTCCGCCTGCTCGGCCAGCTCCCGGCGGCTCTCGAACAGCTCGATGAACACGCCGACCTTGGCACGCAGCACCCACGGGTCGAACGGCTTGCTCAGGTAGTCGACCGCACCGGCGGCGTACCCGCGGAAGGCCTGGTGCGCCTCCCCGTCGATGGCGGTCAGGAAGACGATCGGGATGTGCCGCGTCCGCTCGCGCTGCTTGACGTGTGCGGCGGTCTCGAAGCCGTCCATGCCGGGCATCTGCACGTCCAGCAGGATCAGCGCGTAGTCCTCGACCAGCAGGCGCTTGAGCGCCTCCTCGCCGGAGTGCGCCTTCACCAGCTGGTGGCCGAGCCCGGACAGGATGGCCTCGAGCGCCAGCAGGTTCTCCGGGCGGTCGTCGACCATGAGGATCTTGGGCGAACGATCAGGTGAGCTCACGAGGACGGCAGCCGCCCGACGAGCCACGACCGCATGACCGTGAGCAGCCGGTCGAGGTCGACCGGCTTCGTGATGTAGTCGCTCGCCCCGGCCGCCAGGCTCTTGTCCCGGTCGCCGGGCATCGCCTTGGCCGTGAGGAACAGGATCGGCAGGTCGGCGAACGCCGGCATGCTGCGGATCTCCGCCGTCGTCTCGTTGCCATCCATGTCCGGCATCATCACGTCCATCAGGACCAGGTCGACGTCGCCGCTCTCGCGCAGCTGCCGGATCCCGTCCATCCCGTTGTCGGCGTACAGCACGGACATGCCGTGCAGCTCGAGGGCGCTGGTGAGGGCGAACACGTTGCGGACGTCGTCGTCCACGACGAGCACCTTGGCACCCGCAAGGGGGTCAGGTCCGACGAGGTCGACCGGCTCAGACGCGCTGTCGGTGAGCATCGGCACCTGCCGCGGCGCGGGCAGGACGGCCGTCGCGGGAGCGCTCGCCGCCGACTCGCGGTCGTCGAACGGGTAGACCGCCGGCACGTACAGCGTGAAGGTGCTGCCGACGCCGGACTCGCTCGTCACCGCAATGGCACCACCGAGCAGCCGGGCAATCTCCCGCGAGATCGACAGCCCCAGGCCGGTGCCGCCGTACTTGCGACTGGTCGTGCCGTCCGCCTGCTGGAATGCCTCGAAGATGAGCTTGAGCTTCTCGGCCGGGACGCCGATGCCGGTGTCGGTGACGCTGAACGCGAGAACGGTGTCGGAGTCGTTGAGCGTCGGCGTCGAGAACAGCATGTGCCCGGGCGCCTTGTGCACGGCCAGCTGGACGCTGCCCCTCTCGGTGAACTTCAGCGCGTTGGACAGCAGGTTCTTGAGCACCTGGTGCAGGCGCTGCTCGTCGGTCAGAACCGTGGCCGGCAGGCCCTCCTCGATGCTGACGATGAGGTCGAGCCCCTGCTGCTCGGCCAGCGGGCCGAACGTGCTCTCGACGTAGTCGCAGACCTCCGTGAGCACGACGGGCGCCGGGTGGACGTCCATCTTCCCTGCCTCCACCTTGGACAGGTCGAGGATGTCGTTGATCAGCGAGAGCAGGTCGCTGCCGGCGCTGTGGATGGTCCGCGCGAACTCGATCTGCTTGTCGGTCAGGTTCTGCTGCGGGTTGTCGGCGAGCAGCTTCGCCAGGATCAGCAGGCTGTTGAGCGGGGTGCGCAGCTCATGGCTCATGTTGGCCAGGAACTCCGACTTGTACTGCGACGACAGCGCCAGCTGCTCCGCCTTCTCCTCGAGCCCGAGGCGGGCCATCTCGATCTCCCGGTTCTGGATCTCGATCGAGCGGTTCTGCTCCCCGAGCAGGGCGGCCTTGTCCTCGAGCTCGGCGTTGGTGCGCTGCAGCTCCATCGACTGCACCTGCAGCTCCTGGGCGAGGCGCTGCGACTGCTCGAGCAGCTCCTCGGTGCGGACGTTGGCGATGATCGTGTTGAGGACGACGCCGATGGTCTCCACGAGCTGCTCGAGGAAGCCGGTGTGCACGTCGTTGAACTGCTGGAACGACGCGAGCTCGATGACGCCGAGGACCTGGTCCTCGAACAGCACCGGCAGCACGAACAGGTCGGCCGGCTGCGCCTCGCCGAGACCGCTCTTCACGGTGAGGTACTTCTTCGGGATCTCCCGTACGCGCAGAGGGCGCTTGTCCAGGGCGGTCTGGCCGACGAGGCCCTCACCGAGCCCGAACACGACGTCGTCCTTGCCGTGCCCCTTGCCGTAGCTGGCTGCACGCCGCAGCACGACGCCGTCGTCGTCCGACTCCGCGAGGAAGAAGGCGCCCTGCACGCCCTCCACGACCGGCGTCACCTCGCTCATGATCATCTGGGTGACGGCCTGCAGGTCGCGCTGACCCTGCAGCCGACCGCCGATGCGCGCCAGGTTGGACTTGAGCCAGTCCTGCTGGGCGTTGATCTCGGTCGTCGTACGGAGGTTCGCGATCATCTGGTTGATGTTGTCCTTGAGCTCCGCCACCTCGCCCTGCGCCTCGACGGTGATCGACCGGGTGAGGTCGCCGCGCGTCACGGCGGTGGACACCTCGGCGATGGCACGCACCTGGGTGGTCAGGTTGCCGGCGAGCTGGTTCACGTTCTCGGTGAGGTGCCGCCAGGTGCCGGAGACGCCGGCCACCTCGGCCTGACCGCCCAGTCGTCCTTCGGTGCCGACCTCGCGGGCGACGCGGGTCACCTCGGCGGCGAAGGCGGACAGCTGGTCGACCATCGTGTTGACCGTGCTCTTCAGGTCGAGGATCTCGCCCTGCGCGTCGACGGTGATCTTCTGGCTCAGGTCGCCCTGCGCGACAGCCGTCGTCACGAGGGCGATGTTGCGGACCTGGCTGGTGAGGTTCGAGGCCATGAAGTTCACCGAGTCGGTGAGGTCGCGCCAGGTGCCGGAGACGCCCTTGACCTGCGCCTGACCGGCGAGCTTGCCCTCGGTGCCGACCTCGCGGGCGACGCGGGTGACCTCGTCGGCGAAGGACGACAGCTGGTCGACCATGGTGTTGACCGTGTTCTTCAGCTCGAGGATCTCGCCCAGCGCGTCAACGGTGATCTTCTGGCTGAGGTCGCCTCGCGCCACGGCCGTGGCGACCTGCGCGATGTTGCGGACCTGGCCGGTGAGGTTGGCGGCCATGTAGTTGACGTTGTCGGTCAGGTCGCGCCAGGTGCCGGAGACGCCCTTCACCTGCGCCTGCCCGCCGAGGCGGCCCTCCGTACCGACCTCGCGGGCGACGCGGGTGACCTCGTCCGCGAACGACGACAGCTGGTCGACCATGGTGTTGATGGTCTGCGCGAGGGCGGCGACCTCGCCCTTCGCGTCGACCGTGATCTTCTGGCTCAGGTCGCCCTGCGCCACGGCCGTCGTCACCTGCGCGATGTTGCGGACCTGGCTGGTCAGGTTGGCGGCCATGCCGTTCACGTTCTCGGTGAGGTCGCGCCAGGTGCCGGAGACGCCGCGCACCTGGGCCTGCCCGCCGAGGCGCCCCTCCGTACCGACCTCACGGGCGACGCGGGTGACCTCGTCGGCGAACGACGAGAGCTGGTCGACCATCTGGTTGACGGTGGTGCCGATGCGGGCGAACTCGCCCTTGACGGGCTGGCCCTCGATGGTCAGCGCCATCTTGCGGTTCAGGTCGCCGCGGGCCACGGCCTCCATCACGAGCGCGACCTCGGTCGACGGCCGGATCAGGTCGTCGATGATCGAGTTGACCGAGTCGATCGAGTCAGCCCACGAGCCCTCGACGGTGCCGAGCGACGCGCGCTCGGTCA
>JAODNS010000271.1 GCA_025465145.1 Frankiales bacterium
TCGGACGGCCGCTTAGAGCAGGTCACGGCCAGCTTCGGAGACGGCCGTCATCCCGATGGGACACTGCTGCGTCAGTACGGCCCGATATCGCTCCTCGCTACCGACCCGACGGCATGGGCAGTCGCCCGGTGCACGAGGAGCCAGGGCGCGACCGACGTCGTCTTCGTGGAGGTGCGTGCGTCGGCGGCCGGCGGCACGCTAAGGGATGTCCCACCGCTGTGCTACGTCTTGACCCGCGACGTGCACGCGGCCCCGCCGGCGATCGCGCTGGTGGCGTTCGCCGACGCGGCGCGGGACGGGCGCGTGCTCCCGCCTGAGGCGGCGCGAGCTGCTGGCATAGGCCCGGAGCGGCAGGCCGCGGCCGTTCGGTGGTGGCCGTCGACGGGTGAGGTGCACCAGGTGTACGTAGGGCAGGCATGGCGGCGGCGCAGGATCGCCACGAAGCTGTTGGTCGCCGCCGACGTCGTCAGTGTCGCTCTCGGCGGCCTACCGCTGCGCGGCGGGAGCCACCGCACTGACCTCGGTGACCACATGCTCAGCCGCGCGCCAGAGCATTGGCAGGTGCGCCTTCAGGAGCGGACGGCAACGGCGCCGCCAATGACGCCGCCGGACGGCGAACCCCCCCGCGGCTAGTCCGCCGTTTCCTCGGAGGCGGCTGGTTTCTCCAGGTCCGGGTCGTCGTGCTCGGACTGTAGACCGGCTGCTGCGGCGGCAGCGACGGCGCCGACGAGAGCAGCCACCACGTAGACCCACAGCGATGTCCACGCGAAGAGGCCGAGGATGGCGGCGCCGACCGCCACCGCGGGGTTGAAGGCGGCGCCAGAGAGGGGTCCCACGGCAGCTGCGCCGGCGAATTGGACGAGCCCGACGGGGATGCCCCGGCCGCCGACGGATTCGTCGACGGCCGGCCCGACGGTCGTGAGGAACACGTACGCGACCAGGAAGGTGACCACGCCTTCCGCGACGAGCCCGACGCCAATGCGCCGGGCGCCGACGAACTCGAGCGCCCGCAGGTTGCCGGGGCGGTACAGGAAGTTGGCAACGCCTGCGCCCGCCGCCGCGCCGACCACCTGGGCCGCCCAGTACGGGAGCAGATCCCTCGACGCGAGCCTGCCGCGCAACAGCATCGCGAGGCTGACAGCCGGGTTGTAGTGCCCGGCAGCGAATCGCCCTCCGGCGCACAGCAGGCCGGCGTAGGCGGCACCCACGACGAAGGGTGCGAACGGAGACCGGCTCAAGAGCACGGCTCCAATCGTGAACATCAGGCCGAAGCTCCCGATCAACTCACGCGTGTACCGACGCATGTTCTTCCTCGCTCTCGGCGGGACGGCAGGGGGCCACTAAAGCAGGAACCGCGACGTCATCCCCGCAGCAGCCAACGCTTGGAGCTGTGGACGCGGGGCTACCCCGTCAGTGCCGCGGCGAGCAGCCCGGTGCCCACCGGCAGGAACGCCGGCACCAGCCGCGTCTCCTCGCGCACCATCCGGGCGAGCTCGCGCATCGCGACCGTCTCGCTGTCGCGTGCCGTCTGCTCCGCCACCCGTCCACCTGCCAGCGCGCCGGCGAACACCACCAGCCCGCCCGGCCGCAGCAGCGTCATCGCGGCGTTGAGGTAGTCCGGGTTCTCCGAGCGCGCCGCGTCGCAGAACACGACGTCGTACGCCTGCTCCGACAGCCGCGGCAGCACCTCGAGCGCGCGACCGGAGATCAGGCGTACCCGTCCGCTCGGCACCTCCGCGTCCGCGAGCGACTGCTTGGCCAGCCGCTGGTGCTCGCCGTCCGCGTCCACGGAGGTGAGCACGCCGTCCGGCGCGAGTCCGCGCAGCAGCCACAGCGTGGACACGCCCGCGCCGGTACCGAGCTCCACCGCCGTGCGCGCGCCGACCGCCGCGGCCAGCATCCGCAGGACAGCACCGCCGGCCGGGTCGATGGCGGTCACGCCGACCTCGGCAGCGCGCTGGCGGGCCGCCAGCAGCGCGGCGTCCTCCGGCTGCCAGTCGGCGATCCAGCTGGAGGTGTCTGCGTCGGCCACGTCCGCGACCCTAGTGGGCGGGAACCCCTGGCCGGCGACCGGCGTTGCGCCCATGACAGGACAGGCAGTCTCTCGGGAGGTCGGGCACCATGGAGCGGATCGCGGAGCGACCCGTTCAGGAGGTGACCGTGCACGAGGACCCGTGGACGCCGCCGTCCTGGGACGAGGTCGTCCGGACGCACTCCGCCCGCGTCTACCGGCTCGCCTACCGCCTCACCGGCAACCCGCACGACGCGCAGGACCTCACCCAGGAGGTCTTCGTACGCGTCTTCCGGTCGCTCTCGTCCTACACGCCCGGCACGTTCGAGGGCTGGCTGCACCGCATCACGACCAACCTGTTCCTCGACATGGTCCGGCGCAAGGCGCGCATCCGCTTCGACGCGCTGCCCGACGACGCCGAGCGGCTCGTCTCGCCCGCGGCCGGCCCCGCGCAGGTCTACGACGACACCCACTTCGACGCGGACGTGCAGGCGGCGCTGGACGCCCTGCCGCCGGACTTCCGGGCGGCGGTCGTCCTGTGCGACCTCGAGGGGCTGTCGTACGAGGAGATCGCCGCGACGCTGGGCATCAAGATCGGCACCGTGCGCAGCCGCATCCACCGCGGCCGGGTGCAGTTGCGCACCGCCCTGGCCCACCTGGCGCCCTGGCGTGCCGACGGGGCTGCGGAGTAGCCGCCAGCGGTCGGCACCCGGGACATGAAGAAGGCCCTGGTCAGTTGCCTGACCC
>JAODNS010000089.1 GCA_025465145.1 Frankiales bacterium
CAGGTGCTGCTGTTCGACGAGCCGGACTCGGGGCTCGACCCGGTCCGCACCGCGTACCTGAACCAGCTGATCGTCGACCTCAACGCGCAGATCGAGGCGACCTTCCTCATCGTCACCCACGACATCAGCACCGCCCGCACGGTGCCGGACAACATCGGCCTGCTCTACCGCCGGCACCTGGCCATGTTCGGCCCGCGCGAGATGCTGCTGTCCAGCAACGAGCCGGTCGTCCGGCAGTTCCTCAACGGTCAGCGCCAGGGCCCGATCGGCATGGCCGAGGAGAAGGACGCCGGTGAGCTGGCGGCCGAGGCCGAGAGCGGCGAGGAGCAGGCCGTCCTGCCGCCCATCCCGGAGCAGCTGCCGACGAGCGATGGCCGGATCCGCAACACCCAGCGCCCGCCCGGCGCCTGGCTGCTCGAGCACGGCGTCGTGCCGCCGGAGGGCTCGTTCGCCGGGCTGCAGGGCGTGGAGGTGCCGACCGGCAGCGGCCCCACCGGCTGGTCCGGCGAGGTGCCCAGCGTCAAGGGGAGGAGCGGCTCGAGCACCGCCAACGTCGAGGTCGTCGCGCCCGAGGACGTCCGCCGCGCCGACACGGACGGCAGCGAGGCCGGCGCCGCCGACAGCGAGTCGCCTACCGAGACCACGCCCGCCCGTCGCCCGCGTGCGGCCACCAAGGCCGCCACCCGCCCCCGTACCCGTCCTCGTGAGGACGCCTGATGGCGTTCGCGCCCACAGCGCCCGTCCGCGGCGCGGGTGACTTCTTCGCGCTGTCGCTCGACGTCCTGCGCAGCCTGTTCAAGCGGCCGTTCCAGGGCGCGGAGTTCGTCCAGCAGGCCTGGTTCATCGCGAGCGTCACGATCCTGCCGACCGCGCTGGTCTCCATCCCCTTCGGCGCCGTGCTCGCGCTCCAGGTCGGCAACCTGACCAAGCAGATCGGCGCGCAGTCGTTCACCGGCGCCGTCGCCGTCCTCGGCATCGTGCGCGAGGCGAGCCCGATCGTCACCGCGCTGCTCATCGCCGGCGCCGGCGGCTCGGCCATCTGCGCCGACCTCGGCTCGCGCAAGATCCGCGACGAGATCGACGCGATGGAGGTGCTCGGCGTCAGCCCGCTCCAGCGCCTGGTCGTTCCGCGCGTGCTCGCGACCATGCTGGTCGCGTTCTTCCTCAACGGCCTGGTCTCCGTCGTGGGCGTGATTGGCGGCTACTTCTTCAACGTGATCCTCCAGGGCGGAACTCCTGGTGCCTATCTGTCCTCCTTCACGGCGCTGGCCCAGCTGCCCGACCTCTACGTCGGACAGCTCAAGGCCGTGATCTTCGGCATGATCGCCGCCCTCGTCGCGGCCTACAAGGGCCTCAACGCCAAGGGCGGCCCGAAGGGCGTGGGCGACGCGGTGAACCAGAGCGTCGTCATCTCGTTCATGTTGCTGTTCCTGACGAACTTCATCATCACCGCCGTGTACTTCCAGATCGTCCCGCAGAAGGGGGGCTGACGTGGCCGTCACGTCCGCAACCCCTCCTGTCGTCGACCGCGCCCGTCGCGTTGGCAAGGCGATCACCGGCAAGCCGCTCTCGGCGCTCGACGACCTCGGCGCGCAGCTGTCGTTCTACGGGCGCTCGCTTGGCTGGACCTACCGCGTGCTGTTCCGCTACAAGAAGGAGGTCGTCCGGCTGCTGGCCGAGGTCAGCCTCGGCACCGGCGCGCTCGCCGTCGTCGGCGGCACCGTCGGCGTCATCGCCTTCCTCACCTTCTTCACCGGCACCGAGGTCGGTCTGCAGGGCTACGCCGCCCTCAACCAGCTGGGCGTCTCCAACTTCACGGCCTTCATCTCCGCCTACTTCAACACCCGTGAGATCGCGCCCCTGGTCGCTGGCCTCGCGCTGTCGGCGACCGTCGGCTGCGGCTTCACCGCCCAGCTCGGCGCCATGCGCATCTCCGAGGAGGTCGACGCGCTCGAGGTCATGGGCATCCCGTCGCTGCCCTTCCTCGTGACGACGCGCATGATCGCCGGCTTCATCGCGGTCACGCCGCTGTACGTCATCGGCCTGCTGTCGTCCTACTTCGCGGCCCGCACCATCACGACCGGCTTCTACGGCCAGAGCACCGGCACGTACGACCAGTACTTCAACCAGTACCTGCCGCCGGTCGACGTGCTCTACAGCTTCCTCAAGGTGCTCGTCTTCGCAGTGATCATCATCCTGATCCACTGCTACTACGGGTACTACGCGAGCGGCGGCCCGGCGGGCGTGGGCGTGGCCGTGGGTCGCGCGGTCCGTACCGCCATCGTCGCCATCAACGTCGTCGACTTCTTCCTCTCGCTCGCCATCTGGGGCGCCACGACCACCGTGCGGATCGCAGGCTGATGGCCGCCCCCAAGCCGACCGGCGTCGCCGCCCTCGTCAGACTTCGTCTGGCCGGGGTGGGGTTCCTCGTCGTCATCGCGCTGCTCGTGGGGCTGACGGTCGCGCTGTACCAGAAGGCGTTCACGCCCGTGGTCGACGTCGAGCTCAAGGCCGACCGCATCGGCAACCAGCTGTCCGCACCGGCGGACGTGAAGCTCCGCGGCCTCATCGTCGGGGAGGTGCGCGGTGTCTCGTCGACCGGTGACGGCGCCACCATCGACCTCGCGCTGCAGCCGTCGAAGGTCGAGCTGATCCCGAAGAACGTCCAGGCCCGGTTGCTGCCCAAGACGCTGTTCGGCGAGAAGTTCGTCGAGCTCGTCCTGCCGGAGCAGCCCAGCGGCGAGCACATCGCCGCGGGCGACGTCATCCCGCAGGACCGATCGAAGACGGCGCTGGAGACCGAGCGGGTCATCGACGACCTCATGCCGCTGCTGCAGAGCCTGAAGCCGGCGCAGCTGAGCACGACGCTCAACGCGCTCTCGTCCGCGCTGCGTGGCCGCGGCAACCGGATCGGGCAGAACTTCGAGCTCGTCGACGCCTACCTCAAGGAGTTCAACCCGGAGCTGCCGAAGCTCCAGGAGAACTTCCGCGGCCTCGCCGACCTGGCCGACAACTACGCCGACGCGACGCCCGACCTGCTCCGCCTGCTCGACAACTTCTCCGCGGTCGCCCGCAACACGGTCGACCAGTCGGACGAGCTGGCGACGTTCCTGTCGTCGACCACCACGTTCGCGAACACGACCAACCGCTTCCTCACCGAGAACGAGGACCGGCTGGTCACGCTCGCCAGCGCCAGCCGGCCGTCCCTGGAGACCTACGCGCGGTACTCGCCCGAGTTCCCCTGCATCGCGAGGGGGCTGACGAAGTTCCAGCCGATCGTCGAGAAGACCTTCGGCGGCCTGCAGCCCGGTCTGCACATCACCCTCGAGCTCACCCGCGACAACGGCCCGTACGTCAACGGCGACCAGCCGCGGTTCCTCGACGACCGCGGGCCGCAGTGCTACGGCCTGCCGAACCAGGTCCAGGTGCCGGCCCCGGACGTGAACTACAAGGACGGCTACCGCGACGGTCAGCCCGGAACGCTCCAGGGCACGTCCGCCAGCTCGCCGTCGGTGATCGCCGACCCCGCGCTGTACCTGTCCCAGCCGCAGGTGCAGCGCCAGATGCTCAACAGCGTCGTGGCGCCGGTCATGGGTGTGCCCTACGACGGCGTGCCCGACATCGCGCAGCTGCTGTTCGGCCCCATGGCCAGAGGAACGACGGTGGGACTCACGTGAAGACATCCGCAGCGCTCGTCAAGCTCGTCATCTTCATGATCGTGACGTCGATCCTGACGCTGTTCCTGGCGGCGACGATCGGCAACATCACGCTCGGCGGCAAGAAGAGCTACAGCGCTCTGTTCAGCGACGTGACGGGTCTGCTGGCCGGCAACGACGTCCGCATCGCCGGCGTGAAGGTCGGGCAGGTCGACAAGATCGAGCTGTCCGACCGCCGGCTGGCCAAGGTCAGCTTCTCGATGGACGCCGAGCAGCCGCTGGCGGAGAGCGCCATCCTGCGGCTGCGCTACCGCAACCTGGTCGGCGAACGTTACCTGTCGGTCACCGAGGGACCCGGCTCGGCCGATCCGGTGGCCGCCGGGACGACCATCCCGCTCGCGCAGACGCGCAACGCCCTCGACCTGACCGTGCTGTTCAACGGGTTCCGGCCGCTGTTCCAGGCCCTCGACCCGCAGTCCACGAACCAGGTCGCGTTCGAGCTCGTCCAGACGCTGCAGGGCGAGGGCGGGACGATCGAGAGCCTCATGCAGAAGACGGCGTCGCTGACCAACACGCTCGCCGACCGTGACGCGGTCATCGGCCGCGTGGTCAACAACCTCACCACCGTCCTCGACACCCTGGACGACGGCGACCAGCTGTCCAACCTCGTCCTGCAGCTGCGCCGCCTCGCGGCCGGCTTCGCGCAGGACCGCGCGCAGATCGGTGCCTCCATCGCCGGCATCAACGACCTGACGACGGCGACCGCGTCCTTCCTCCAGGACGTGCGCGGCCCGCTGCGCAACGACATCAGGCAGCTCGGCGTCCTCGCCGGCACGCTCGACGACAACAAGGCGACCGTCAACGGCGTGCTGCAGCGGCTGCCCACCAAGCTGGACCGGATCATCGGCACGGCGACCTACGGCTCCTGGTTCAACTTCTACCTGTGCGGGCTCGACGGCCGCATCGTGCTGCCGACCGGCGCCACGATGAGCCCGAAGTTCGTCAACGAGGCGGCGCGCTGCGAGAGAGGAGCGGGTGAGTAGATGATCCCGTTCCGCGAGCAGAACAAGACCGTCATCGGCGCGGTCGGCCTCACGCTGATCCTGCTGCTGCTGGCCGCGTCCTTCAACGCCGACAAGCTGCCGATCATCGGCGGCGGCAAGGTCTACCAGGCCGCGTTCGCCGAGGCGGCCGGCCTGCAGCCGAACGACGAGGTCCGGGTGGCCGGCGTGAAGGTCGGCAAGGTCACCGGTGTCGACCTCGCCGGCGACAAGGTGCTGGTGCACTTCCGCGTCAAGCACGCCGAGTTCGGCAAGGCGTCCCGAGCGGACATCCGCATCAAGACCGTCCTCGGCCGCAAGTTCCTCATGCTGACGCCCCAGGGTCCCGGCCAGCTCGGCACCGATGACGTCATCCCGCTGACGCGCACGTCGTCGCCCTACGACGTGTCCGAGGCCTTCCAGGGCCTCGCCTCGACGGTCGGCGACATCGACACGGCGCAGCTGGAGAAGGCGTTCACCGTCCTCGCCGACGACTTCAAGGACACGCCGGACGAGGTCAAGAGCTCGCTCACCGGTCTGTCCCGGCTCTCCCGCACGATCGCCAGCCGGGACCAGGAGCTCAAGCTGCTGCTCGAGCGCAGCCGCACGGTCACCGGCATCCTCGCCCAGCGCGACGAGGACCTGACCGCGTTCATGGCCGATGCCAGCCTGCTGCTGCAGGAGGTGCGCCGGCGCCGGGAGGCGATCCACCAGTTGCTCGTGACCACGGTGACGCTCTCGGAGCAGCTGATCGCCCTCACCCGCGAGAACCGCGCCACGCTCGCTCCGGCGCTCGAGAGGCTGCACAACGTGGTCGAGGTCCTCAAGGCCAACCAGAACAACATCGACAAGGCGATCCCGCGGCTCGCGTCCTTCACCCGCATCTTCGCGAACAACCTGGGCAACGGCCGCTGGTTCGACACCCTCGTCCAGAACTTCACGAACCCGACCGGTTTCACGCCGCAGCCGAAGAGCGGAGCGGGCCGATGACCCGCCGCCCGCTGGCCCGCCTGCTCGCGCTCGTCGCCGGCCTCGCCCTCGTCGGAGGCACCGCCGGCTGCGGCGCGTTCGGCGACACCCAGACGAAGAGGCTGACCGCCTCCTTCGACCGCACCGTCGGGCTGTACGTCCACAGCGACGTCCGCGTCCTGGGCGTCAAGATCGGCCAGGTGACGGCCATCAAGCCCGAGGGCAAGACCGTGCGGGTCGAGATGGAGTACGACGCGAAGTACAAGCTGCCGACCGATGCCCGCGCGGTGGTCGTCTCCCCGTCGATCGTGTCGGACCGCTACGTCCAGGTGACGCCGGTGTGGCGGAGCGGGGCCGCTCTGCCCGCGTCGTTCGAGATCCCGCGGGACCGAACGGCTGTACCGGTCGAGCTGGACCAGATCTACAGCGCGCTGGACGAGCTCAACCGGGCGATCGGCCCGAACGGCGCCAACAAGAACGGCGCGCTGGGCCGCCTGCTCGACGTGAGCGCGCAGAACCTCAAGGGCAACGGAGAGCTGCTCAACACGACGCTCGCCGACCTGTCAAAGGCGGTCGAGACGCTGTCGACCAGCCGCGAGGACCTGTTCGGGACCGTCGACAACCTGCAGGACTTCACGACGACGATCGCGAACAGCGACGACACCGTCCGGCAGTTCAACACCGACCTCGCCGACGTCGCCGCGCAGCTGTCCGGTGAGCGGCAGGACCTCGCGACCGCGATCCGCCAGCTGTCCCTGGCGCTCGGCGAGGTGTCGACCTTCGTCCGCCAGAACAAGGCCGGCCTCACCGACAACGTGCGAGACCTGGCGTCGATCACGAGCACGCTGGTGAAGCAGAAGAAGGCGCTCGAGGAGTTCCTGGACAACTCGGCCGTCGCGCTGTCGAACCTGCAGCTGGCCTACAACCCGCGCTCGGGCACGCTGGACACGCGCGACAACAACAACAACCAGACCAGCGAGAGCACGTTGCTCTGCACGGTGTTCACCGCCATCGGCCAGCCGTGCCCGGCCGCCCCGGCGAGCGCCACCCGCACCCCCGCGACGGCCGACGACCGCACCCTCGGCGGGATCCTGGAGAGCGGCCGATGAGCATCCGCAGCAACCGTCGCGCCGCCGCCTGGGTCGCCCTCAGCACCTCCGGCGTCCTGCTCCTGTCCGGCTGCAAGTTCGAGGGAGCCGCCGCCATCCCGCTGCCGGGCGGACAGGGCACCGGCGCCGGCGCGTACAAGGTCACGGTCGAGTTCCCGGACGTGCTCGACCTGGTCCCGCAGTCGGCGGTCAAGGTCGATGACGTCACCGTCGGCAGCGTCAGCGCGATCGACCTGAAGAACTACACCGCCCGCGTCGTCGTCAGCCTCAACAAGGACGTCGTGCTGCCGGAGAACGCGCGAGCGAGCCTGCGCCAGACGTCGCTACTCGGCGAGAAGTTCGTCAGCCTGGACAAGCCGACGGGGGAGCCCGCCGTGGGCCGGCTGCGCGACGGCGCGACCATCGGGCTGAACCGCACCGGCCGTAACGCGGAGATCGAGGAGGTGCTCGGCGCGCTGTCGCTGGTCCTCAACGGCGGCAGCCTCGAGCAGCTGCAGGTCATCCAGCGCGAGCTCACGCTCGCGCTGAAGGGTCGCGAGGCCGACGTCAAGGACCTGCTCAAGCAGCTGGACGCCTTCGTCGGCGGACTCGACGCGCAGAAGCAGGACATCGTCCGTGCGCTGGACGGGCTGGACCGGCTCACCGGCAAGCTCGCGGCGCAGCGCCAGGTCCTGTCCACCGCGCTGCGCGACATCCCGGCCGGCGTGAGCGTGCTGGCCGACAACCGCGAGCAGCTGACGGCGGTGCTCACCGGCCTCGACCGGCTGGGCGACGTCGCCGTGCGCGTCATCAACGCGTCCCAGCAGAACACCGTCGCGGACCTGCGCGCGCTCGAGCCGATCCTGACGCAGCTCAACCGGGCCGGGAAGGACCTGCCCGACTCGCTCGAGCTGCTCACGACCTACCCGTTCCCGCGCACGGTCGACGAGGGCATCAAGGGCGACTACGCCAACCTGTTCATCACGGCCGACATCAACCTGCTCGACGCCGTGAAGAACCTGGACCCGACCGGCGCGCTGCCGGTGCCGCTGCCGATCCCGTCGATCCTGCCCTCGCTCGCACCGGTCCCCAAGGTGCCAACGGTGCCCACCGTGCCGCGGGTTCCGCTGCCGACCACCGCGCCGAGGCTGCCGGTTCCTGGTGTGGACATCCTCGCCGGCGACCAGCAGGGCATGCTCCGGATGCTGCTCGGAGGCCTCTCGTGATCAGCCGCCAGACCAAGCTCCAGCTGCTCGTCTTCGGACTGATCTCGATCCTGGGCCTGAGCTACACCGGCGTCCGCTACGCCGGTCTGGGCAAGTTCTTCCAGGACCAGGGCTTCGTCGTCTCCGCCGACTTCGTCGACTCGGGCGGCATCTTCAAGGGCGCCGAGGTCACCTACCGCGGTGTGCCGAAGGGGAAGGTCGAGTCGCTGACCCTGCGCGAGAACGGCGTGCGGGTCGGACTGCGGCTGCGCCCGGGCACCCAGGTGCCCACCGACGTCAAGGCCTTCGTCGGCAACCGGTCGGCCGTGGGTGAGCAGTACGTCGACCTCCAGCCGCAGGCGGACGGGGGGCCGTACCTGAAGCAGGGCTCGGTCATCGCGATCGAGAACACCGAGATCCCGATCTCGCCGACCCAGCTGCTGGTCAACCTCGACGAGTTCGTCAAGAGCATCGACACCGACGACGTCGCCATCGTGCTGGACGAGCTGGGCCGCGCGTTCGAGGGCACGGGCGACAGCCTGCAGCGCCTCGTCGACGCGGGCGACGCCCTGACGCGGGCGGCGACCGAGCACCTGCCGGAGACCAAGCAGCTCATCGACGACGGCGCCACCGTCCTCAACACGCAGCGCGACGTCTCCGGGCAGTTCAAGAGCTTCAACCGCGACCTGGCGGACCTGAGCGGGCAGCTGCGGGCGAGCGACCCGGACTTCCGGCGGCTGTTCTCGAACGGCACGGCCAGCGCGCGCGAGGTCACCGACCTGCTGGAGACCAACCGGTCGGCGCTGCCGGTGCTGCTGTCCAACCTCACGACCATCGCGCAGGTCCAGTCGATCCGGCTGCCCGCGATCAAGCAGATCCTCGTGACGTACCCGAACGTCATCGCCGGCGGCTTCACCGTGGTGCCGAACGACGGCACGACCCACTTCGGGTTCGTCCTGTCCGGCGGCGGCGGCACGCCCGCGGGCACGGGCGCCGCACCCGTGCCCTGCACCGAGGGGTACGAGAGCACCAAACGCCGCCCACCGACGGACCTCACGCTGCGCACGCCCAACCTCAACGCGTACTGCAAGCTCAAGCCGGAGACGAACCGCAACGTCCGCGGTGCGCAGAACGAGCCACGGCCGCGGGGCGAGCAGCCGTTCCCGAACAACAACACCAGCGCCGTCCCGAGCGGCGGCGGGGGCACGTCGAGCGTCCGGCCCAGCAGCAGCCGCACCGGCGACGACACCGTCATGCTCGGCGACTACGACCCGGCCACCGGCAACGTCATCACCGCCGAGGGCAAGCGCCTCACCATCGGCTCGACCGCTGGCGCCCAGCGCGTCTTCGGCGACACGTCGTGGACGTGGCTGCTGCTCGGCCCCCTGTCGCAGTGACCGCGCCCGCTCCGGCGGCGGACAGCAGCGCGTCCGCCGGCACTGCCCCGCGCCGCACGTCCCGCGTGCTCGTCGCGGTGCTGTCCGTGCTGCTGCTCGCCCTGTCCGCCGCGGCCCTGGTCGGGGCGCTGAAGCTGCGCGAGTACGCCGACAAGGACAACGCCCGCGCCGCCGCGCTGACGGCCGCCCGTACGGAGGCGCTGAACCTGACGTCCATCGACGCGAAGGCGATCGACGAGGACCTGCAGCGGGTCCTCGACGGCGCGACCGGCGGCTTCAAGACCGACTTCGGCCAGCGGTCGAAGGACCTCAAGACGGTGCTGACGGAGAACCAGGTCTCGGCGGAGGGCAAGGTGCTGGAGGCTGCCCTCGTGCGCGCCGACACCGAGACCGCGACCGCGCTGGTCGTCGTCGACAGCAACGTCAAGAACAAGGCCGCCCCTGCCGGCCGGTCCAACACCTACCGGATGCAGCTCGACCTCGAGCGGCACAACGGCCGCTGGCTCACCTCGGCCCTGCAGTTCGTGAGCTGACATGACGACGCCCGAGCACCCGGACGAGCAGCAGCCCGTCGAGGCCGTTCCCCCGTACGAACCGGGGCAGCCGTACGAGCCGACGTGCGAGCCGGTTGAGCTGGCCGAGCCGGCTCCGTATGAGCCGGTGTACGAGCCGGTGTACGAGCCGGCGACGTACGAGCCGGTGCACGAGCCAGAGCCGGTCGAGCCGGTCGAGCCGGTCGAGCCGTCGCTCCCGGAGCCGGTCGAGCCGGTCGAGCCGCTGCCGGTCCCGCCCGAGCCCGAGCTGCGCTACGACCCGGTCCAGCCCGACCCCGAGCTGCGCTACGACCCGGTCCAGCCCGACCCGCAGCCCGAGCCGGTCCAGCCCGAGGAGCCCGCGCCGCCCCCGTCGCTCTACGACCGGCTCGCCCAGCTCGAGCCGGACGACGACGAGCCGTTCTTCGACGAGGATCCGTTCGACGGGGACGCGCCGGCCGAGCCGGCCGGTTACGTCCCGCCGGCGTACACCGAGCAGGTCGTGCCCCCCGCTCAGACGCTCCCCGCGGAGCCGGCTGCGGCGCACGCGGAGCTCGAGCCCCCGGTCCTGCCTGCGGTCGAGACCGAGCAGACCGGCGCGACCGACCCCCGCCGGCAGCGCCGCGCCCGCCGCGGGATCAGCCTGCCGGTCGTCGCCCTGCTGCTGATGACCGCGCTGATGGCGGCAGCCACGACGTACCTCTGGCTGCAGGTCCGCGAGCACGACCGCACCGAGCAGGCCCGCCGGACCGGCCTCGAAGCCAGCCGCGACGCGGCCCGGCTGCTGTTCAGCTACGACTACCGGACGCTGGACAAGGACTTCAGCACCGGACGCGCGCTGACGACCGGCGACTTCCGCAAGCAGTACGACAAGACGACGACCAAGGTCGTCAGCGACGTGGCCAAGCAGTACAAGGCCGTCGTCAAGGCCGACGTCGTCAGCGCCGGCGTCGTGCGGGCCACGCCGGAGCAGGTCGTGACGATCGTCTACGTCAACCAGGTGACGACGAGCACCCGCGTCACCGGCGAGAAGGTCGATCTCAGCCGGGTCAAGATGACCCTCGCCAAGGTGGGCGGCCGCTGGCTGGTCACCGCCGTCAACGCGCTGTAGCCCCGCCCGCCGGTGATCAAGGCGCGCGTCAGCACCGTGGGGAGCGTGCCGTCCGTACCGGGATCACGCACGCCGCGACGACCAGGTGTGGATGAGCGCTTGACGGGCAGAGCGATCCTCGTCACTCTGTCGCGCAGCAGTGACGTACGAGCGAAGGCACGACTCGACAGGCAGCGGCCGCAGGGCCTAGACTGCCTCTTTGCGCTGCCTCCCGTCATATAACCGTCCAGGCCGGATGCCTGGGACGGCCGGACGACGTGTGCGCGCACCTGGCTGTCAGACCCCGTGACAGCTGTGCCTTCGGAAGGACCCCTCTTGGCCGCCCGCAGCGTCCCCAGCATCACCAGCAAGAACCCTCGCGTCTCCTTCGCCAAGATCCGTGAGCCGCTCGAGGTCCCCAACCTGCTCGACCTGCAGGTCTCGTCGTTCGACTGGCTCGTCGGCAACGAGGTGTGGCAGCAGCGCGTCGCGGAGGCTGTCGCCGCCGGTCGCGACGACGTCTCCACCCGCTCCGGTCTGGAGGAGATCTTCGAGGAGATCTCCCCGATCGAGGACTTCTCCGGCTCGATGTCGCTGAGCTTCCGCGACCACCGGTTCGAGCCGACCAAGTACTCCGTCGAGGAGTGCAAGGACAAG
>JAODNS010000100.1 GCA_025465145.1 Frankiales bacterium
ATGACGCGGGCGCCCTGGGCACGCAGCGACTCGGCCGAGCCCTTGCCGACGTCGCCGGCCTGCAGAAGTTCCCGGGCATCAGCCGCAACAACATCAAGCCGCAGGTAGACGAGTGGCAGTTCCCGGACGGCCACTCGATCATCCTGCTGAGTGAGGGCCGCCTGCTGAACCTCGGCAACGCGACTGGTCACCCGTCGTTCGTCATGAGCAACTCGTTCACCAACCAGACCAACGCGCAGATCGAGCTCTGGACGAAGAACGACGAGTACGAGACGAAGGTCTACGTGCTGCCCAAGCACCTCGACGAGAAGGTCGCGCGGCTGCACCTCGACGCCCTCGGCGTGCGGCTCACCGAGCTGCGCAAGGACCAGGCCGAGTACATCGGCGTGGACGTGAACGGCCCGTACAAGAGCGACCAGTACCGCTACTAGACGCCTGCGCACGACGGCCCGTCCTCGTTCCAGAGGGCGGGCCGTTCGCGTTCTGGCGATCCGCCAACAGGGATGGGTCCGGTCGCGTCGAAACAGGAGGCATGCGCCGTCTCCTCCTCCCCGCTCTGCTCGCGCTCGTCAGCCTGCTGGCGGTTCCCGCCTCGGCCGACCGGCCCGCGGGGCCGCAGGCGGGCATGCAGTCGGGCACGTTCGACACCGCGACCGGGCCAGCGCTGAAGTACCTGCTGTACGTGCCGGCCGCCGTCGCCGACAGGCCGCACAAGAAGGTGCCGCTGTTCGTGTACCTGCACGGCTGCAACCAGAACGCCGCCGATGCCGCTGTCGGCAGCAGGCTCGCCCAGCTGGCGGAGGAGAAGGGGATCCTCGTCCTGGTCCCCGAGCAGACGCGTCCGGTCGGCAGCAGCTACCCGGTCAGCGACGGCAACGGCTCCGGCTGCTGGAACTGGTTCCTCCCCGACCACCAGACGCGGGACAAGGGCGAGCCGGCCACCCTCGCCGGCCTCACCCGGGACGTGATGGACCGCTTCGCCGTCGACAGCGGCCGGGTCTGGCTGGCCGGCGTCTCCGCCGGTGCCGACATGGCGACGATCCTCGCGGCGACGTCCCCCGACCTGTACCGCGCGGTCGCGCCCATCGCGGGCTGCGCCTACCTCACCTGCTCGGACGTGAGCGGCACCGCGGCCCACCGCGCCATGGGCGACCACGCCCAGGTGGTGCCGACGCTGGTCGTGCAGGGCAGCGCGGACATGGTCAACAACGCGGCGATGGGCGGCACCGCCGTCAGCCAGTGGCTCGGCACCAACGACCTCGCTGACGACGGCGAGCTCAACGGCTCGGTGCCCCGCACGCCGACCTCGACCACGGACCACCCGGCCGTGCAGGGGACCCCGCCCGGCGACCCGTGCGTCGGCAACAGCCGGCTGCCGTGCGCCGGCGGCGTCCTCGGCCTGCAGAGCTACCCCTACACCGTGCTCGAGTACGGGCCGACGGTCACGGCGCTGGTGATCCACGGCGCCAACCACGCGTACACCGGCGGCGACCCGCGCGGCACCTTCGTCGACCCCGTCGGGCCGGACCTCGGGCACGCGATGTACGACTTCTTCGCCGCCCACACCCGCCGCTGACCTTGTAGATCTGCCAACCTTCCCTGGGAGATTCACCCAGAGGAACGGGAGGAACCCGGCCCCGGGGTGTCGAACCTCACACGCGACCGCACCACCGTCGCAACCCGGGGGACCCATGCCCACAACGTCCCGTCGCCGGCGCGGCAGCTCCGCGCTGCTCGCCGCCGCCGCCTTCGCCGCCGTCACGGCCTGCAGCTCGGCCCCCGCGCCCAGCGCGCTGGAGCAGCAGGACGGCGGCAGCACAGGCGGCGCCGCGGACGCGACGACCGGAGCCGCGGCCGCTCCCGGAGCCAGTGCAGCCGCTCCGTTGCCCGGCGCGACGGGCGTCCAGGTGGCGCCGGGCGTCACCGTGGTCACCCGGCCGGACGGCACCGTCGTCACCACGACCACCAAGAACGGCAAGACCGTCACCTCGGTGAGCAGGCCCGGCGCCGGCTCCGGCGGCTCCACCGGCGGGGCAGCGGTTCCGCCGGCGCGCAGCCGCCTGTTCACGCCGGCGGAGGACAAGATCGGCATCACGTCGAACTCGATCACCCTCTGCGCGCACGCCGCCCTGACCTACGGCGCCGCGTTCAACACGAGCGCGGACGACCTCAACGTGTTCTGGTCCGCGGTCAACGACGCCGGTGGCGTGTTCGGCCGCAAGGTGTCCGTGACGTACGAGAACGACGACTACAAGCCGACGACCGCGGTGACGGCGGCCCGTGCCTGCAAGGCCAAGGGCATCTTCATGCTGCTCGGCGGGATCGGCTTCGACCAGATCCCCGCGGTCCGCAACTGGGCCGAGGACAACCACATGCTCTACATGCACCACACCGCGACGGTGAAGGGCACGGCCGGCCAGAAGTACTCGTTCGCCCCGCTGCCGACGGTAGAGCGCACCGGTGAGGCGTTCGGCCAGCTGTACCTGTCGAAGTACCGCGGCAAGAAGATCGGCATCATCAAGCGGGACGGCGAGAACTGGGAGCCGGGCGTCGTCGCGTTCAAGCAGTACGTCGGCGGCGCCGGCAAGGTCGTCGCCGAGACCAAGGTGCCGCAGAACAAGGGCAACTACACCGACGACGTCCTGGCGATGAAGAACAACGGCGCCGAGGTCGTCTGGATCTGGGACAACGCGCTCGACGCGACGCCGATCGTCAAGCAGATCCGGGCCCAGAACTACAACCCGAACATGATGCTGTTCCCGTTCAACCTGACGTCGCAGACGCTGGACGAGGACGCCTTCAAGCCGGCCCTCGACGGCGTCGCGATGTTCACCGCCTACACGAAGGGCGACTACACGGGCCCGTTCGCGTCGTACGCCGACGACATGAAGCTGTTCGAGCAGCAGTACGCGAAGTACCGGCCGAACGTCGACCTGGCGGGCGTGGGCGGCGACCTGCTGTTCCTCAACTGGACCGCGCAGAAGTCCCTGTACGCCCAGCTGCTGGACTGCGGCAAGGACTGCACGCGCAACCGGTTCGTCGACGTCCTCGAGACGTACAAGAAGCGCCCGACGTCGAGCGTCTGCCAGCTCGACTTCACCGGCGGCACCCACCGCCAGGGCGGCGACCAGCTCGTCTTCATGGAGACCTACCGCGACAAGAACGGCAAGGCCTCGTGGCGCAACACCAAGATGTGCGTGGGCAGGTCCTGATGGGACAGGTCGTCGTCCTGGGCCTCATCTCCGGCGGCATCTACGCGCTGTTCGCGCTCGGCGTCGTCATGGTCCACCGGGGCACCGGCGTGCTGACGTTCGCGAACGGCGAGGTGGGCACAGCCGGGCTGTTCCTCGCGGCGCTGCTCGTCGACGGCTGGGAGATCCCGCTGCCGTTCATGGACAACCCCACGCTGCCCGCGCTGCCGTGGCCGGTCGGTGCCCTGGCAGCCGTCCTGTTCGCCGCCGGACTGGGCTGCCTGTTCGAGCTGCTCGTCGTGCGGCGCATGGGCGTCAGCGACCCGGTCGCCGTCGCGGTCGCCACGGTCGGTCTCGCGCTGTTCCTGCTCGCCGGCGAGTTCCAGCTGTTCGGCGAGAGCCCCAAGGAGCTGGCCGCGCCGGTCGATGGCACGGTCGAGATCGCGGGTGTCCTCGTGACGCCTACGCAGATCGCCGGGCTCGTCCTTGCGATCGCGCTGGGCTTCGGCCTGCAGGCCGTGCTGCGTCGCACCGACTTCGGCCTCGGCATCCTCGCGGCTGCGCAGGACCCGTCCGCCGTCCGGCTCGTCGGCGTACCGCTGTCCCGCATCTCCCTCACCGTCTGGGGTGCGGGTGCTGCTCTCGCCGCGATCGCGTCCCTGCTCGTCGAGCCGACGGTCGGCGTCTTCGGGCCCGGGTACGCGAGCGAGCTCTACGTGGTCGGCCTCGCCGCCGCTGTCGTCGGCGGGCTCAACAGCCTGCCCGGCGCCGTGGTCGGCGGCGTCACCCTGGGCATCGCCGAGTCGGCCGCGACCCGGTACCTCAGCGGCATCGGGCTCTCCGGCCTGCGGTACGTCGTCGTGCTGGTCGTCCTGCTCGCTGTGCTCATCGGCCGGCAGACGATCCCGGACCTGCTCAAGCGCCTCGACGAGCAGACCGGCCGTCCGGCGGAGGCCCGCGCATGAGCCGGCCCAAGGTCCCGGGCGTCCTCGTCGCGCTCGTCCTCGCTGCGGTGCTGCCGTGGTCGCTCGGCGCGGCCGTCCTCTCGGACAAGAACGCGCTGCTCTGCTCCGCCGCGTGCGCGACGGCCATTGCCGCGATCTCGCTCAACATGCTGATGGGCTACGCCGGCCAGATCTCCCTGGGCCAGTTCGCCTTCGTCGGCGTCGGCGCCTTCACCACCGGCGTCGTCACCTCCGTCGACCAGCTGCGCCTGCCCTGGGTGGTCGGCCTCGCGGCCGCGGCTGTCGTCGGCGCCGCGATCGCGTTCCTCGTCGGCCTGCCGGCGCTCCGCCTGCGCGGCCTGTACCTGGCCGTCGTCACCGTCTCCGTCGCCTACGTCGGCTGGCAGTCGGTGTTCCGCGTGGAGTGGATCGGCGGCGGCTCCGCCGGCAAGGTCACGCCGCGCCCGTACATCGGCGACTCGCCGATCTCCTCCGACACCGGCTTCCTCACCATCGCGGCCGTGCTGCTGGTCCTGGTGTGGCAGGTGGACGTCAACCTGACCCGCTCGCGCCTCGGCCGGGCGTTCCAGGCCATCCGAGCCGACGACCAGGTCGCGGCGTCGTTCGGGATCGACGTGGTGCGCTACAAGCTGCTCGCGTTCACCATCTCCGGTGCCATCGCCGGCATCGCCGGCTCGATCATCGGCACCGCCTTCGGCACCGTCACGGCCGGGACGTTCGACTACGCGCGCTCGCTGCTGCTCGTCGTCATCGTCGTCATCGGGGGGCTCGGCAGCCGCTGGGGGGTCGTCACGGCGGCCATCTTCGCGACGCTCCTGCCCGACCTGCTGGTCGCGCTGTTCGGTGCCGGCATCCGCGGCCTCGACCTCGTCATCAACGCCGCGCTGCTCATGTACACCCTCGCGCAGCACCCTGGCGGGTTCGCCGGCGCGGTCGAGGAGGCGCGCGAGAAGCGCAAGCGCCGCAAGGGCGGCGAGCCGCCACTGCCCCCGACGCGGCCGAACCTCCCGGCTCTCACGCGGCCGGTGGGGATGCCGCCCGTGCCGAAGCTGCGCGCGCGCACGGCTGTGCTGAAGGCGACCGATGTCAGCGTCCGCTTCGGCGGCCTCCAGGCGGTCGACAGCGCGTCGCTGCACGTCGACCGCGGCACGATCGTCGGCCTCATGGGCCCGAACGGCGCGGGCAAGACGACCATGTTCAACGCGATCACGGGCGCCCTGACGCCGGACACGGGACGGATCGAGCTGCTCGGCGTCGACGTGTCGCACCTGCCGACGCACCGGCGCACGGCGCTCGGCATGAGCCGCACCTTCCAGCTGATCGGGCTCGCGAAGAACCAGTCGGTGTACGAGAACCTGCTCATCGCCCAGCACCTGGCCGCGCCGTACGGCGTGCTGTCCGCGCTGACGATGGTCGGGCCGTCGCGCTTCTACGAGCGCGACGTGCGCACGCGCGCGGACGAGGTGCTCGCTGGCCTCGGCTTCGGCCGGTACCGCGACGCGCAGGTCGGGCGCCTGTCGCACGGCCAGCAGCGCATCGTCGAGATCGGCTGCGCCCTGGTCACCAGCCCTGAGCTGGTGATGCTCGACGAGCCCAGCGCCGGTATGAGCCCGGCTGCGGCAGAGGACCTGGCCGCGACGCTGCGCGACGTCCGTGACCGGCTGGGCCGGACCGTGCTGCTCATCGAGCACAACGTCCCGCTCGTCCTCGACGTCGCGGACGAGCTGTATGTCATGGACGCCGGCAAGGTCATCGCCGACGGCGAGCCGGTCGAGGTCGTCGGTCGGCCCGAGGTCGTCACCGCCTACCTCGGTGTCGCGCCGCAGAAGCAGGAGGTCAACGCATGAGCCAGCCCCTGCTCCAGGTCGAGGACATCACGGCCGGGTTCGGCGCCACGACCGTCCTGCACGGCGTCAGCTTCACGGTCCCTGCCGGCGGCATCGCCGGCGTCTTCGGCCTCAACGGCGCCGGCAAGAGCGTCACGATGAAGACGCTCGCCGGCATCCTTCCGGCGCGCAGCGGGCGGATCCTGCTGAACGGCGACGACATCACGAAGCTGTCGCCGGAGAAGCGGGTCGCCCGCGGCATGGGCCACGTCCCGCAGGGCCGGCAGGTGTTCCCGCAGCTGACCGTCGAGGAGAACCTGCGCCTGGGCGCCTACACCCTGCGCCGCCGCGACAAGGGCCGGTACGCCGCCTCCCTCGACAGCGTCTACGACCGCTTCCCGGTCCTGCGGCAGCGGCGCAGCCAGATGGCCGGGACGATGTCCGGCGGGCAGCAGGCGTCGCTGTCGGTCGGCCGCGCGCTCATCAACGAGCCGTCGCTGATCCTCATCGACGAGCCGAGCGCGGGGCTGTCGCCGGTGGCACAGCTCGAGCTGAACGAGGTCCTCGAGACGGTCGCCGAGACCGGCGTGACGATGGTGCTCGTCGAGCAGAACGTCGCGTTCGGCCTGTCCCTCGTCGACACGGCGCACCTCATGCAGACCGGCGTCGTCGTCCACTCGGCGCCGGTCGCCGAGCTCGACGAGAGCACGCTGGCCACGCACCTCGGCATCGGCAAGGTGCTGCAGGCCGCCACTGGCCGTGCCCTCGCCGACCGCCAGTCCGTCCCGCCGCAGCGCAGCTCCAGCCGCGCCGGCCGCGCCAGCTGAGGACCAGGAGAAGACGATGACGTCGTACGTGGAGCGGCCGGACGGCGCGCGCATCGCGTGGTTCGAGGACGGGCCGGCCGACGCGCCGCCGCTGCTGCTGGTGATGGGCCTCGCGTACCCGGCCGCGATGTGGTTCCGGCTGGTGCCCGCGCTGGCCGGGCGGTACCGCGTGCTGCGCGTCGACAACCGCGGCGCCGGCGAGACCGGCGACGTCCCGGGCGCGCCGTACACGGTCGACACCATGGCGGCCGACTGCCTGGCGGTGCTCGACGCGGCGGGGGCGCAGCAGGCGCACGTCGTCGGCATCTCCATGGGCGGCCTCATCGCGCAGGAGATCGCGCTGTCGGCGCCGGACCGCGTGCTGTCGCTGTGCCTGACCGCAACGCACCCCGGGATCGCGAACGCGGTGCTGAACCCGGAGGCGATGGCCGTGCTGATGAAGCGCGGAGAGATGACGCCCGAGGAGGCGGCCGCGACGTCGATCCCGTTCAACTACGCGCCGGCCACGCCGCGCGAGCGGATCGAGGAGGACTGGGCGGTCCGCTTCCCGCTGGCCGCCTCGAACGAGGGGTACATGGCGCAGGCCGTCGGCAGCTCGCAGTGGAACGGGTACGACCGGATCGACGCCATTGCGGCTCCGACGCTGGTGCTGCACGGCGAGCTCGACGCGCTGGTGCCGCCGGCGAACGGGACGCTGATCGCCGAGCGCATCCCCGGTGCCGAGCTGGTGCTGGTGCCGGACGCGAACCACGTGCTGATGACCGACCAGCCGGAGCGCGTGGCTGAGGTGCTGCTCGACTGGCTGGACCGGCACCGGTGACCGCGCTCTCGACGACGCCGCGCGTCGGCGCGCTGGCGGAGCGGGTGCTCGCCGAGCTCGACGCGCTCGTCGCGCGCATGGGCGCTGCGTACCAGCACGAGATCGCCGAGTACGCCGCGATGACCGAGGCCACCATGGCCACCGACGTGCTGCCGGTGTCGCGCCGGCTGGTCCAGGTCTTCCTGTCCTGCGTGGTGCAGGAGCGGACCCTGACGCCCGACGAGCTGCGCGTCTTCGAGCAGTCCGGTCGCGACCGGCTGATCATGGGCATGCCGCTCGAGTCGGTGCTGCACGCCTACCGGATCGCCGGCCGCGAGGCATGGACGGCGCTCTGCGCCGCCGTGCAGCCCGGCGAGGAGCAGCTGCTCGCCGACCTCGGCGCCCGCTGGATCGACATCGTCGACCGCACGTCCAGCGCGCTCGCCCGCGCGTACCTCTCGCTGAGCTACGACCGGCTGCGCGACCTCGACGCGCGCCGCCGCGAGCTGGTGGAGGCGCTGCTCACCGCGGCCGATCCGAGCGAGGTCGCCGCCGTCTCGCTGCGCTTCTCCACCGTGCTGGCGTCGGCCTACGTGCCCGTCCTCGTCGGCGGCAGCGGTGCGGCCGCCGGCATCGACGCGCTGCTCGCCGACGCGCCGGCCGGCACCCTCGGCGGGCACCGGGGAGATCGCGTCCTGCTGCTCGTCCCGCAGCGCCTCGACGGACCGATCCGTCGCGGCGGCACCCTCGTGGCGTGGGGGCGGCCGGCTGCGTGCGGGCGCGCGCTGTGCGAGGAGGTGTCCCACGTCGAGCAGCTGCTGCTCACTGCGGTGGCAGAGGGGCACGTCCAGGGCTCCTTCGGACCGGACGACCTGCTCGTCGAGCAGCTGCTGCTCGGGAACGAGCGGGTGGCCGACGCGCTGCGCCGGCGGGTCGCCGACGTCCTCGCCTCCCGCGACCCGGCGGGCGTCCTCATCGGGACGCTGCGGACGTACCTCGCGACCGGCTCGGTGCCGGAGACGGCGCGCAGCGAGCACGTCCACGTGAACACGGTCGCGTACCGGCTCGGCCGAGTCCGCGACGTCACCGGCCTCGACCCGCGGGTGCCGCAGAACGCGGCGCTGCTCGTGCTGGGCCTCGGTCTGCCGGCAGCAGGGGAGGAGTGACGTGCAGGGCCTGATGGGGGCGCAGCCGCTGACCGTGCGGACCATCTTCGACCGGATGCGGACCGTCTACGCCGACGCGGAGGTGGTCGACGCCTTCGCCACCGGCGCGGGCCGGACGACGTACGGCGCCATGGCCGACCGCATCCTGCGACTGGTCACCGTGCTGCGCGACCTCGGCGTCCAGCCGGGCGACCGGGTCGGCACGTTCGCGAACAACTCGTCCCGCCACGTCGAGCTCTACTACGCGGTGCCGCTGGTCGGTGCCGTGCTGCACATGGTCAACATCCGGCTGCACGACGACCAGCTCGAGCACGTCGTGGCCGACGCGGACGACACCGTCCTGTTCGTGGACGACGACCTCGTGCCGAGGCTGGGCGAGGTGGCAGCGCGGATGCCGTCGGTGCGCGCGTTCGTGCGCATCGGCAAGGGCGAGTGCGGCGGCATCGAGGGGATCCTCGAGGGCGAGCAGCTCATCGAGAACGCTTGTGCCGCGACGGATCTGCCGGACCTGAGCGAGGACATGGCGTGCGGCATGTGCCACACGTCCGGCACGACCGGGATGCCCAAGGCGGTCGTCTACTCGCACCGGTCGACGTACCTGCACGCGATGGCGATGTGCATGGTCGACGGGCTCGGCATCTCGGAGCAGGAACGGATCCTGCCGGTGGTGCCGCTGTTCCACGCCTGCGGCTGGGGACTGCCGTACGCCGCGCCGCTCACGGGCGCGGACCTCGTCTTCGCCGGCGCTGACTGCTCGCCTCAGGCGCTGGCCCGGATCATCGAGCAGGAGCGGGTCACCTGGGCGGCAGCGGTGCCGACGATCTGGACCTCGCTCCTGCCACTCGCCCAGCGCGGCGAAGTCGAGCTGTCCTCGCTCAAGACGCTCGGCGTCGGCGGCTCCGCCACCCCGCGCGCGCTGATGGAGGCCTACGACGCGCTCGGCATCACCATCCTGCAGATCTGGGGCATGACGGAGACCTCACCGGTCGCCGCGTCGTCGCGCCCGCGCCGCCGGCACCGCGGCCTGTCCGAGGCGGAGCTGGTCGACGTACGGGTGAAGACCGGCACGATCTTCCCGGGAATCGAGGCGCGGCTGTGCGACCCGGACACCGGCGACGTGCTGCCGTGGGACGGCGAGACGGTCGGCGAGCTGGAGTGCCGCGGGCCGTGGGTCGCGACGGAGTACTGGGGCGGCATGCCGGAGAAGTTCCACGACGGCTGGCTGCGCACCGGCGACATGGCGGTGATGGAGAGCGACGGCTACTTCCGGATCGTCGACCGGTCGAAGGACCTGGTGAAGTCGGGCGGCGAGTGGATCAGCTCCGTGGAGCTCGAAGGCGCCTGCCTGGCGCACCCGGCCGTCGCCGAGGCTGCCGTGGTCGGCGTGCCGTCGCAGAAGTGGGACGAGCGGCCGGTCGTCGTCGTCGCCCTGCACGAGGGCGAGTCCCTGACGCTCGACGATCTGCGCGAGTTCCTCACCGGCCGGGTGGCCAAGTGGTGGCTGCCCGACGACGTGGTGGTCGTGGACGAGGTGGCGAAGACCAGCGTGGGCAAGTACGACAAGAAGGCGATCCGCGCGCAGCTCGCGGGCCGCGTCCTGCCGTGAAGCGGGGGTAGCGCCCGGCCCGTCGGCACGGCAGGATGGAGTTCGCCGGTCGCGGCCCGTGTTCACGACCTTGACCTGGGTCCCGCTAGCGGTGCTTCCGCGTCGAAGGGCAGGTCGCGGCCGGCACCTCAGCGCGGGAGGACGAACCCGCCCGGACCGGAAGCGGGCGGCACGTCCGGTGCGGGCTGCACCGGTGGCCCCGGTTGCACCGCCGGTGCCGGCTGCACCGCGGGGGCGGGCCGCACCTCCGGTGCTTGTCCCCACTGCGGGCTGGGGCCTGCCTGCGGCGTCGGTCCCCAGATCGGCGCGGGTGCGGCCGTGCCCAGCCGTGCCTCCTCGCGCCGCCGTCGCTCGGCGAGGACCGCCGACAACACCGCCCAGCCCGGCGCACCCGGCGGCGGGGGAGGCGTGACGGAGCCGAGCACCGCCTGGACGAGCCGGCTGCCGAGGTCCTCGCGCGCCTGGGCCGTGAGGTCGTTCGACCGGGCCAGGAACTGCCGCGCCGACAGGGCGAGGTCGTCGGACAGCCCGGCGAGGTCGGCCTGCGCCGCCCACCCGGCCAGCTGTGGCGGCATGGTGGCCACACTGCCGCCCCGTACGGCCACCCGCTCCCTGAGCACGACGGTGCCCGCGAGCAGGTCGCCGATCCGCTTGCTGCGCTCGTTGAGGAGCATCGTCGCCAGCGCACCCACGAACAGGGTGACGCCGAACCGCTCGAGGAAGGCGCCGGCGAGCCCGCGTACGAACGCCTGCCGGAACCCGATCGGACCTCCGTCGTCGCGCACCACCCGCAGGCCGAGGGCCGCCTTGCCGGGCGTGCGGCCGCGCAGCAGCGACTCGAAGGCGACCGGGTACCCGATGAGGACGAGCACCACCAGCACGATGCCGAGCGCGGAGCCGGCCGCGGCGGACAGGTCCGCGCCGACGGCGACGATGACGGCGCCGAGGGCGAGGAAGCCCAGCAGCTGCAGGCCGACGTCGATCAGCCCGGCGAGGATCCGGGACGGCAGCCCGGCCGGGCGCAGGTCGAGCGTGACGGCCTCACCGGTGACGAGCGGCTGCACTCCGACCTCCTGGACGCGGGTTGCGACCTAGTCTGCCCGGGTGGACCTGGACGCGTACGTCGCGGCGCACCGTCAGGACTGGGAGCGCCTCGAGAAGCTGCTCGGCCGAGCGCGCCGGCCGCGGAGGCTGTCCGGGCCCGAGGTCGACGAGCTGGTCGACCTGTACCGCCGGACCGCCACCCACCTCTCGGTGGTGCAGAGCGCCGGCCGCGACGCCGCGCTGATCGGCCGGCTGTCCTCTCTCGTGGCCCGTGCCCGCGGCGTCGTCGCCGGTGGGCGCCAGGCGGTGTGGCGGGACGTGGCACGGTTCCTGCGCGAGGACTTCCCGGCGACCGTCTACCGGACCCGCTGGTGGTGGCTGGGGGCGACGGCCGGGTTCCTCGTCGTCGCGCTCTCGTACGGCACCTGGATCGCCGGCTCGCCCGAGGCGCAGAGCGCGATCGCTTCGCCGGAGGAGATCAAGCAGCTCGTGGAGCAGGACTTCGCCGGGTACTACTCCTCCGCGCCGGCGCAGGACTTCACCTCGAAGGTGTTCACCAACAACGCCTACGTAGCGGCCCAGTCGATCCTGTTCGGGGTGCTGCTCGGGTTGCCGGTGCTGTACGTGCTGTACCAGAACGCGCTCAACGTGGGCATCGCCGGCGGGCTGCTCGCGGCCAACGGCCGGACCGGCCAGTTCTTCGGGCTGATCCTGCCGCACGGGATGCTCGAGCTGACAGCGGTCTTCGTAGCCTGCGGGCTGGGCTTGAAGCTCGGCTGGACGGTGGTGGACCCGGGCGGGCGTGGGCGGGCGCAGGCGCTCGCGGAGGAGGGCCGGGCGCTGGTGGTCGGCGCGCTCGGGCTGTGCCTGGTGCTGCTCGTGTCGGGGATCATCGAGGGCTTCGTGACCCCGTCCGGACTGCCCACCTGGGCCCGTATCGGCATCGGCGGGATCGCCGAGATGGTCTTCCTGGCATGGGTGTTCGTCCTCGGCCGGCGTGCGCACAACGCCGGGATCACGGGGGATCTGCGCAACGACCTGCGCGGGGACGTGGCGCCGGTGGAGTTGCCAATTCTCGCCGCGGCGGAGGTCGCAGGACACTGACGCGGTGAGGGAGAACTCCTGCTCCGTCAGCATCATCAGCCCGTGGTCCTCTTGCGGCGTGCGTTGTGGCCGATGGGTGCCGGACGTACGTCGGCCCGCGCCACCGCTCCCAGCCGAGCCGCTCGTAGAAGCCGTGTGCGCCCGTGGCTAATGCGCCGCTCTCAACCTCGCTGCGCACGATCTGGTTCCAGCCTCCATCGCGCAGGCGGCATGGCCGCGGCCCTGCACGTCCGCTCGCGGCGACGGCCTCGACGCAGCCCGCATCGGCAGCTCGTCCACGTGCAGCTCGCGCGGTACGACCGCCGCGTGCGCCCGACCAGCCCGCCGTGGTCGTCGCGGACGAGCACGTGCCAGCCGCCGAGTGCGTGGTTCCCAGTCGTCCTCGCTGAAGCGGCCGGCGAACGCGGTGAAGACGAGGTTGGCGACGTCTTCCTCCGGACGGGTCCTGCGTGACGAGGATCCCCGGTGGCACGACTAGGTTTTGTAGGGAAGCGCTTCGGACGACTGGACCAGCAGCACGGTCATGCCGTCGGCGCTACCCGACTCGTGCACCGCACCCGGCGCCCACAGCACCGCCTGTTGCGTCGCCGGGCAGGACGACCTGGAGGAAGTCGGGGGTGCGCGTACGGGTGGTCGGGCGGCACCGGGCTGAGGTGTCGCAGGTGCAGCGCGCCCAGCATCCGCAGGCTCTGTGGGTCGAGTGTCCAGCCGCACGAGCTCATCGGGCACTGCGACGCCGCCGAGGTGCAGGCGATGTCGAGCAGCATCCCGCTGGGCCACCGGATCCGCTCCTGGGGTGGAAGCGGCTGACGTGCCCAGCAGGCGGCCGAGCTCCTAGTGCACGGGTCGAGGGGCGAGGGTAGTGAGGACCGGGCTCGGCCGGCTCAGCTCAACGACGGCGCGCGCGGCTGGGGGAGCCGCATCCAGGGCACGCGCAGGTCGGAGAGGCTGATCTGCTTGCGGTGCCACATGCTGTGGTGCCGGCGGCACAGGAGCACCAGGTTGTCCACGTCCGTGGCGCCGCCGTCTGCCCGGGCGCGCAGGTGGTGCACGTCGCAGAAGGCGGGCGGCGGCCATGCCGGCTGCAGCCCTTCGCGGTGCAGCAACGGTCGCGCGCGGCGACAGCGCGGCGCTGCCCCAACGTGATCTGGTCGGTGGAGCTGACCAGGCTCACGATCCGGTGCTGCTGGTCGACGGTGAGCAGCTCGATGCGGGCGTCGCACAGCAGCTGCTCGACGGTGGCGCGGGTCGCGGGGCCGGTCCACGCACCCGCCGGGCACGGCGGCAGCCGGTCCGCGTCGGCTCGGAAGCGGCTCGGCTGCGCGACCGGCACGACGTAGGTCAGCGTCGGCCGGCTACCGCCGGCATCGGGCAGATCGCCGTGCTTGAGCGCGAGTGCGAACACGTCTCTCAGCGCATCCGCTCGCCGCTGCCCCGCGGTGCGCTTGTCGTCCAGCCCGTCCCGCCGCGCCAGCGGCTCCAGCACTGTCCGCAGCACCTCGGCATCCGCGTCCGGCAGCTCGAAGAGGCCGCGCGTGCGGCCGTTCCGCTGGTCGACGAGCTGCAAGAAGCGGCCGTCGACGGCATCGGCTTCCTCGCGCTCCAGCTCCGGCTCGCACCACGTCGCCAGCAGGTGCCGTACGTGGTGCGCGAGCTGGTCAGGGTCAGTGCGCTGAGCCACCTCGAGCAGCTCGTCCTGGCTGTCCAGCAGCGCCTGCGGCTCGATCCGCCCGACGAGCCGGGCCAGACCCGGCCGTGCTCAACGGTGATCGCGCCGTCGACGATCGCCGCGGCGACGGACGGCAGCTCGCGCAGCGCCGTGCAGGTGCGGACCTGCCGGCCCGCCTCCCGCCCGGACACCTTCGCCACGTCTCGCAGCCACGCCGGCACCGGCGGGACCGCCCCCTCCGCGTCGGGCACCACCCCACCGCCGCGCGCCTGCAGCTCCCCGGCCGCTCGCGAGACGGCCCCGTCCAGCCTCGCCACGAGCGGTGCCGCGCGCTCCACCAACGCCGTCAGCGACGGGACCGGCAACGCCTCCACGGACATGTCGGAGAGGGCGTCGACGTCCGCCGCGAGAGCGGGAAGAACGTCGACTGCCATGAACCGAAAGCAGCCGCGACCTACGACAGAACCAGGGCTGGAATCCCCTTGTGTACAGGGGCTTTCGCGGCGCGCCAAGGCGCTCACGTCGCGGCAGGAGCCGGAGCGCCAAGCCCTACCGAACCGGCGTCACCACGTACACCGCCAGATCGGCCGGAACCCCCTTCACCGTCCGGAACGCGAACGCCTTCTTGCGTCGGGTCGCCACCCGCGAGGCGTCGAGCCCGGTCAGCGTCGTGGCCGACACCAGCACCTCGTCCGGACCGGCCGCTTGCACCAGCCGCGCCGCGATGTTCACGTCCACGCCGAGAACGTCGTCGCCGATCGTCTTCGGCCGCCCGGTGTGCAGTCCGGCGCGCAGCCGCGGCCGGTGCCCCTGCACCTCGACCGACCCGAGCCGCTCCTGCGCCTCGACCACCGCGTCGTACGCGAGCTGCGCCGCGGGGAACGTGGCCAGCAGCCCGTCACCCACCCGCTTCACGACGCGCCCGCGATGCGCCACCACCGGCGGCTCCACAGCGGACGCCACCTGGCGCAGCAGGAGGAGTGCCGCGTCGTCGCCGACCCTCAGCGCCCAGTCGGAGAACCCGACCAGATCGGTGAACAGCACCGTCTGCTCGGTCATCCCGTGGTCGCGGCCGGTCCGCTGCAGGACCGACTGCCACAGCTGCAGCGCGCCGAGCCCTACCTCCCGCGACGCCCGCGGCTGCTCGTCGTACAACCGGTCCGCGAGGCGCGCGACAACGGCCGCGCTGTCCCGCCCCGCCGCCGACAGCGGGTCGCCGAAGGCGGGATCACCGGGCAGCACCCGGCGTACCCGCCGGAGCACCTCCACCGTGCCCGGGCTGGTGTCGAAGGCGCGCACGCGAGACCGGAAGGTCACAGCCGCCCCGCCGCCTTGAGCTCCAGATAGGCATCCGCGACGGCAGGGGCGAACGTGGAAGGGGGCGCGTCGACCACCTCCACCCCGCGGCGCCGCAGCAGCGCGCTCATCCGCCTCCGCTCGCCGCGCGCCTGCTCGGCCGCCGCCGCGTCGTACACCGCCTCCACGGACCCGCGGTCGACGAGCATCTGCTCGACCCGCGGGTCACCCACCGACGCCAGCACCACCGTGTGCCGCGACGTGAGCGAGCCCAGCACCGGCAGCAGGCCCTCCTCCAGCGACGTCGCGTCCAACGTCGTGAAGAGCACGACCAGCGAGCGCCGCCGACCGCGGCGCAGCACCTCCGCGACCAGCCGCCGCCCGTCGCTCTCGACCAGCGCCGGTTCCAGCCCCGCGAGCGCGTCGACCATCCGCGACAGCACCTCGTTGCGCCGGACGCCCTCGACCGACGCGCGCACGTCCCGGTCCATCGCCAGCAGGTCGACGCGGTCGCCGGCGCGGGTGGCGAGGGCCGTCATGAGCAGGGCGGCGTCGAGGGCGGCGTCCAGCCGCGGCACGTCCCCGACGCGGCCGGCGGACGTACGGCTGGTATCGAGGACGAGCAGCACCCGACGGTCCCGCTCGGGTCGCCACGTCCGTACGACGACCTCCGACCGCCGGGCGGTGGCGCGCCAGTCGATCGAGCGGACGTCGTCGCCCTCCACGTAGTCGCGGAGCGAGTCGAACTCGGTGCCCTGCGAGCGGACCCGTGCCGCCACCAGCCCGTCGAGCTGGCGCAGCCGGGCGAGCCGCTCCGGCAGGAACTTGCGCGACGTGAACGGCGGCGTGACCCGCACCCGCCACGGCACCTCGTGCCTGCCCTGGCGGGCAGCGACGCCGAGCGGTCCCACCGAGCGCACCGTCACGCGGTCCGGCAGCCGGTCGCCGCGACGGGTCGGCCGCAGCAGGGTCGTCAGCACCCGCCGCTCACCCGGCGGCACGTCCAGCAGGTGCACCGCGGGGGAGGCGCCCGCCGACGGCACCCACGCATCCCGCAGCACCCCCCGAGCCCTCCGTGAACCGCCGTTCACCACCGACAGGTGCACCTCCGCCGCATCGCCGAGCCGACAGCCGACGGCGCCGGCGCGGGACAGCCGCAGCGCCGACACCGGCACCGCCAGCGCGACGTCGACCAGGACCACGACGAGCAGCACGAGCAGCACGCCGAGGACGGCCCACCCGGAGGCGAGCACCGCCACCGGGACGATGCCCAGCAGCGCCAGCAGCGGCGCCCGGCCGGTCAGGGCCATCAGCGCGGAACGGGTACCGAGGCCAGCACGCCGTCGAGGACGCCGTCCGGGGTCACGCCCTCCAGCTCGGCCTCCGGCCGTACCGAGATCCGGTGCCGCAGCGTCGGCCGGGCCAGCGCCTTCACGTCGTCGGGCGTCAGGTAGTCGCGGCCGGACAGCCAGGCCCACGCCTTCGCCGTCGACAGCAGCGCGGTGGCGCCGCGGGGCGAGACGCCGAGCGACAGCGACGGGGACGTACGGGTGGCGCGGCAGACGTCGACGACGTACCCCAGGACCTCTGGCGACACCGTCACGGCGAGCACGGCGGCGCGGCCGGCGGCCAGATCCGCCGCGGTCGCGACCGGGCGCAGCGCGGACAGGTCGCGCGGGTCGAAGCCGCTGTCGTGGGCGGCGAGCACCTTCACCTCGTCCTCGCGCTCGGGCAGCGGCACCGTGAGCTTCAGCAGGAACCGGTCCAGCTGCGCCTCCGGCAGCGGGTACGTCCCCTCGTACTCCACCGGGTTCTGCGTCGCGCACACCACGAACGGGTCGGGCAGCGGCCGCGGCGTGCCGTCGACGGAGACCTGCCGCTCCTCCATCGCCTCGAGCAACGACGCCTGCGTCTTCGGCGGCGTCCGGTTGATCTCGTCGGCGAGCAGCAGGTTCGTGAACACCGGTCCGGGGCGGAACTCGAAGCTGCCGGACGTGTAGACGAGCGAGCCGGTGATGTCGCCGGGCATCAGGTCCGGGGTGAACTGGACCCGCTTGGTCTCCAGCTGCAGCGACGCGGCGAGGGCCCGCACCAGCAGCGTCTTCGCGACGCCGGGCACGCCCTCGAGCAGCACGTGCCCGCGGCACAGCAGCGCGATGACGAGCCCGGTGACGGTGGCGTCCTGGCCGATGACGGCCTTGCCGACCTCGCCGCGCAGCGCGATCAGCGACTCGCGGGCCGCGTCCGAGCTGACGGCCTTCGTCGTCCGGCGGGGAGCGGCCTTGCGGGCGGGCGTCGTGCGCGGAGCCGTCACGAGTCGGCCACCTCCGAGATCAGGGAGTCGAGGTCGCCGGCGAGGCGCACCAGGGAGGCGTCGTCCAGAACGCTGCCAGGTCCGGCACCGTACAGGAGCGCGTCCACGGCAGCCGCGTCGCGACGGGTGCGTACGGAGACCGCGTCGACGAGGCCGGCGCGGCCGGTGTCCAGGCCCATCCCGAGCCGGCGCACCAGGCGGTCGCGCGCGCCCGCGCGCAACTGCTCGGC
>JAODNS010000145.1 GCA_025465145.1 Frankiales bacterium
GTACGCGCATGCAGGCAGTGCGGCAGGAGACGGCGACGGGGAGGTGCGCAGCGGTGGACGCCGACACGGACGCCCTCACCGCGCTGTACGCCGCCCACTACCGCGGCCTCGTGCGGCTCGCGGCGTACCTCACCGGCGACCGCGACAACGCCGAGGAGGTGGTGCAGGACGCGTACGTGAAGGTGCTGGGCCGCTGGGGCGGGCTGCGCGACCTCGACAAGGGCGAGGCCTACCTGCGGCAGGCGGTCGTGAACCTGTGCCGGTCGCGGCTGCGGCACCGCGTCGTCGTCGACCGCAACGCCCCGCAGCCGCCGCCGGACGTCGCCAGCGCGGAGGCAGGGGCGCTCGGCCTGATGGAACGGGCCGCACTCCTCGACGCGCTCGCCGGGCTGCCGCGGCGGCAGCGGGAGGTCGTCGTCCTGCGCTACTACGCGGACCTGTCCGTCGAGCAGACGGCCTATGCGATGGGCATCAGCACCGGCTCGGTGAAGAGCCACACGTCCCGCGCGATGGACGCCCTGCGTCACCTGCTGGAGGAGACCCGATGACGCCCGAGGAGCGGCTGCGGCAGCTGCTGCACGCCGAGGACGACGTCCCGGTCGTGGGCGACGGCCTGGCACGCATCCGGGAGCGGCTGGACAGCCGGCGTCGCCGGCGGCTGGTCCCCGCTGTCGCACTCGCCGGGGTGGTGGCCGTGGCGGCCGCTGCCGGGATCTCGCTCGCGGGGCACGACTCCGACCGCCTCGACCCGGAGCCGCTGCCGCCCGCGCGGTCCGTCGCCCCGTCGCCGGTGCCGTCTTCCAGCCCGTCGCCGTCGCCGTCGCCGTCTCCCTCGCCGTCCGCGCCGTCGCGAGTGACCACGTCCGGTGGAGGCATGCCCGCCTGGCCGTTCGCCAGCAACGCGCAGGCCGCGGCGTGGCAGGCGGACCCGGGCAGCCGCACGTGGGCGAGCGACCCGGTGCTGGTCGCGCAGCACCTGCTCGACGACTTCCTGCAGCTGCCCGGCACCGCGGTCGGCACCGCGAGCCGCGGCGACGTCGTCCGCGTGGTGGTGAAGGTCGCCGAGCGGCCGGTGTCGACGGTGCGACTCGAGCAGGTCGGCGGCGTCGACGGCCCGTGGTCGGTCACCGGCGCCGTGGCTGAGGACCTCGCGATCACCGCGCCGCTGCGGGAGACCCGCGTGCCGAGCCCCACGACCGTCACGGGCACGGTGACCGGGTACGACGAGTCGGTGCACGTGCAGCTGCGGGCCAACGCCGGACGCGAGATCGCGGGCGGGTACGCCATGGCCGGCGCCGAGCTGCCGTGGCGCATGCAGCTGGTCTGGTCGGACGAGCAGTGGACGACGGGGGCGCTGGTCGCGTCGACGTCCGACGGCAAGGGCGACCTGCATGCGCTCGTTCTGCTGCCGGTGCGCAACGGATGACCTAGCGTCCGCAGGGTGATCGGCGTCGTCGAGAACGCGCTGACGTCGGTGCCGGCGTGGGTGGCGTACGCGGCCGTCTTCGCGCTGCCCTTCCTCGAGGCCTCGCTGTTCCTCGGCTTCGTCTTCCCAGGCGAGACGGCGCTCGTCATCGGCGGCGTGCTCGCGTCGCAGGGCCGGCTGTCGCTGCCGGTCGTCATGGGGCTCGCGATCGTCGGCGCCGTCACGGGCGACGCGGTCGGGTACGCCGTGGGCCGTCGCTTCGGGCCGTCGCTGCAGCGCTCGCGCCTCGGCCAGATGGTCGGCGAGGAGCGCTGGCGCACGACCGAGGCGTTCATCGTGCGGCGCGGCGGCCCGGCCGTCTTCCTCGGTCGCTTCACGGCGCTGCTGCGCGCGCTCGTCCCGTCCGCGGCCGGGATGGCCCACCTGCCGTACCGCACCTTCGCGATGTGGAACGCCGTCGGCGGCACCGTCTGGGCGACGACGTTCGTGGTCGCCGGGTACGCGGCGGGCGAGTCGTACCGACAGATCGAGCGCTACCTCGGCCGCGGGGCGCTGGCGCTCACCGGCGTCGTCCTCGCAGGCCTGCTCGCGGCGCACCTGCTGCACCGGCGACGGGTCAGGTCCAGCGAGCCGTCCGCGCACTGACGACGGCCGCTGCGGCGGCTCCCGCCGTCGACGTGCGCAGCACCGTCGTACCGAGGCGCACCGTCAGCGCGCCCGCAGAGGTGAACGCGGCGAGCTCCTCCGGCGTGATCCCGCCCTCGGGCCCGACGACGAGCAGCACGTCGCCCTCGGCCGGGACCGCCTGCGCTGCCAGCGGATCCGTCGCGTCCTCGTGCAGGACGAAGGCGCGGGCGGCGGTACGGACGAGCTCCGCGACCTGAGCGGTGGTGAGCGGCTCGGTCACCTCCGGCAGCCGGGCACGGCGGGACTGCTTGCCGGCCTCGCGGGCGGTCGACCGCCACCGGCCGAGTGCCTTGCTGCCGCGCTCGCCGTCCCACCGGACGACGCTGCGCGCCGCGGACCACGGCACGACCGCGTCCACGCCGACCTCCGTCGCGAGCTCGACCGCCAGCTCGCCGCGGTCGCCCTTCGCCAGCGCCTGCACGAGGACGAGGCGTGGCGCCGGCGGCGGCTCGGTCGTGCGTCCGTCGACGCTGAGCTCGACGGTGTCCTTGCCGACGGCGGTGACGGTGCAGCCGGCCCGCGTACCCCGGCCGTCCACGACGTCCACGCCCTCGCCGACCCGCAGCCGCTTCACGGTCGCGGCGTGCCGCCCCTCCGGACCGGTCAGGACGACCCGGTCGCCGCTGACGTCCTCGGCCAGGAAGACGGCCCGGCTCACCGCGTCGCCATCGCTCGCTCCGCAGCCGCCGGGCGCGCCCGCTCCTTCGTCGCGGGGCACCCGCCGACGGCTTTGCTCACCGGCGCTTGCGGCCGAACAGCCCCGCGTGCTTGCCCGACGAGCCCGGCTGCTCCTCGCCGCGCAGCTTGGCCAGCTCGCGCAGCAGCTCCTCCTGCCGGGCGTCGAGCCGCGTCGGCACCTGGACGTCGAGGTGCACGTGCAGGTCGCCTCGACCCGTGCCGCGCAGGTGCGGCACCCCGTGCGCGCGCAGGGTGATGACGGCGTCCGGCTGCGTACCCGGCGCCACGTCCAGCTCGACCTCGCCGTCCAGGGCGTCCAGCTTCATCGTGGTGCCGAGGGCCGCGGCCGTCATCGGCAGCTGCAGCCGGGCGTGCAGGTCGTCACCATCGCGGACCAGAGTCGCGTGCGGCTTCTCGTGCACCTCGACGTACAGGTCGCCGGCGGGACCGCCGCCAGGACCGACCTCGCCCTCGCCGGTGAGGCGGATGCGCATGCCGTCCTCGACGCCGGCCGGGATCTTCACCGACAGGGTCCTCCGGGCGCGCACCCGGCCGTCGCCGGCGCACTCGCCGCACGGGTGCTCGACGACCGAGCCGATGCCGCCGCAGCGGCCGCAGGTGCGGGTGGTCATGACCTGGCCGAGGAAGGACTTCTGCACCGACTGCACCTCGCCACGCCCGCGGCAGGTCTCGCACACGGTCGGGTGCGTGCCGGCGGCCGCGCCCTCGCCGCCGCACGTGCCGCAGACGACGGCCGTCTCCAGGGTCAGCTCGCGGGTCGTCCCGAACGCCGTCTCCGCCAGGTCGAGCTCCATGCGCAGCAGCGCGTCCGCGCCCTGGCGCACGCGGCTGCGCGGGCCACGGGCCTGCCCGCCGCCGAAGAAGGCGTCCATGATGTCGCCGAGCCCGCCGAAGCCCTGGCCGAACGGGCTGCCACCCCCGCCGGGGCCGGACTGCAGCGGATCGCCGCCGAGGTCGACGACCTGCCGCTTCTCCGGGTCGGACAGCACCTCGTACGCCGCCGTCACCTGCTTGAAGCGCTCCTGCGCCGCCGGGTCCGGGTTGACGTCCGGGTGCAGCTCGCGGGCCAGCTTGCGGTACGCCTTCTTCAGCGCGGCGTCGTCTGCGCCCCGGTCGACGCCGAGGATCCCGTAGTAGTCGGTCGCCACGTCAGGCACCGGCCAGCAGCTCGCCGACGTACCGGGCCACCGCGCGCACCGAGCCGATCGAGCCGGCGTAGTCCATCCGGGTCGGGCCGAGCACGCCCATGCCGGCGTAGGCAGCCTGCTCCGGTCCGTACCCGACCGTCACCACGGACGTCGACCGCAGGCCCTCCACGCTGTTCTCCTCGCCGATCTTGACGTGCACGGTCGTCGGGTCGTTGACCTCGCCGATGAGCTTGAGCAGGACGACCTGCTCCTCGAGCGCCTCGAGCACCGGGCGCAGCGTGTTGGGGAAGTCGAGCGCCGACCGGGTGAGGTTGGCGGTGCCGGAAATGGCGATCCGCTCCTCCGGCTGCTCGACGAGCGTCTCGAGGACGACGGACATGACGCTGGTCAGGACCGGCCGGATGGCGACAGGTGCCGCGTCGGGGAGGTCGGCGAGGGCGGCCGGGACGTCGACGAGCGGCGCGCCGTGCAGCCGGGAGCCGAATGCCTGCCGAAGCTGGACGACGTCGTCCTCGGACAGCACCCCCGGCAGCTCGACGACGCGCTGCTCGACCCGGCCGGTGTCGGTGATGAGCACGAGCAGCAGCCGGTTCGGCGCGAGGTGGACGATCTCGAGGTGGCGCACGGAGCTGCGCGACAGGCTCGGGTACTGCACGACCGCCACCTGCCGGGTCAGCTGCGCGAGCAGGCGGACCGACCGGCGTACGACGTCGTCGAGGTCGACGGCGCCTTCGAGGAAGGTCTGGATGGCGCGGCGCTCGGCGCCGGACAGCGGCTTGACCTGGGACAGCCGGTCGACGAACAGCCGGTAGCCCTTGTCGGTCGGGATGCGGCCGGCGCTGGTGTGCGGGTGGGTGATGAAGCCCTCGTCCTCGAGCGCCGCCATGTCGTTGCGCACGGTGGCGGGCGAGACGCCGAGGCTGTGCCGCTCCGCGAGGGCCTTCGAGCCGACCGGCTCGTTCGTCGACACGAAGTCCTCGACGATGGCGCGCAGGACCTCGAGCTTGCGGTCGTCGAGCACGGTCCTGCACCTCCTGGCACTCACGTCGTACGAGTGCCAAGTGTACGGGCGCGGCCCCCGCCGGGCCCAGTGCAGCGACGGCCGGGCCTCCGCGAGGAGACCCGGCCGTCGTACGAGCAGGAGCTACGAGAAGTGCGCGGCCAGGGCCATGATCTCGTCGGTGGTGGAGCCGGGGACGATGTAGCCCTCCTGGCCGTCGATCTGCGCGAAGTTGGCCGCGATGTCCTCGGCGGTCGGCTGCGCGCCCTTGCCGGCGAACCAGCCCTGGCCGAGGCCCCAGAAGACGCGGGCGTAGCGGCCACCGGCGGCGGAGTAGGCACCGTGGGTCGTCGTGTTGGCCTCGCTGCACAGGTACGCCACCATCGGCGTGACGAGCTCGGGGGCGAGGTTCTCGGCGAACTCGCCCAGCAGCTCCTCGGTCATGCGCGTCTTGGCGACCGGCATGATCACGTTGGAGAGGATGCCGTTGCGCGCGCCCTCGACGGCGATCGTGTTGGACAGGCCGACGAGGCCCATCTTCGCGGCGGCGTAGTTGGTCTGGCCGAAGTTGCCGAACGTCGCGTTCGACGCTGTGAAGACGAACCGGCCGTAGTTGTTCTCCTTCATCACCTTGAACGCGGGCTGGCTCACGTAGAACGCGCCCTTGAGGTGCACGTCGAGCACGGCGTCGAGGTCGGAGAACTCGAGCTTGGTGAAGCTCTTGTCGCGCAGGAAGCCGGCGTTGTTGATGACGATGTCGACCTTGCCGAACGCGTCGACCGCGGTCTGCACGATCGCTGCGCCGCCCTCTGGCGTGGAGACCGAGTCGAAGTTCGGGACCGCCTGACCGCCCTTGGCGGTGATCTCGTCGACGACCTTCTGCGCGGCGGTGTGGTCGCCGCCCTCGCCGTTGACGCTGCCGCCGAGGTCGTTGACGACCACCGCGGCGCCGCGGGCGGCCAGGTCGAGGGCGTACGTGCGGCCGAGGCCGCCGCCCGCGCCGGTCACGATGGCGACACGGCCGTCGAAGTCGATGTCCATGGAAGTGCGTCCTCCGAGAGCTGTTGGGAGCCCTCATCCTCTCAGCCCCGCCTCCGGTCTCGGCGATCGGGTACGGGCATGATCCGGCCATGACGCGGCCGCTGCGGACCGTGCTGCTGGCGGCTTCGGCCGCAGCTGCGGTCACGTCCGGACACCTGCTCGACGCCCTGGGACTGCTGCCGGGCGTGCACGAGTCGGCCGCCGTGCGGACTGTCGCGCTGGCCCCGGCGTACACCTGCCTCACGGTCCTCGGGGCCGCCGCTCTCGCCGGCGGCGTGGCCGGGCTGCTGCGCCGCGAGCGCACGGGTGCGGCCGTCGGCGCCCTGGTCGGCGGGCAGACCGCGCTGCTCGCGCTGCCTGAGGTCCTCGGCCGGGTCGAGGAGGGGGACGGCGAGGAGTGGGGCGGGCTGGCGCTGGCGGTCGGCGTTCAGCTCGTGCTGGCCGTCGCCGCGGTCGCCGCCGCTCGTGCGCTGGCGGACCGGGTGCTGGTCGTGCTGCTGCACGGTGAGGTGCGCCCGCGCCCGCTGCCGCCCCCCGCCGTGCCGCGCCGCAAGGCGCCGTCCGGTCGGCTGGTCGGAGGCGTGCGGGGGCGGGGCCCCCCGGTGCGGGCCGTCCCTTGACCGCCATCCACCACTGGAGACAGACATGAAGCGACATCCGATGCGCCGTGCCCTGTGCACGGTCGCGGCAGTACCGCTGCTCGTCGGACTGGCCGCCTGCGGCGGGTCCAGCGACAGCGGGAACGAGGAGAAGGCGGGCGGACCGGGGCAGCAGGCCTGCGGGTCCCTGCCGGCCGCCGACCCGACGGCGACGCTGCCGGAGGGCTTCCCGGTCCTTGCCGACCAGGTCCTGTACGAGCCCAGCAAGCAGGGGGCCACGACGATCGTGTTCGCGCGGCTCGACACGAGCGACTTCGTGAAGGTCCGCGACGAGCTCGTGGACGAGCTGAAGGCCGCCGGCTACACGATCGACGGCACCGACCAGGAGTCGGTCGAGGCGGAGGCGCAGTTCTCCGGCAAGCAGACCGGCACCATCAAGGTGCAGCCGCTGTGCAAGGGCAAGGTCTCGGTCCGCTACAAGGTCGAGTAGGTCGCGGTACGACGAGCGCCCCCGGTCCGCGAAGGTCCGGGGGCGCTGTCGTGCTCGAGCTAGGAGGCGCGGCGAGGCGCCTGTGTGCGGCTGCTGGTCGGGCGCGGGCTCGTCGTACGACCGCCGGACCCGCCGGAGGACGAGGCGGGGCGGTACGGGCGGCCGGTGCCGCGCGGACGCGTCGAGGTGGGAGCCGCGGCGTAGGCGGGCGGCGCCTGCACGACGATGGCCTCGCCGGACTCGGCGATCTCACGGACGGCCGGGTGGCCGGGGGTGACGGACTGCGCGTTGGCGTCGATGCCGGCGCGCTCGCGCATCCGCTGGTGCTCGCGGACCTGGTCGCCCAGGAGCAGCGAGAGGACGGTGCCGCTGGCACCCGCGCGGGCCGTGCGGCCGGAGCGGTGCAGGTAGTCCTTGTGGTCCGCCGGCGGGTCGTAGTGCACGACGAGATCGACGTCGTCGACGTGGATGCCGCGGGCGGCGACGTCGGTCGCGACGAGGACGCGCGCCGAGCCCCGGCTGAACGCGTCGAGCGCCTTCTTGCGGGCGTTCTGCGTCAGGTTGCCGTGGATGGCGCCTGCCTCGACGCCGGTCCGCCGCAGCTGCACCGCGAGGCGGTCGGCGCCGTGCTTGGTGCGGACGAAGATCAGCGTGCGACCGGGACGAGCGGCGATCTCGGCGGCGATGTCGACCTTGCTGTCGTGGCTGACGGCGAAGACCTTGTGGTCCATCAGCTCGACGTGCGAGGTGTCGGCGGCGACGGCGTGCACGGCCGGCTCGTTGAGGTAGCCGCGGACCAGCTTGTCGACGCCCCGGTCGAGCGTGGCCGAGAACAGCAGGCGCTGCCCGTCCTGCGGGGTCATGTCGAGGATCTGCTGGACGACCGGCAGGAAGCCGAGGTCGGCCATGTGGTCGGCCTCGTCGAGAACGGCGATCTGCACGTCCGCGAGCGAGCACTCGCCCTGGTTGATGAGGTCCTGCAGCCGGCCCGGCGTCGCGACGACGATGTCGACCGCGCGGCGGAGCTGGTCGATCTGCCGGCCCATCGACGCGCCGCCGTAGATGGGCAGCAGCTTGAGGTCGAGGGCCTGGCCGAGCGGCGCGAGCGCGTCGTTGACCTGCTGCGCCAGCTCGCGGGTCGGGACCAGCACGAGGCCACGCGGCCGGCCGCCCTTGCGGGTACCGCCGGCGAGGCGGGCGAGCAGCGGCAGGCCGAAGCCCAGCGTCTTGCCGGAGCCGGTCTGCGCGCGGCCGAGGACGTCACGCCCGGCGAGGGCGTCCGGGATGGAGCGGGTCTGGATGGCGAACGGCGCGGACATGCCGCGGCGCTCCAGGGCCGTGACGAGCTTCGGCGGCAGGCCGAGGGACGCGAAGGTGGCGTCGGTGATCGGCGACGCGGCGGCAAGGTCGGCGGCCGCGTCGAGTGCGAGCTCGAGGTCGGACTTCACCGGTGCGGGCGGCGGGGAGCTGACGCGCGCGGGACGGCGTCCCTGACCGCGGCTGCCGCCGCTGCGCGGCGACGAGGACGTGCGGGAGTTGCGGGTCTGGCCAGGCATGACTGAGGTGCTCCATGTGCTCGTTGCTCGGAAGGCCGCATCGGTTCTTGTTGCTGCGACGCGGACCGATCCGGCGAACTGCACCGGGGAACGAAGCACGACACACCAGCGACCACGCGGACGGCTCGTCCGCAGGAGGTGGGACCGCCCTGATCGGCGGGTCTTGCACAGGAGAACCTACAGGTCAGGCGACAGATTCCCCCGCCAGGAGGGTTGTCGGCTGCGTCACAGGAGAGCACTGTCGAGGCAGCCCTAGGAGGCCGCCATGTCCGCCGCCACCACCTCCCGCACGCTCGACGTCGATCACGCGCTGGCGCTCGCCACCCTCGTCCTCGGCGCCCTGTCCCTCGCCGCACTCGGCGCGTCGTACGTCGTCGCCGCCTGGCTCGGCCTGCTGACCGTGTTCCTCGGCGGCTGGTCGCAGCTCATCTCGCGCACGCGGCCCGAGCGGTTCGAGAACGTCGCGGGCGCCACCGCAGGCGCTGTCGCGCTGGCCATCGGGCTCGCGCGCGGCGGCCTCATCTAGTCGGTTCAGTCGACGAGCTCGCGCACCACCGCGTCCGCGAGCAGCCGCCCGCGCAGCGTGAGCACCGCCCGGTCAGCGGCCAGCTCCAGCAGGCCCTCGCGCGCGAACCGCTCCGCCGCCGCACGGCCGGCCGGGCGCAGCACGCCGAGGTCGAGCCCGTCACGCAGGCGCACCTCGAGCAGCACCCGCTCGACCCGCCGGTCCTCTACGGACAGCAGCTCGCGGCCGGCACCCGGTGACTCCTGCCCGCCGAGCCGTGCCGCGTACGCCGCCGGGTGCTTGACGTTCCACCAGCGGACGCCGCCGACGTGCGAGTGCGAGCCGGGTCCGATGCCCCACCAGTCGGCGCCGCGCCAGTAGCCCAGGTTGTGCCGGCACGGCTCGCCCCAGTTCGACACCTCGTACCAGCCCAGGTCCGCCAGCGCCTCCTCGGCCATCAGGTACCGGTCGGCCAGCGCGTCGTCGTCCGGCGCCGGCAGCTCGCCGCGCGCGACCTGCCGGCCGAGGCGGGTGCCGCCTTCGACGATGAGCGCGTACGCGGACACGTGCGTCGGCCCGGCCTGCAGCGCGACGTCGAGCGAGGTCTTCCAGTCGACGTCGCTCTCGCCGGGGGCGCCGTAGATGAGGTCGAGCGACACCTGCTCGAAGCCGGCCCCGTACGCCTCCGCCACCGCCTGCTCCGGCCGGCCGGGCGTATGCGTCCGGTCGAGCACCTGCAGCACGTGCGGCACGGCGGACTGCATGCCGAACGAGATGCGCGTGAAGCCGGCCTCCCGCAGCTGCTCGAGCGAGCGCTGGTCTACCGAGTCCGGGTTCGCCTCCGTCGTGACCTCTGCGTCCGCGGCCAGGCCGAACTCGGTGCGGACCGCCTGCAGCACCAGCGCGAGGTCAGACGGGGGCAGCAGGGTCGGCGTGCCGCCGCCGACGAAGACGGTGTCCACCACGGGTGCGCGGTCGCCGAGCACGCGACGGGCGAGGCGCACCTCCTCGACTGCCGTCTGCGCGTACGTCCCCTGCAGCCCGCCCAGGTCGGTGTAGGTGTTGAAGTCGCAGTAGCCGCAGCGGGTGACGCAGAACGGGACGTGCACGTACATCCCGAACGGCCGGCTCCCCAGCTCCGCGAGTGCAGCCTCGGGCAGCGCGCCCGAGGCGGGCACGGGCTCGCCGTCGGGAAGGGCGCTGGGCATGCCTCCATTGTCTAGGGTTCCCGCCGTGGACGCGGTCGTCGTGCAGGACCTGGTCAAGACGTACGGCCCGACCCGGGCGCTCGACGGCGTCTCGCTGACGGTGCCGGAGGGGACGGTGCTCGGGCTGCTGGGGCCGAACGGCGCCGGCAAGACGACGGCGGTGCGGGTGCTGACGACGCTGCTGCGGCCGGACAGCGGCTCGGCAACGGTCGCCGGGATCGACGTCCTGAAGGACCCCGCGGCGGTACGGCGGACGATCGGCCTGGCCGGTCAGTACGCGGCCGTCGACGACAAGCTGACCGGCGCGGAGAACCTCCGGCTGGTCGGCAAGCTGTACCACCTGCCCAAGCAGCAGATCGCCGCCCGCGCCGACGAGCTGCTCGCCCGCTTCGACCTCGTCGAGGCCGGTGGCCGTGTCGTGAAGACGTACTCGGGCGGCATGCGGCGACGCCTCGACCTGGCCGGCGCGCTGGTGAACAAGCCGCGGGTGCTGTTCCTCGACGAGCCCACGACAGGCCTCGACCCGCGCAGCCGCCTCGGCCTGTGGGAGGTGCTCGAGGACCTCGTCGCCGACGGCACGACGCTGCTGCTCACGACCCAGTACCTCGAGGAGGCCGACCGGCTCGCCGACCGGATCGTCGTCATCGACCGCGGCCGGGTCATCGCCGAGGGCACGTCCGACTCGCTCAAGGACGAGGTCGGCGGCTCGGTGCTGGTCGTGCGCGCGGCGGACCCGCCGCAGACCGAGCAGGCGCGCGAGGTGCTCGCCCGGTTCGGCGAGGTCACGGACCTGACCGGCGGTGAGCTGCAGGTGCAGGGCGGCTCGGTCGATCTGGTCCGCAAGGCCGCGACGGCGCTGGCGAAGGCCGGCGTCGAGATCACCGACCTGGCGCTCCGCCGCCCCACGCTCGACGACGTGTTCCTGCAGCTGACCGGCCACGCCGCCGAGGACGAGGAGGGAGCGGCATGACGGCCGCGCTGAGCGACGCCCTGGCGGTCACCGGCCGCAACCTGCGGCGGATCCGGCGCGAGCCGGAGGTGCTGTTCTTCTCCACCGTGCAGCCGATCATCTTCGTGCTGCTGTTCCGGTACGTCTTCGGCGGCGCCATCAAGATCCCGGGCCTGAGCTACGTCGACTTCCTCATGCCGGGGATCTTCGTGCAGACGACCGCGTTCGCGTCCACAGGCACTGGCGTCGCCCTCGCCGACGACCTGAGCAAGGGCATCATCGACCGCTTCCGGTCGCTCCCGATGGCCCGGTCTGCCGTCCTCGCGGGGCGTTCGCTGTCCGACCTGGCGCGGATCCTGTTCACCGTCTTGGTGATGGTCGTGGTCGGAGTCGCCGTCGGGCTCCGCTTCCACCAGGGCCTCGCCAAGGCGGTCGCCGCCATCGCGCTGGTCGCCTTCTTCGGCTTCGCGTTCACGTGGATCAGCGCGTGGATCGGCCTGTCGGTGAAGACCGTCGAGGCTGCCAACCTGGCCGGCTTCGTCTGGCTGTTCCCCCTGACGTTCGCGTCCTCGGCGTTCGCGCCGGTGAACACCATGCCGGGCTGGCTGCAGGCGTTCGCGAAGGCGACACCGGTGACGCCGACGGTGGACGCCGTGCGCGCCCTCATCAACGGCGGGCCTACGGCGCGGCCGCTGCTCATCAGCCTGTGCTGGCTCGTCGCCATCACGGCGGTGTTCTCGACGCTGGCGGTCCGCAAGTACCGGAGCATCAGCTAGTGGAGCTGGTCCTCGTCCGGCACGCGCTGCCCGTCCGCATCGACGTGGCCCCCGGCGGCGGACCGGCCGACCCCGGGCTGGCGGAGCGGGGCGTCGAGCAGGCGGCCCGGTTGCCGGAAGCCCTGCGGGCGTACGACGTCACCGCCGTCTACAGCTCGCCCGCGCGACGTGCCCTGGAGACCGCGGCGCCGCTCGTCGAGGCCCTCAGCGCCCGGCTGCGCATCGAGCCGGGCATCACGGAGTTCGACGCGGACGACCCGTCGTACGTGCCCGTCGAGGAGCTCAAGGCGAGCGGCGACCCGCGGTGGGAGCGGCTGGTGCGCGGCGACCTCTACACCGCCGGCGTCGACCCGGTGGCGTTCCGCGCCCGCGTCGTCGAGGGCGTCCAGCGGATCGCGGCGGCGCACCCCGGCGGCCGGGCCGTGCTGTTCACGCACAGCGGCGCGATCAACGCCTACGCCGGCCACGTCCTCGGCCAGGAGCGGCCGATCTGGTTCGCCCCGGACTACTGCTCGATCACCCGGATCGCCGCGGCCCGCAACGGCCGCCGCGGCGTCGTCAGCCTCAACGAGACCGGCCACGTCCGCGACCTGCTCTAACGGAGCAGCTCGTCCACGACCTCAGGCTCTCCCAGCACGTGCACGCCGAGGAACGACAGCACCGCGCGGTACCAGACCGCCGCGTGCTGCGGCGTGAGGACCCAGTGATTCTCGTCCGGGAAGTACAGGAAGCGGTGCGGCGACGCGGCCGGGTCCTCGACCTGCTGGTTCAGCTCGAACCACAGCCGCAGCGCCTCGCCGATCGGCACGCGGTAGTCCTTGTCGCCGTGGATGACGAGGACCGGTGAGGTGATCGAGGCGACGTGCGCCGACGGGTCGTTGTCCCGCGCCATCTCCTCCGTCATCTCGCGGCCCCAGTAGTACGCAGCGTCCGTGGTCGGCCCGAACTGCGCGAGGTTCCACAGGCTGGCGTGGGTCACGACGCAGCGGAAGCGGTCGGTGTGGCCGGCGATCCAGTTCGCCATGTAGCCGCCGAACGACCCGCCCATGACGGCCGTCCGCTCGGCGTCGAGGTCCGGCCGCTCCAGCGCCGCGTCGGTGCAGCGCATGAGGTCGTCGTACGGCTCACGCCCCCAGGCGCCCCAGCCGCGGTGGACCATGTCCAGCCCGTAGCCGGTCGACATGCCCGGGTCCGGCAGCAGCACCGCGTAGCCGCGGGCGGCCAGCAGCCACGGGTTCCACCGCCAGGACCAGGCGTTCCACGAGCCGATCGGGCCGCCGTGCACCCACAGCGCCAGCGGGTGCGGGCCGTCGCCGTCGGGCAGCACGAGCCAGAAGTGCAGCGGTGTGCCGTCCGCCGCCGGCGTCGTCAGCTCGGCCAGCGTGCCGGGCAGCGCCAGCTCGTCGACAGGGCCGAGCAGCAGCTCGGGCTCCTGGTCCGCCGCGTGCGCGTCGAGACGGACGACGGCTGGAGCCGCGTCGACGGCGGAGCGCAGCGCGTAGACGTGCCGCCCGTCCGGGCAGACCTGCAGGTCGGTGTACGCGCCGGCGTCGCCGGTCAGCCGCGTCACCTCGCCGGACGCGACGTCGATCCGGAAGACCGGCGCGCGGCCGCCCTCGTCCGCGGTGACGAGCAGCGCGCTGCCGTCCGGGGTCCAGCGGCGGTCACCTGCCCAGCGGTCCCAGCCGGGTGCCACGTCGCGCGGCTCGGCCGACCCGTCCAGCGGCAGCACGACGAGCCGCGCGTCCTCGGGTCCCGCCGGTGTGCTGCGGGTGCTGCGGGTGACGGCGATCAGCGTGCCGTCCGGCGAGATCCGCGGGCTGTCATGCTCGTGCTCGACGTCGTCGAGCAGGACCCGGCGCTGGCCATCGGACAGCGCGACCAGCGTCGTCCGCAGCGAGCCGCGCGGCTCGGGTATCCGCCAGGTCGTCACGATCGTGCGGCCGTCGGGCGAGATGTCGTACGACGCCTCGTCCAGCGCCCGGCCGGGCTCCGGCGTCAGGTCCGTCCACGTCATGCGCTCGTGCCGGTCGACGGTGCCCGTGAGCAGCCGCGGCGCATCGGGGCCGAGGTCGGAGTCCCAGTACCGGACCGGGTACGACATGTGCAGGACGGCGCTGACCTTCTTGTCCTTGCGGGCCTTGCGCCGCCGTTCGTCGTCGTCGCCGTCGGTGGCCCCGGCCATGGTCGCGCTCGCCACGAGCACCGTGCCGTTCTGCCCGGCCACGGTGACGCCGCCGAGGCCACCGGCGCGGGTGCCGACGACGCGTGCCTCGCCCGCGGGCGGCAGCAGCCACAGCGCGGCCGGTGCGTCGTCGGGGCTCTCCTTCCCGTCCGGGTCGGGCCGTGCGGAGGTGAACAGCAGCGACCCGTCCGGCAGAAACCGCGGAGCGGCCTCGCCCTTCCGGCTGCGGGTGAGGCGCTCGGCCGGCCGCTCCCCCGTCGGGTCGACCTCCCACAGCGCGTTGACCCAGCGGACGCCGTCGGGGTCGAGCGTCGCGACGGCGGTCACGAGCCGGGTGCCGTCCGGGCTGAGGGCGAGGCCGGACAGCCGCGGGATCGCGTTGTACGCGTCCAGGTTCGAGAAGGGCGTCGTCACGCCGAGAACACCTGGCTCGTGCCGGCGACGCCGAACGGCTCCTCGAGGACCGGGCCGTCCCGGTACGGGACGACGATCAGCACGGGGTCGCCCTCGCGCGGCTCGAGGTCGACCCGGATCGCGTCGCGCTCCTGGTCCTCGTCACCGGCGATGGTCACGTCGCTGACGACGGCCGTCGCGGTGAGCCCGGCGCGCGCCTTGCGCAGCTCGGCGACGAGCAGCTCGACGACGCGGTCGGCGCTCGGCTGGTCCTCGCCGGGATCGACGGACGGCGCCACCAGCTCGCCATCGACGGTCATGGCCACCGCGAACGGGTAGAACTCGCCGTCCACGCCGAGCAGGCGCATCGCCGCCTCCAGCGACGCGTTCAGCAGCTGGTCGAGGTCGGTCGGCTGGTCGGTCTCGGGCGTCTCGCTCATGCCGGTCATCCTGCCGGAGCGAGCACCCGCCTGCTGCGCTCGGCCCAGGCCGCGGCCGGCACCGTGGCGGCGCCCGCGGCGGCGAACAGCACGCCCAGCGCCACCCAGCCGGCGGTGCCGTACCGGATCGCCGTCAGCGTCACCACCAGCGGACCGAGCATCGACGCGGCGGCGAAGCCGGTGCTGTAGAGCCCCTGGTACTGGCCCTGCCCCGACTCCGGCGCCAGCCCGAAGCCGAGGCCCCACGAGCCGGATGCCTGCATCAGCTCGCCCGTGACGTTGACCAGCGCGGCGGCGATGAGGACGGCGATCGCGATGCCGGCGGACCGGCCGCCGGACGCGGCGAACACCAGGCAGGACAGGGCCAGCAGCGCCGAGCCGTTGCGGACGGCGCGCGCCGAGGACGGGACGTCGACGGAGCTGCGCGCCGCGCGTACCTGGAACAGCACGCAGCAGGCAGTGTTGATGAGGAACAGCAGCGCGACCGTCCAGCGCGGTGCGTCGGTGTGCCGGGTCACCCACAGCGGCACGGCCACCTCGAGCAGCACGTAGTGCATGCCGACGACGCCGTTGAGGACGGTGACGACGAGGAACGGCCGGTCCCGCAGCGCGAGCAGCATGCCGCCCTCCGGCGGGTGCTCCGCCCGGATGCTGCGGGGCAGCCGGAGCAGGACGAGCGCCGCGAGCAGGTACGTGACGGCGTCGCCGAGCACCAGCGCGACGTACGCCGCGCGGGTGTCGACCTGCAGCGCCACCCCGGCGAACGCGGCGCCCAGCGCGATGCCGAGGTTGGTGACGCTGCGCAGGTACGCGCGACCGCGCACCCGCTCCGCCGGCGGGAACGCGGACGCGATGAGCCCCTGCCGCACGCCGTTCGCGCCGCGGTCGAGCACCGTGTACGTGCAGGCGACCAGCAGGAAAGCGCCGAACGAGTGGACCAGCGCGAGCGCCGCCATGGCGAAGCCCTCGGCGACCATCAGGGTGACGAGCACCTCGCGGGCGCCGCGGCGGTCGGCGAGGTGCCCGAAGGGGATCCCGGCCAGCAGGCCGAGCGCACCGGCGAGGGTGAGGCCGAAGCCGACCTGTCCCGGCGACAGCCCGACGCTGCGGGTGAAGAACAGCACGCTGCCCGTGTAGAACAGGCCGTTGCCGAAGGTGTTGACGAACGTCGCCCCGGCGAGCAGCCGGGTCGGGCCGGGCGGTGGGACGAGCTGCACTACTTCTTCGCGGTCTCTTCACCGGTCGACAGCGCGGCGATGAAGGCCTCCTGCGGCACCTCGACACGGCCGACCATCTTCATGCGCTTCTTGCCCTCCTTCTGCTTCTCCAGCAGCTTGCGCTTGCGGGTGATGTCACCGCCGTAGCACTTCGCGAGCACGTCCTTGCGGATCGCGCGGATGTTCTCGCGGGCGATGACGCGCGCGCCGATCGCGGCCTGGATCGGCACCTCGAAGTTCTGCCGCGGGATGAGCTCGCGCAGCTTGCTGGTCATGCTCGTCCCGTACGCGTACGCCTTGTCCTTGTGCACGATCGCGGAGAACGCGTCGACGGGCTCGCCCTGCAGCAGGACGTCCACCTTGACCAGGTCCGACTCCTGCTCGCCGTCGGGCTCGTAGTCGAGGCTCGCGTAGCCC
>JAODNS010000153.1 GCA_025465145.1 Frankiales bacterium
GCGCGCGGCCCCACGGCTCCGGCTTCATCACCATGCCCGGACCGCCGCCGTACGGGGCGTCGTCGACCGTCCGGTGCGCGTCGGAGGTCCACGTGCGGAGGTCGTGCACGCGCACGCCGAGCAGCCCGCGCTCCTGCGCCTTGCCGAGCAGCGAGACGCCCAGCGGCGCGAGGTACTCCGGGAAGATCGTGACGACGTCCACCTGGAGCGTCACGGCAGGTCCAGCAGCCCTTCCGGCGGGTCGACGACGAGCCGGCCCGCGGCCAGGTCGACCTCCGGCACGATCGCCTTCACGAACGGGACCAGCACCTCGCCGGCCTCCCGCCGGACGACGAGCACGTCGCCGTGCGGCAGGTGCAGAACGTCAGACACGTCCCCGAGCCGGCTGCCGTCGACGAGGTGTGCGGCCAGCCCGATGAGCTGCTGGTCGTGGAACTCGTCCGGGTCGTCGCTCGGCGGCAGGTCGGTGGCCTCGACGAGCAGCATCGTGTTGCGCAGCAGTTCGGCCTGCGACCGGTCGGCGACGCCCTCGAAGGCCACCATCAGCCGGCCGTTCTGCTCACGCGTCGCCTCGACCGTCAGCGGACCGCGCTCCGCCGGGTCGGTGAGGAGCACCGACCCGGCCGCGAAGCGGAGCTCGGGCACGTCGGTGCGCACCTCGACGGTGACCTCACCGCGCAGCCCCTGGGGCTTGCCGATGCGCCCGACCGTCAGGCGGTCAGGCTGGTCCGCCATGGGCTAGCGGACCTCGTCGGTGTCGACGACGTCCACCCGCACGCCACGTCCGCCGAGGGCGGCCACGACGGTGCGCAGCGCCTTGGCGGTACGGCCGTTGCGGCCGATCACCTTGCCGAGGTCCTCGGGGTTGACCCGGACCTCCAGGGTGCGGCCGCGCCGGTTGCTGACCAGGTCCACGGTGACGTCATCGGGGTGCTCGACGATGCCGCGGACGAGGTGCTCGAGGGCGGTCTCGAGCACCTACTCCGCCGCGGGAGCGTCGTCAGCGGCGGCCGGGTTCTCCTCAGCAGCGGGAGCCTCGGCTCCCGGAGCCTCGGCAGCGGCGGCCTCGGTCGCGGGAGCCTCAGCCGCAGCGTCGGCAGCCGGCGACGCGTCGGCGGCCGGAGCCGGCTCGGCAGTCGTCTCCTGGTCGGCCGGCGGAGCGGCGTGACCGGCCGGAGCCTGGTCGTCGCTCGCGACCGTCTTGGGAGCGGCCTTCTTCTTCGGCGTGGTGGCGGCACCCGCGGAGCCGTCGATGCCCTCGCGGGCAGCGGCCTCGAAGGTGGCCTTCTTGTCGGCCTTCGGCGCGGCGACGAGCATGGGCGGCGGCGCCGGCAGGCCCTTGAACTTCTGCCAGTCGCCGGTGACCTTCAGGATCGCCGCGACGGCCTCGGTCGGCTGCGCGCCGACACCGAGCCAGTACGCCGCCCTCTCGGCGTCGACCTCGATGAAGGACGGGTCCTCCTTGGGGTGGTACTTGCCGATCGTCTCGATCGAGCGGCCGTCCCGCTTGGTGCGGGCGTCGGCGACGACGATGCGGTAGTACGGCGCGCGCATCTTGCCCAGGCGCATGAGCTTGATCTTGGTTGCCACGAGGTGGTCGTTCTCCAGTCGGTACGGACGTGGGTGTGCCGCCGGGCGCGCGTGGGGGTGCGCGCCGGCCAGCAGCGAGGTCAGCGTGCGGGCACGCCGTGGACGGGTAGAGGGCCGTCGTACGGCGGGAACTCGATGACCAGTGTGCCAGACGCGCCCGGTGACCGGACTCACAGCCGCTACTGCCCGGTAGTGCGGGATCCTTGAGCGCGTGACGACCCTCGCGGAGCCCGGTACGGACGCCGCCGCAGCCGTCCCGCTGCTCCGCTCGCCGGGGCTGGCGTCGCTGTTCACCGCGTCCACCTCGGCCCGCCTCGCCAATGAGGCCGCGCGGGTCGCGATGGTGCTGCTCGTCCTCGAGCGGACCTCCTCCCCCGCCCTCGCCGGCGCCGTCGTCGGCGCCTCGACGCTGCCGTCGCTGGTGACCGGGCCGTTCCTCGGCGCCTGGCTCGACCGGACGCCGCACCGCCGCCGCGCGTTCGCCGCCAACCAGGTCGCGCTGCTCGTCGCCATGGTCGGCCTGCTGCTCGCCACCGGCCACGCGCCGTCGTACGTCGTCGTCCTGCTGGGCCTGCTGTGCGGCATCACCTCGCCCGTCCTCACCGGCGGCTTCACCGGCCTCATCGCGCCGCTCGTGCCGGCGGCGCTGCTGCGGCGGGCCTACGGCGCGGAGGCGACCAGCTACAATGTCGCCGGCGTCGCCGGCCCAGCGCTTGCCGGGGTCCTCACCGCCGCCTTCAGCGCCTCCGTCGCCGTCGGCGCGACCGCCGCTCTGTCCTTCCTCGCCTTGCTGGCCGTCCTGCGCGTCCCGATGCCGGCGCCGGACGCCGAGCCCGGCAGCCTCGTCCGCAACGTCCTGGGCGGGCTGCGCCACCTCGCCATGACACCGCCGCTGCGCGCCGTCACCATCACGACGACGCTGTCGATGGGCGGGCTCGGTGCCCTGCCGGTCGTCTTCCCGCTGCTCGCCGAGGACCTCGGTGTGCACGCGTCCGCGAGCGGCTACCTGTTCTCGACCTTCGCCGTCGGCGCGCTGTGCGGCTCGCTGACGATCGTGTCCCGCGCGCCGCGTACCGGCCCGATGCGCCTGGCGTTCCTGGGCGTCGGCGGCCTTGCGCTCGCGTTCACCGCCGTCGCGGTCGCCCCGTCGCTCCCGTTCGCGCTGGCCTGCATCTTCGTCGCCGGCGCGCTCGAGGGACCCCTCCTCGCCTCGACGCTGACGGTCCGCGAGCTGCACTCGCCGGCCTGGATGCGGACCCAGGTGGTGACGACAGCCGCGTCGTTGAAGTTCGGCGCCTACGCGCTGGGGTCGGGGCTGGCTGGTGCCTTGGTCGCGGCGTACGGACCGCGGGTCGGACTGCTCATGGCAGCCGGGTTCCAGGTCGTCGGCATCGCGCTCGGCCTGCTCGGCCGCCGCAGCCGCTGAGTCTTACGCGGGGGCGTGGCCACGGCCGGTCGCCGCGGCGTCCAGCGCCCACGTGACGTGCGTGATGACCTTCTGTCCGCGGCCGAGGTCGCGCTCGAACACGGAGAAGTCGCCGTTCCGGCCGCGTTCGATCTCCTGCCCCCATGTGCCCCGGTCGTCGCTCACCTCCTGACGTGCGGCGAGCGTCGCGCTGCCGGCGATCGTCGTCGTCGCGTCGTAGTGGCTGTAGATCGACGCCAGCATGGCGAAGTCGCCAGCGTTGGGACGCGTGCTGACTGTGGATGTGGCGTTGACGCCGGTGTTGGAGAAGTAGTCCATGCAGGTGTCCTGCGACGTCCCGTCCTCGGTCGTGTGACCGAGCCCGAAGGTGTGCCCGATCTCCTGGCACATCACGTGCAGCTTCTCGTTCGGGTTGTTGTACGTCGCCGTGTTGAAGTAGGTGTCGTTCATCTTGGCGCTGCCCTGGGTGATGTGCGTCCCGCCACTGATGCTGATCGAGGCCAGGCCCAGCCAGCCGTTCCTGCCGTAGCTGCCGTTGCACACCTGGACCGTGCCAGCGACCATCGAGCACCGCTTGTTGCTGCTGCCCGGAACTCCCGTCAGCTTCAGCACCGCGGCCGGGGCGCTCCAGTCGCTCACGGCGGTCTTCAGCTCAGTCGTCCAGGCGCTGCTGACGTTGTTGCCGACCTTGAGCGTGAACGGGTTCGCCGTTCGGGCCCAGTGGTAGCCGCCCCACGAGTGGTGGTCGGCCTGTGCCGGCGGGACGAGGCTGAGGCTGCCGACGGTGGCGGCGGCGAGGACGACGAAGAGGGACCTGCGCATGAAAACTCCCAGACGACACCAGCGGCGTAGACCCGTGCTCGGGGCCGCCCTCAGCCTGACGAGCCGCGGCCGGGCCGTACATGACGCAGATGGCCCATCTGCAGCACTAGCGCGGGCGGTTCAGGCCGAACGGGTCGGGCTTCGCGACCGGCAGTCCGAGCGGGTTGGGCGCGGCGGCGGGCGGCAGCTGCGGGAAGCCCTGCGGAAGGGCGCGTGACGGCCCACCGCCGGCCCGACCCGGACCCTTGCCCTTCTTCTTGCCCTTCTGCTGCTGACCCGCGCGCTTCGCCTTGCGGCCCATGCCGGGCATCCCGGGCATGCCGCCCATCGACTTCATCATCTTCTGCGCCTCGTGGAACCGGTCCACGAGGTTGTTCACCTCGGTCACCGTCACGCCGGAGCCTTTGGCGATGCGCAGCCGGCGGGAGCCGTTCAGGATTTTCGGCGTACGACGCTCCTGCGGCGTCATCGACCGGATGATCGCGGCGATCCGGTCAAGGTCGCGGTCGTCGACCTGCGCCAGGGCCTCCTTCATCTGCCCCATGCCCGGCAGCATCCCGAGCAGCGAGGTGATGGAGCCCATCTTCTTGATCTGCTGCATCTGCTCGAGGAAGTCCTCGAGGTCGAAGT
>JAODNS010000283.1 GCA_025465145.1 Frankiales bacterium
CGCTGACCGTCATGCCCTGGACGCCGAGCGCCTCCAGCGCAGCCTTCACGTCGTCGAGCTTGAACGGCTTGACCACCGCGGTGACGAGCCTCATCCGGTCCTCCCCATGCTGCGTACGGAGCCGAGGTCGTCGGCGGACTCGGAGTGCAGCGCCTGGTCGAGGCCGGTCACCTCGCCCTCCTCGCTGACCCGCAAGGGGAGCACGAGGTCGACGGCGCGCGCGACCAGGTAGGTCGCGCAGAACGAGAACCCGGTCACCGCGAGCACGCCGACGGCCTGCCGGCCGAGCAGGTCGAGCCCGCCCCCAGGCGTCATCAGCATCACCAGCGCGGTGCAGACGAGGACCCAGCCGGTGTCACCGGAGTCAAGGGCAGGCACGGACGACACCCTCGGGGATCCGTGCTTCCCGCGGGTGTCGCCCGTGCATCGTCGTGGTTACTAGAGCGCCTCGACCCCGCGCTCACCGGTGCGGACGCGAACGACGTCGTCCACCGGAGTGCTCCACACCTTGCCGTCGCCGATCGAGCCGGTGTGCGCGGCCTTGGCAATGACGTCGATGACGTCACCGGCGTCGCTGTCGTCGACGAGGACCTCGAGCCGGACCTTCGGCACGAACGCGACGGTGTACTCCGCGCCGCGGTACACCTCGGTGTGCCCGCGCTGACGGCCGAAGCCCTGCACCTCGCTCACCGTCATGCCCTGGACGCCGAAACTCTCCAACGCCGTCTTGACGTCCTCCAGCTTGAACGGCTTGAGCACAGCGGTCACGAGCCTCATGAGGTCACCTTCACAGGGGTGGGTACGGAGGAGCCGAGCATGGAGCCGGAGCCGGCAGTGCCGAGCCCGGCCCACTCGTACGCCGACTCCGCGTGGTTGGTCGTGTCGATGCCTGCGACCTCGTCGTCCTCGCTGATCCGCAGGCCGATCGTCGCCTTCACCACCAGGGCGATGAGGTACGTGAGGACGAACGAGTACGCGAGTACCGCCCCTGCTGCGACGGCCTGCTTGCCCAGCAGGTCGAGCCCGCCGCCGTAGAGCAAACCGCGCAGGTCCGCGCTCCCGGTCGAGGTGTCGCTCGCGACCAGGCCGATCATCAGGGTGCCGGCGAGGCCGCCGACGAGGTGGACGCCGACGACGTCGAGCGCGTCGTCGTACCCGGCCCGGTGCTTGAACGTCACCGCGATGCAGCACATCCCGCCGGCGACGAGACCGACGAGGATCGCGCCGATCGGCGTGACCGCGCCGCAGGCGGGCGTGATCGCGACGAGCCCGGCGACCGCGCCGGAGGCCGCGCCGAGCGTGGTGGCGTGGCCGTCGCGCAGCCGCTCCATGCCGATCCAGGCGACGAGCCCGGCGGCCGTGGCGACCTGCGTGTTGACGAACGCCAGGCCGGCGATCCCGTTCGCACCCAGGGCCGATCCCGCGTTGAAGCCGAACCAGCCGAACCACAGGATGCCGGTGCCGATCATCACCAGCGGCAGGTTGTGCGGCCGCATCGGGTCGCGGCCGAAGCCCTTGCGCTTGCCGATGACGAGCACGAGGGCGAGCGCGGCCGCGCCGGCGTTGATGTGCACCGCCGTTCCGCCCGCGAAGTCGAGGGCGCCCAGGCGCTGCACGATCCAGCCGCCGGTGTCGGCCGCATAGCCGGTGAAGGCGCCGTCCGCGTCGTACTCGGCCGCACCGAAGTTGAACACCCAGTGCGCGACGGGGAGGTAGACGAGCGAGACCCACAGGACGCTGAACAGCACCCACGCACCGAACTTCATCCGGTCCGCGATCGCCCCGCTGATCAGGGCCAGCGTGATGACCGCGAACATCATCTGGAACGCGACGAACACGTAGTCGGCGAGTCCGTTCGTGACGCTGTCGGTGGTGATGCCCTTCAGCCCGAGCAGGTCGAGGTTGCCGATGAGGCCACCACCCGCGTCGACGCCGAACGCGAGGGTGTAGCCGTACAGCACCCACAGGACGCTCACGATCCCGATCGCGCTGAACGACATCATCAGCATGTTGAGCACGCTCTTCGAGCGCGTCATGCCGCCGTAGAAGAACGCCAGGCCGGGCGTCATGAACAGCACGAGCGCGGCGCTGGCCAGCACCCATGCGGTGGTTCCGGTGTCGAGCTCCATGCTTCTCCTCGGTCTGCGGATACTGCAGGCAGAGTCGTGGCCGCGTGTTTCACCGGAGCGGGTGGCCTGTTTCGCGGCCGTGACGATCTCCGGGCCCGTGTTTCCGAGAGGTGAACGCATGACGAGGTGGCTCGAGGAGACGGGCGGGACCTACGGCGACGAGTACGCCGCGCGGTTCGCGTCGCTCGCGGACCAGGGCGCGCAGCTGCACGGTGAGGCCGACTTCGTGCAGCGGCTGCTGCCCGCCGGCTCGGTGCTCGACGCCGGGTGCGGCACGGGCCGGGTGGCCGTCGAGCTGGCCCGGCGCGGATACGACGTCGTCGGCGTGGACAACGACCGGTCGATGCTCGACGTGGCTCGGCAGGTGCCAGGCGCGTGGGTGGAGGAGGACCTCGTCCGGCTCGACCTCGGCCGGACGTTCGACGTCGTCCTGTGTGCCGGGAACGTGCTCGTGTACGTCGCGACCGGGACGGAGGGCGCGGTGGTCGAGCGGCTCGCGTCGCACCTCGCGCCAGGGGGGCTGCTGGTCAGCGGCTGGCGGACAGACCGGCTGTCGAGGTCGTCGTACGACGAGCTCGTGACAGGGCTGGAGCAGGTGGCCCGGTACAGCACGTGGCACGGCGACGCATGGCGAGACGACGCGGACTGGTGCGTCGCGGTGGACCGGAGGACCTAGAGCGCCGCCTGGTCGCCGAGCAGCGCGTCGGCGAACGCCTCGGGCTCGAACGGCGCGAGATCGTCCGGCCCCTCGCCGAGGCCGATCAGCTTGACCGGGATCCCGAGCTCGCGCTGGACGCTGATGACGATGCCGCCCTTGGCGGTGCCGTCGAGCTTGGTGAGCACGATGCCGGTGACGTCGACGGCCTCGGTGAACACGCGCGCCTGGACGACGCCGTTCTGACCCGTCGTGGCGTCGAGCACGAGCAGCGTCTCGTCGACCGGACCGTGCTTCTCCACGACCCGCTTCACCTTGCCGAGCTCGTCCATGAGGCCGGTCTTGGTGTGCAGGCGGCCGGCGGTGTCGATGAGCACCGTGTCGACGCGCGCGTCGATACCGCGCTTCACCGCGTCGAACGCCACGGACGCCGGGTCGCCCTGCTCCGGCCCGCGGACCGTCTCGGCGCCGACGCGGTCACCCCAGGTCTGCAGCTGGTCGGCCGCCGCGGCGCGGAACGTGTCCGCGGCACCGAGGACGACCGTCCGGCCGTCGGCCACCAGCACGCGGGCGAGCTTGCCGCAGGTCGTGGTCTTGCCGGTGCCGTTGACGCCGACGACCAGCACGACGGACGGCCGGCCGTCCTCGTGCGGCAGCGTCTTCAGCGTCCGGTCGGTGTCGGCGCCGATCGCGGTGACGAGCTCCTCGCGCAGCAGCGTCCGCAGCTCGCCGGGATTCCGCGTGCCCTCGACGCGGACCCGGGTGCGCAACCGCTCGACCAGCTCCTGCGTCGCCTTCACTCCCATGTCGGCCTGCAGGAGGGTGTCCTCGACCTCCTCCCAGGTGTCCTCGTCGAGGATGTCGCGGGACAGCAGCGTGAACAGGCCGCGGCCCAGCGTGCTCTGCGAGCGGGCCAGCCGGGCGCGCAGCCGGGACAGCCGGCCGGCGGTGGGCTCCGGGACGTCGAGCGGCATCTCGACCGAGGTCGCCTCGGGCAGCACGTCCGGCAGCGGGACCGTCGCGACCGGCCGCTTCGGGGTGTCCCGCGGCACCTCCGCGTCGTCGCCGACACCGGGCAGCGGCGCGACCTCGGCGCGAGGCGGCAGCGCCTTCCTGCCGCGGCTGCTGACGAGCGCGACCGCCGCCACGACCGTGACGACGAGGACGGCGATGACCAGACCGAGGATCTCGAACACGCCCCGTGTCTACCAGCGGCCTCCGTTGCGTCCGCGGCAGCACGGGCACCCCGCCTACCGCACCCCGGACGCAGTGAGAGCTCAGCGGCGTACGGGCGATCAAGGTCTACGCGGGCTCGCGCTCCCGCAGCCGCTGGCTCACCACGGTGGTCACGCCGTCGCCGCGCATCGTCACGCCGTACAGCGCGTCGGCGATCTCCATCGTCCGCTTCTGGTGCGTGATGACGATCAGCTGGCTCGCCTCGCGCAGACCCTCGAGCAGCTCGAGCAGCCGCCCGAGGTTGCGGTCGTCCAGCGCCGCCTCGACCTCGTCCAGGACGTAGAACGGCGAGGGCCGGGCGCGGAACAGCGCGACCAGGAAGGCGATCGCCGTCAGCGAGCGCTCGCCGCCCGACAGCAGGGACAGCCGGGACACCTTCTTGCCGGCCGGCCGCGCCATCACCTCGATGCCGGTGGCGAGCAGGTCGTCGGGCTCGGTGAGCACGAGCCGGCCCTCGCCGCCGGGGAACAGCGTCGCGAACACGTGGACGAACTCGCGCGCCGTGTCCTCGAAGGCGCTGGCGAACACCTCGTGGATGCGCGCGTCGACGTCGCGGACGATGTCGAGCAGGTCGCGCCGGGTCGCCTTGAGGTCCTCGAGCTGCGTGGTGAGGAAGGCCGAGCGCTCCTCCAGCGCGGCGTACTCCTCCAGCGCCAGCGGGTTCACCCGGCCGAGCAGCGCGAGCGCCCGCTCCTGCGTGGCCGCCCGCTTCTCCTGCTCGATGCGGTCGTACGGGACGGGCTCGGCTGTCCCCGACTCGGACTCGACCGGCACCGGCACGTCCGGCCCGTAGTCGGCCAGCAGCGTCTCGAGCGGCACGGCGTACTCCTCGACCGCGCGCGCCTCGAGCGCCTCGATCCGCAGCCGCTGCTCGGCCCGCGCGACCTCGTCGCGGTGGACGACGTCGGTCAGCCGGTCGAGCTCGGCGGTCAGCTCGCGACCGCGGGAGCGCAGGGCCAGCAGCTCGCCCTCGGTGACGGTACGGGCGGCCTGCGCCGCCTCCCGCTCCTCGGCGGCCGCCCGCAGCGAGACCGCGATCGCCTGGAGCGCGGCCTGCGCGCCGCGGACGACGTCGGCGGCCACGACGGCTCCGCGCTCCCGCTGCTCGCGCAGGGCGAGCAGCCGCTCG
>JAODNS010000170.1 GCA_025465145.1 Frankiales bacterium
GCCGGCACCGCGGCGATGACGCACGCCTGGCTGTTCACCGGACCGCCCGGCTCCGGCCGGTCCGTGGCCGCCCGCGGGTTCGCGGCCGCGCTGCAGTGCGACGAGCAGGGCTGCGGGCACTGCGCGACCTGTCGGCAGGCGCTCGGCGGCACCCACCCTGACGTCGCCGTCGTCGTGCCGGAAGGGCTCAGCCTCGGCGTCGAGGAGGTCCGCCGGATCGTCACGCACGCCGCCCGCCGCCCGACCGCCGGCCGCTGGCAGGTCACGGTCATCGAGGACGCGGACCGCATGCAGGAATACGCCTCGAACGCGCTTCTCAAGGCGATCGAGGAGCCGCCGCCGCGCGGCGTCGTGCTGCTGTGCGCGCCCAGCGTCGAGGACCTGCTGCCGACGATCCGCTCGCGCTGCCGCCTCGTGCCGCTGCGCACGCCCCCGTCCGCCGCGGTCGCGGAGGTCCTCGTACGACGGGACGGGGTCGACCCGGCGATGGCAGCCTTCGCGGCGCAGGCCGCGCAGGGGCACGTCGGTCGGGCCCGCCGGCTCGCGCGGGACGAGGAGGCGCGGCGGGAGCGGCGCGACGTGCTCGCGCTGCCCCGGTCGCTGCAGGGCGTGGGGTCCGCGCTGCAGGCGGCGAAGGACCTCGTCGACGCGGCGACCGCGGAGGCCAGCCGGCTGACGAAGGGCCGCGACGCCGACGAGAAGGAGTCGCTGTCGACGGCGCTGGGCGGCGGCGCGACCGGCAAGGGCTACACCGGCTCGGCACCGCGCGGCGGGGCCGGTGCGCTGAAGGAGCTGGAGAAGAAGCAGAAGAGCCGCGGCACCCGCGCCTCGCGCGACGCGCTCGACCGCGCGCTGGTCGACCTGGCAGCGTTCTACCGCGACGTGCTGACCATGCAGCTGGGGACCGGTACCCCGCTGGTGCACGCCGACCTCGGCGAGCAGGCGGCCACCATCGCCCGCGCCACCACCGCCGAGGCGACCCTCCGACGGATCGACGCGGTGCTCGCCTGCCGCACCGCGCTGGAGGGCAACGTGGCCCCGCTGCTGGCCGTCGAGTCGATGGCCCTCGCCCTGCGTACCGGCTGAGGCGTCCCCTAGACTTCTGGGCGGATCCGGGTGCGCCCCACCGGGACCCGCCGCCTTAGCTCAGTCGGTAGAGCACCTCACTCGTAATGAGGTTGTCCGCGGTTCGATTCCGCGAGGCGGCTCCACGTCCTACCTGCCCGCCCGGACCTCGCCAGCCGCCCTCGGCTGCGGCAGGTCGCCGTGGCCGGGCCGCGCCAGGACCTCCAGCAGAGCCTCCGCGCTCATCGGCCGGTGGTGCAGGTACCCCTGCCGCTGCAGGCACCCGAGCCGTACGCACGCGAGGTCCTGCTCCCGCGTCTCCACGCCCTCCGCGATGATCTGCATCCCGTAGGCCCGGGCCATCGCCACGACGCCGGAGACGATGGCGGTGCTGCCGGCGTCGTGCGGCAGGCCGCTGATGAACGAGCGGTCGATCTTCAGGTCCTGCACGGGCAGGCGGGCCAGGTACGTCAGCGAGGCGTTCCCGACGCCGAAGTCGTCGATGGCGAGCCGTACGCCGAGGGCGCGGATCTGCTCCAGCTTGCCGACCAGCCCGTCGACGTCGTCGCGCATCGCGGTCTCCGTCAGCTCCAGGCACAGCCGCTCCGGGTGCGACCCGGTCTCGCGCAGCACGTCGCGCAGGGCCGCTGCGAACCCCTCGTCGAGCTGGTGCGCGCTGACGTTCACGTGCAGGCGGACGTCCTCGGGCCACGCGGCACTGTCCAGCAGCGCGCGGCGCAGCACGTGCAGCCCGACATCGGCGATCAGCTCGCTCTGCTCCGCGATGGCGATCACCTCCGCCGGGTTGGCCGGCGCCCCCTGGAACGTCCAGCGCAGCAGGGCCTCGGCCGCCACGAGCCGGCCAGCCTCGTCCACGACCGGCTGGTAGGCCACGGTGACGCCGTCGTCGCGCAGGGCGTCGCGCAGTCCGCTCTCGAGCGCGTGCCGCCGGACGACGTCCGCGCGCAGCCCGTCGTTGAAGACGACGGCACGGTTGCCGCCGCCGCTCTTCGCCGCGTACATCGCCGTGTCCGCGTCGCGGATCAGCGTGCCGACGGTGGTGCCCGGAACGGCGACGGCCACGCCGACGCTCCCGGTCGCGCTGAGGATGCCGTCGTCCGTCACGTACGGGGGACGCAAGGCGAGCACGACCCGCTGCGCCACGGCCGCCGCGTCCACGTCCCCGCTCGCATCCGGCGCGTCGCAGAGGATGACGAACTCATCGCCGCCGAGCCGCGCCACGAGGTCACACGGGCGCACGCAGTCCTGCAGCCGCTGGGCGGCCGACATCAGGAGCCGGTCGCCGGCCGCGTGGCCGAGCGAGTCGTTCACGAGCTTGAACCGGTCGAGGTCGACGAACAGGATCCCGGCCGGCCGCTGGTCGGCCAGTGCGGCCCCGAGCCGGTCGTGCAGCACGCGCTGGTTCGCCAGGCCGGTGAGCGAGTCGTGTGTCGCCTCGAACGACAGCCGGTCCTGCAGCCGCCGCCGCTCGGTGACGTCCTCGGCCTGGAGCAGGACGCGGCGGACGGCCCCGTCGCTGCAGATCGCCGACGCCACCACGCTCGCCACGCGCGTCCGGGCGTCTACGCCGCGCACCTCCACCTCGAACCGCGAGGCCCGCTGCTGGGGTGACAGCCCGGCGAGGGACGCCTGCAGCGCCGCCGGCTCGACGGCGTACTGGTGCAGCCACGCGCCGGGCAGCTCGGAGGTCCCGAGCAGCGCGTGCATCGCGGGGTTCGCGCGCAGGATCCGGCCGTCGCGGGCGAGCAGGGCCATGCCGCTGGACGCGTCGTCGAACGCGGTGCGGAACTGCTCCTCCGCGTGCGCCAACCGCATGCTGCCGCGGCGCACGAGCGCCGAGACCGCCGCGGCCGGCACGGCGAGCAGGATCACGAGCAGCCAGACCTCCCACGCGCCCGACGTGTGCCCCAGCGGGTCGCGCTGCGGCCACAGCGTTGCGACGACGCCGACCGGCACGGCCGTGACGGCGAGCCCGCGCCAGCTCCACAGCAGCGGGCCGGCGAGCAGGACCGACACGGTCGCCAGTGAGCCGGCCCCGGCGACGGAGCCGAAGGCGATGTTGTACGCGGCGAAGCCGAGCACGTCCGTGACGACGAGCGCGCGCACCCACCGCCTGCGGGCCGCGTCGTCGGCGGCCAGCACGACCAGCACGGCGAGCAGGGCAGCTATCGCGAAGGCGACGTGCGCGGCGACGGCCGGTACGAGATCGGCGCCGCGGGAGCCCGCGGACATGGCCAGCGTGATGACGGCCACCAGGGCGACCGCGCACCGGGCCAGCACGTACGCGGCGGCGGCGCGTGACTGCGGGTCGAGCCGGTCGTCGGCGAGGTCGCTGCGGCGGGCGAGCGGAAGACGGGGCAGGTGCGGACGCAGCAGGGCGGGCACGTCGCTCTCCTCCCCGCCAGCGAGCACTGCGAACAGTAGAGCAGGACTCACGCACCGTCACTGCTTCATGTGATCAGAAGAGGGAGTTCGCCCCGCTTCGCCGGGTCCTCGGGCGGCGCCGAGCCGGGGCCAGGCGCGAGGTGCGCGATCCGGGCCAACCACCCGAACGGGTCATGCCGTCGTCGCGTCCGGGCGCTTCACCGCGACGGGGTTCGCGCCGATGCACTCGGCATGAGGATCCGCCGACGCGCCGCTGCCCCCGTGCAGCCGGTCGTCCGGGCGGCCTCGGTCAGCCCGGACGACGTCGTACGGCAGAACGAGCGCAGCCGCGGCGCGCTCCTCGCCGAGGAGGACGTGCCGGTCACCGCAGCGCAGGTCGACATGACCGAGAGCCTCGTCCCGCAGATCCGCGCCCTGCTGGCGAAGTCCTAGAACGGACCCGGCCAGGGCGTGGGCTCGGCCCCTCCGTACTGCGCCACGACCTCGGCCAGCGTCCAGTCCGTCAGCGCCTTGACCTCCGGCGGCCGGGCCAGCGCCAGCAGGGCGCCCTGCTGGCAGTACTCGTCGACCGCCGTCAGCACCTGCTCGACCTGCCCCAGCAGCTCGGGCGTGCCGTCGATCATGGGGACCTGCGAGTCGATCCGGTCCTCGCCGCGCGCCAGGGCGTCCAGCCGCTCCTGCTGGATCGCGTCGAGCAGCTGGCCGAAGTTGGTCGTGAACATCTCGGCGAGCGCCACGAGCTGGGCCGGCGCGGACGCCGCGCCGTCGCGCTGCTCCTGGCCGAGCAGCAGCAGCGCGAACTCCCGCAGCACGCCGTCGCTGTGCTCCTGGGCCTCCGCCCACAGGCGCAGCGGGAAGTCCCGCAGGACCGCGGTGCCGACGACCTGGCGCGAGGGTTCCATGCGCGGCAGTCTGCCCGACCGGCCGCGGCGGCCGGGAACCCGCGGCGCCGGCTCAGCACGGGCAGTGGCTGTGCCGATGTCCCCGGTGTTTGACTGTCCGGACGCCGGGTCGCACGTACCCGCGCGCGGAGCGTCCTGAGGAGCCCCATGTCGATCGACACCCCGGCGAGCCCGGCGAAGACCCGCGCCAAGCCGCCGCGGCAGGCTGCGCCCGTCGAGGACGCGGTCGGCAGCGACGCCGCTGACCTGCTGGCGGCCCTGAACTCGCTCGTCGCCGGCGACTTCGGCGTACGCCTCGAGCCGCGCGGCGGCGTCATGGGTCAGGTGGTCGAGCGGGTCAACGCGCTGGCCGCGCTGAACGAGCGCCGCACCCGCGAGCTGGTCCGGGCCAGCCGGGTCATCGGCCGCGAGGGCCGCATGACCGAGCGTCTCGACGAGGTCGGCGCCGACGGCGACTGGAGCACGGGCGCGGCCGCGGTCAACAGCCTCATCGACGACCTCGTACGACCGACCACCGAGGTCGCGCGCGTCATCGCCGCGGTTGCCGAGGGCGACCTGTCCCAGCAGATGGCCCTGGAGATCGCCGGCCAGCCCGTCAAGGGCGAGTTCCTGCGCATCGGCACCACCGTCAACACGATGGTGGACATGCTGTCGTCCTTCGCCGACGAGGTCACCCGCGTCGCCCGCGAGGTGGGTACGGAAGGAAAGCTGGGCGGTCAGGCCCAGGTGCGCGGCGTGTCCGGCGTGTGGCGCGACCTCACCGAGTCGGTGAACTCCATGGCCGGCAACCTGACCAGCCAGGTCCGAAACATCGCGCAGGTCACCACAGCCGTCGCCCAGGGCGACCTGTCGCAGAAGATCACCGTCGACGCCCAGGGCGAGATCCTCGAGCTG
>JAODNS010000278.1 GCA_025465145.1 Frankiales bacterium
AGCCCCAGCCCGTCCGCCAGCCCCAGCCCGTCCGCCAGCCCCAGCCCGTCGGCCAGCCCCAGCCCGTCGGCCAGCCCGAGCCCGTCGGCCAGCCCGAGCCCGTCTCCGAGCGCGTCCGCCAGCCCCAGCCCGTCCGCGAGCCCGTCGCCGGTGCCGGTCGCCACAACGGCCACCTTCCACCTGTCACCCGGCGGCCTCGTGGACGCGGCTCCCGCTACCGGGTCGGTCGCCCTCGCCCGCGGGGGCGTCGTCACGTTCGACCGCGTCACCGACACGTCTCTCACGCTGACCGGCGACCCGGCGTTCACGGCGTACGTCAACCCGCAGAGCGCCACCGGCAACGCCGACGTCACCGCACGGCTGCTCGACTGCGCAGCCACCTGCACGGTGCTGGCCAGCGGCACGGTGAACCTCGACCACGGGACCCAGTTCGTCGCGGTCACGGCCACGCTCACGCAGACGGCGCCCGGACAGACCGTGGCGCCGGGGGACACGCTCCGACTGGAGCTCGCCCTGCCAGATCGCTCCAGCGTGAAGAGCGACGTCCTCGTGGGGTACGGGACCGACCGCGACAGCACGCTGCGGATCCCCGCCGTCGTCTCCCCGTCCCCCGCGCTGGTCCGCGTCCCGCTCGCCGCCGTGGCCCTGGTGATCGTCCCGGTCGCGCGTCGGAGGCGGCGTCGCCGGTAGGATCGCTGCGACCGCGCCGTCCTGCCGAGGAGTTCCCGTGCTGACCCGCATCGACCTGCGCGGTCGCCGCTCCGAGGACCCGCTGCCGCTCCTGCCGCGCGCCGAGCTCGACGTCGCCGCCGCCGTGGAGCAGGTGCGCCCGGTCGTCGCGGCGGTGCGCGACCACGGCGCCGACGCCGTCCGCGAGGCGACGGAGCGCTTCGACGGCGTACGGCTGACCGCGCTGCGCGTCCCGGCGCAGGCGCTCACGCACGCGCTTGACCAGCTGGACCCCGCCGTCCGCGCCGCGCTGGAGGAGGCGGTCCGCCGCGCCCGCACCGTCGCCACCGCGCAGTTGCGCGACGACGTCGTCGTCGACGTGGTGGAAGGCGCGACGGTCACCGAGCGCTGGGTGCCCGTGGGCCGCGTGGGCCTCTACGTCCCCGGCGGGCTGGTCGCGTACCCGAGCAGTGTCGTGATGAACGTGATCCCCGCGCTGGTCGCCGGCGTCGGCAGCCTCGCCGTGTCCAGTCCGCCGCAGGAGGACGGCCTGCCGCACCCCGCCGTCATGGCCGCCTGTGCCCTGCTGAGCATCGACGAGGTCTACGCGGTCGGCGGCGCGCAGGCGGTGGCGATGTTCGCCTACGGCACCGACGAGTGCCGGCGCGTCGACGTCATCACCGGCCCTGGCAACGTCTACGTCGCCGCCGCCAAGCGGCTCGTCCAGGGCCGCGTCGGCATCGACTCCGAGGCCGGTCCGACAGAGATCGGCATCCTCGCCGACGACACCGCGACCGCGGCGTTCGTGGCTGCCGACCTGGTGGCGCAGGCCGAGCACGACCCGCTGGCCGCCTGCCTGCTGGTGACCCCGTCGGTCGAGCTGCTCGACGCGGTCGACGTCGAGGTGGACAAGCAGGTGGCCGCGACCCGGCACCGCGAACGCGTCGAGACGGCGCTGGCCGGCCAGTCCGCGTACGTCCTCGTCGACGACCTCGACCACGGGCTGGAGGTGGTCGACGCGTGGGCGGCTGAGCACCTCGAGGTCGTCACCGCCGACGCCCCCGAGCGAGCGCGGCGGGTCCGCAACGCCGGGGCCGTCTTCATCGGCAGCTTCACCCCCGTCTCGCTCGGCGACTACCTGGCCGGGTCCAACCACGTGCTGCCGACCGGCGGCACGGCCCGGTTCAGCAGCGGGCTGTCCGCGCACTCGTTCCTCAAGCGGATGTCGCTGGTGGAGTACTCCGCCGAGGCGCTCGCCACCGTCGCGCCGCACGTCACCGCCCTCGGCGGGGCCGAGGACCTGGCCGCCCACGTGGAGGCCGTGCAGGTACGGCAGAGGTGACGCTGCCGGTCCGGCGCGACCTCGTCGGCAAGTCGCCGTACGGGGCGCCGCAGCTGCCGGACGCGGTGCAGCTCAACGTCAACGAGAACCCGTTCCCCCCGTCGGCCGGCCTCGTCGCCGACCTGCAGCGCGCGGTGGGCGAGGCAGCCGCGACGCTGAACCGGTACCCGGACCGGGAGGCCGTCGCGCTGCGGACGGACCTGGCGGAGTACCTGTCGAAGCAGACCGGCGTGCCGCTCGCGGTCGAGCGGGTGTGGGCGGCGAACGGCTCCAACGAGGTGCTGCAGCAGGTCCTGCAGGCGTTCGGCGGACCGGGCCGCACCGCCCTCGGCTTCGAGCCGTCGTACTCGATGCACCCCGTGCTCGCCGCCGGCACGAGCACCGCTTGGACCGGTGTCCCGCGCCGCGCCGACTTCACCGTCGACGTCGAGCTCGCCCTGCAGGCGGTGGAGCAGCACCGGCCGGACGTCGTCTTCCTCACGACCCCCAACAACCCGACCGGCACCTCCACCCCGCTGGAGGTCGTCGACGCCCTGTGCGCCGCCACCTCCGGTGTGGTCGTCGTCGACGAGGCGTACGCGGAGTTCAGCGACCGGCCGTCAGCCGTGACGCTGCTGGACCAGCACCCGCGGCTGCTCGTCAGCCGGACGATGAGCAAGGCCTTCGCGATGGCCGGGGCGCGACTGGGCTACCTCGCCGCATCCGCCGAGGTCGTCGACGTGCTTCGGCTGGTGCGGCTGCCGTACCACCTGTCCGCGCTGACGCAGGCCGCGGCGCGGACGGCGCTGGCGCACACCGACGAGCTGCTCGCCACCGTGGAGGAGGTCAAGCGGCAGCGCGACAGGATCGTCAGCCGGGCCGCCGAGCTGGGGCTGATGACGGTGCCGACGGACGCGAACTTCCTGCTGTTCGGGCTGTTCGACCACCCGGGCGCGACCTGGAAAGCCCTGCTGGACAGAGGAGTTCTCGTCCGCGACCTGTCCATCGGGCCGGGGCTCGCGGGTTGGCTGCGCGTCAACGCCGGCACCGAGGACGAGACGAGCGCCTTCCTCAGCGCGCTGGCCGAGGTGGTCTGACCACCAGCGCCACCCCGACGGCGGCCACGACGACGCCCACGAGCGACAGCGGCGCGAGCCGCTCCCCGAACAGCAGGTACGCCTCGACGGCGGTCGCCGGCGGGACCAGGTACAGCAGGCTCGACACGCTGCTGGCCGTGCCCGACCGCAGCAGCACGAGCAGCAGCAGCACGGCGCCGATCGACAGCACCAGCACGAGCCAGACCAGCGCCCCGACGAACCTGCCGGTCCACGCGATCCGCCCTGGCTCGACGAGCAGCGAGAGCACGAGCAGCACGACCGTCGCGGCGGCGTACTGCACCGCCGTGCCCCACAGCAGCGGGATCCCGTCGCCGTGCCGCTTCTGCCAGAGCGTCCCGGCGGTGCCGCCGGCCAGCGCGACCAGGCAGGCCAGCACCCCCACCACCGGCACCGTGCCGCCCAGTGCCGGGCCGAGGACGAGGCACACGCCGACGAGGCCGAAGACGAGGCCGGCCCACTGCCGGCGCAGCAGCCGCTCGTCGAGCAAGCGCACGGCCAGCGCCGCGACGAGCACCGGCTGCAGGCTGACGACGACCGCCGAGATGCCCGCCGGGATGCCGCGGGAGATGGCCCAGAAGACGCCGCCCAGGTAGGCCGCGTGCAGCAGCAGTCCCGACACCGCAGCCCGGCGCGCCTGCTCCAGCGTCACCCTCGTCCGCACAGCCGCCGCGGCGGCGGCGAGCACGGCTGCGGCCAGCGCCAGCCGGACCGCCAGGAACAGGAAGGGGTCCGCGTAGGGCAGCCCGTACCGCGCGCCGACGAAGCCGGTGCTCCACAGGAGCACGAACACGGCAGGCGCAGCCGCGCGCATGCTCCAGCTCTCCCGCACGCGGGGGAGCGTAGGTGGCCCGCATAGCCTGGGGTCATGAGCCGCACTGCGCTGGTCGAGCGCCGAACGAAGGAGAGCAGCGTCCGGGTCGAGCTCGACCTCGACGGCACCGGGCAGGCCAGTTCCGACACCGGCGTCCCGTTCTTCGACCACATGGTCGCTCAGCTCGGCAAGCACGGCGGCTTCGATCTGGCCGTCGTCACCAAGGGTGACCTCGAGGTCGACGCGCACCACACCGTCGAAGACACGTCGCTGGCGATCGGGCAGGCGCTCAAGGACGCGCTCGGTGACAAGGCGGGCATCCGCCGGTTCGGCGACGCGCTGGTGCCGCTCGACGAGTGCCTGGTCCAGGCCGCCGTGGACCTGTCCGGCCGGCCGTACGTCGTGCACGAGGAGCCCGAGATCGTCGAGCTCATCGGCTCCTACGACACGACCCTGACCCGGCACATCTGGGAGTCGATCGTCGCGACCGCCGACATCTGCCTGCACGTCCGGGTGCTGTCCGGCCGCAACGCGCACCACGTGGTCGAGGCGCAGTTCAAGGCGGTCGCGCGGGCGCTGCGCGACGCGGTCGCCCTGGACGCGCGGGTCACCGGCATCCCCAGCACGAAGGGCTCGCTGTAGTGATCTGGGCCCTGTACGTGCTGTTCCTCGCCGGCGGCTTCACCGGCGTCTCCTGGGCGTGGCGGGCCTGGCGGCCGTGAAGCAGGTCGTGGTCCTCGACTACGGCTCGGGCAACCTGCGCTCGGCCGAGCGCGCGCTGATCCGCGCAGGTGCGGACGTGACCGTCACCGCCGACCTGGACGCGGCCGCCGGAGCGGACGGGCTGGTCGTCCCCGGCGTCGGTGCCTTCGCCGCGTGCATGTCCGGCATCAACGCCGTCCGCGGCGGCACCGTGGTGTGGGACCGGCTGCGCAAGGGCCGCCCCGTGCTCGGCATCTGCGTCGGCATGCAGGTGCTGTACGAGGTCGGCGACGAGCACGGCGAGCGCACCACCGGCCTCGGCGTCCTCGCCGGCGAGGTCACGCGCATCGAGGCCGACGTCGTGCCGCACATGGGCTGGAACACCGTCGAGCCACCGGCCGGCTCGGTGCTGTTCCAAGGCCTCGAGCAGGAGCGGTTCTACTTCGTGCACTCGTACGCCGCCCGCGACGCGCCGGACGCCTCCGTGACCTGGGCGACGCACGGCGACACCCGGTTCGCCGCCGCCGTCGAGCGCGGCCCGCTGTCGGCGACGCAGTTCCACCCCGAGAAGAGCGGCGACGCCGGCGCCACCCTGCTCGCCAACTGGCTGGGCACGCTGTGAGCAAGGAGCGCGCCCGCGCGCGGGAGGCCCGTGCGGCCGTCCGCGTCGCCGAGCGGGAGAAGGCGGCGAAGGCCCGTGCGCGGCAGGAGCGGCTCGCGGCGCTGAAGCCGACCGTGCCGACGATCCCCAAGCGGCAGCGGCGGTACGGCGCGATGCCGGTCCGCCAGCAGCTCGGCCTCGCGGCGGGGTGGTTCGCCGCGCAGTGGGTGTTCTGGCAGCTGACCGGCGACACCCGCTCGCGCCTCGGACTCGCGCTCGTGTCGCTGCTGGCGCTGCCGCTCGTCGTCGTGCTGGTACCGAGGAGAGGTCCCCGATGACCCTGGAGCTGCTGCCCGCCGTCGACGTCGCCGACGGCCAGGCCGTGCGCCTCGTGCAGGGCGAGGCCGGCAGCGAGACGCCCTACGGCGACCCGCTCGAGGCCGCCCTGCAGTGGCAGCGCGACGGCGCGGAGTGGGTGCACCTGGTCGACCTCGACGCCGCCTTCGGCCGCGGGTCGAACCGCGAGCTGCTGGCCCGCGTCGTCGGTGAGCTCGACGTGCAGGTCGAGCTGTCCGGCGGCATCCGCGACGACGCCTCGCTGGAGGCCGCTCTCGCCACCGGCTGCCGCCGCGTCAACCTCGGCACGGCGGCGCTGGAGTCGCCGGAATGGGTGCGCTCGGCGATCGCGACGTACGGGGACCGCATCGCCGTCGGGCTGGACGTGCGCGGAACGACGCTGTCCGCCCGCGGCTGGACGCAGGACGGCGGCGAGCTGTTCGACGTGCTCGCCCGGCTGGACGCCGACGGCTGCGCCCGCTACGTCGTCACCGACGTGAAGCGCGACGGCACGCTCACCGGCCCGAACCTCGAGCTGCTCCGGCAGGTCACGGCGGCGACCGACCGGCCGGTCGTCGCGAGCGGCGGCGTCAGCTCACTGGCGGACCTGCGCGCCATCGCGACCGTGCCGGGGGTCGAGGGCGCCATCGTCGGCAAGGCGCTGTACGCCGGCGCGTTCACGTTGCCCGAGGCGCTGGCAAGCGTCCGCTAACGCCCGCCGAGGCATCCAGCGGCGGTGCGCCCACCGCTTGTGCCAGCCGCTCGATGCGCACGTGGCCGTCGGCCATCAGGTGAGCGTGGAGCTGGCAGCAGCGGGCGCATGGCGGACAGGCCCCGGACAGCCGATCTGTGGACTGCTTGCCCCCTCGGAAGCGCGCACCGCGAAGCAGACCGGATACCCCTCTTGCCGGTCGGGCTTCACGCCTTGCTCTTCGCTGAGCCGCTCAGTGCCGCGCAGGTGCGCGGGCGGTGGGAAGCCGCATCCACGGCACCCGCAGATCCGTCAGAGACAGGTCCGTGCGGTGCCACATGACGTGATGACGTCGGCACAGGAGCACCAAGTTCGCGACTTCGGTAGGGCCTCCCTCTGCCAACGACCGCAGGTGGTGCACGTCGCAGAAGGCCGGGGGTCGGCTGCAGCCCTTCGCGGTGCAGCACCGCGCGGGCCGCCACCGCCCGCCGCTGCGCTGCGGTGATGCTGTCGGTCTGGCTGATGAGGTCGACGATCTGGCCGTCATCGTCCAGGACGAGCCGCTCGAGAACGGCGTCGCACAGGACGGTCTCCACGTGTGTCCTCGTCACCGACCCTGTCCACGGCGCCGTGCAACAGCGGAGCCCGGGTGCCGGTCGAGGTCGAGGTGAAAGCGCAGCTTCTCGGCGCGGGTCAGCGCTGGCACCACGCCGGCCGGCAGCACATACGTGAGACGCGGCCGGCTGCCGCCGGCGTCGGGCAGCTCCCCGTGCCGCAGCACGAGCCCGAAGACATCGGCCAGGGCATCTGCCCGGCGCTTGCCGGCGCTGCGGTCGTCCGCGCTGTCGGATCGGTCCGTCGAGCCACCTCGATCAGCGCCGGCTGCGCCTCGAGGAGCGCGTCCGGCTCGATCTTGCCGACCAGCCGAGCCAGCACCCGCCCGTGCTCGACGGTCGGCGCCCCGTCCACGATCGCTTCCGCGACTGCGGGGAGCTCGCGGAGCCCCACCGCCGTGCGGATCTGGCTCCCGGCCGCCTGCCCGGTGAGGCCTGTCGTGACGCGCGCCCAGACCCCGTGGGGCAGTAGCCGCCGGAGACCGCTGGATCGGGGACGTGACCGCTGGCCCGGACCTGCAGCTCACCCAGTGCCCGCGACGCCACCCCCGCCAGCCGGTTCTGCGCGCTGACGGCTTCCTCGAACAGCGCCATCAGCCCGCCGATCGGCAGGCGGCTGACCTCGATGGCGGCGAGCTCCTCTACGCGGGCCGCGAGGGGAGCAGCATCGAACACATGTTCGAATCATATCCGCCTTCGCTGACAAAATCCCTGGGCGCCCGGGGTCTCCCTCGGTCTGAGAGTGGCGCTCCGCGCCGTCTCGGCGGGACGGACATGGGGACCCCGCCGGCACGGGACCTCGCGAACGGTCGAGTGCCTCGGCGGCTGCAGTCTCGCGCGAGTGCTGAGGGAGCAGCCGTCCCAGTAGCGTCGAGCGGGTGCCCGTTGCCGTCCGCGTGATCCCGTGCCTGGACGTGGACGCCGGCCGCGTGGTGAAGGGCGTCAACTTCACCGACCTCGTCGACGCCGGCGACCCGGTCGAGATGGCCCGGCTGTACGACGCCGAGGGCGCCGACGAGCTCGTCTTCCTCGACATCACGGCCAGCAGCGGCAGCCGCGAGACGACGTACGACGTCGTGCGGCGCACCGCCGAGCAGGTCTTCATCCCGCTCACGGTCGGCGGGGGAGTGCGCCAGCCGGAGGACGTAGACCGCCTGCTGCGGGCCGGCGCCGACAAGGTCGGCATCAACACGGCTGCCGTGCAGCGGCCCGAGCTGCTGCGCGAGTGCGCCCAGCGGTTCGGCAGCCAGTGCGTCGTGCTCAGCGTGGACGCGCGCCGCGGCGGCGGGACCGAGAGTGGCTTCGAGGTGACCACGCACGGCGGCCGGCAGGGCACCGGCATCGACGCGGTCGCGTGGGCGGCGCGCGGCGAGGAACTGGGGGTCGGTGAGGTGCTCCTCAACTCGATGGACGCCGACGGCACGCAGGCCGGGTACGACGTGGAGCTGCTCCGTGCGGTGCGCGCGGCTGTCCGCGTGCCCGTCATCGCCAGCGGCGGCGCCGGCCGGCTCGAGGACTTCGCGCCCGCGGTCGACGCCGGTGCCGACGCCGTGCTCGCGGCGAGCGTCTTCCACTTCGGCAAGATCGGCATCAGAGAGGTCAAGGCCGCGCTGCGCGAGGCCGGGCACGCGGTCCGCTGAGGGAATGGCAGCCCGCTCCTGCACCTTGGCCTCAGGTGTGACCTCAGCCGCCCCTGCCGACGCGCAGGTCAGCGGCAACGTCATCCGCCGCGGCCTCGGCGTCCTGTGGGTCGCAGTCAAGGAGCAGCCGCGGATCTTCGCCGTCAGCGCGCTGGGCAGCGCGCTGTTCGGCCTGATGACGATCGCGCAGGCGTACGTCTTCGGCCGCATCACCGAGAAGGTGATCGTGCCCAGCATCCGCGACGGCGAGGCGCGGACGGGCTACCTCGTCGCCGCGTTCTGCGCGATCGTCGCGACCGCGCTGCTGAAGGTCATCGGCATCATCGCCCGTCGTCTCGGCGCCGGGATCATGCAGTACCGGCTGCAGGCGACCTACCGGCGGCGGGTCACCCGCCGCTACCTCGAGCTGCCGCTGTCCTGGCACCAGGAGCACCCGACCGGTGAGCTGCTGTCCAACGCCAACAGCGACGTAGAGGCCACCTGGTACCCGATCGCGCCGTTCCCGTTCGCCGTGGGCGTGCTGTTCATGCTCGTCGTCACCCTCGGCCTGCTGTTCGTGACCGACCCGGTGCTGGCGGTGGTCGGCAGCATCGTCTTCCCGGCGATCGCCGTCCTGACCGTCCTCTACAGCCGACGCATGTCGCCGCTGATGACGCGTGCGCAGCAGCTGCGGGGCGAGGTCAGCACCGTCGCGCACGAGTCGTTCGACGGCGCGCTCGTGGTCAAGACGCTGGGCCGCGAGGCCGACGAGACCGAGCGCTTCCGGGCTCGCAGCGCCGAGCTGCGCGACACGATGGTCGCGGTCGGCCGGGTGCGCGGGCTGTTCGACCCGCTCATGGAGGCGCTGCCGGTCCTGGGCGTCCTCGTCGTGCTGCTGGTCGGCACCAGCCGGGTCGGCAGCGGCGACATCAACAGCGGCGAGCTCGTCCGGGTCGCGTACCTGTTCACCCTGCTCGCCTTCCCGGTGCGCGCACTCGGCTGGGTGCTCAACGAGCTGCCGCGTAGCGTCGTCGGCTGGGACCGCGTGCAGCGCGTCCTCACGGCGACCGGCGCGCAGACCTACGGCGAGGGCAGCGTGCCCGGCAGCAGCCCGACGGCCCTGCAGGTCCAGGCGGTGTCGTTCGCGTACGGGAACGACGGCGTGCTGTCCGACGTGGCCTTCGACGTGCAGCCCGGCCGCACCGTCGCGCTCGTCGGCCCGACCGGCGCCGGCAAGAGCACCCTCGCATCGCTGCTCGTCCGGCTCGTCGACCCCGAGACCGGCACGGTCACGTACGACGACCTCGACCTGCGCGGGCTCGCGCCCGGCGCGCTGGCGCAGGTGGCAGCGCTCGTCCCGCAGCAGACGTTCCTGTTCGACGACACGGTTCGCGGCAACATCACGCTCGGCGCGGACATCCCCGATGAGGACGTGTGGGGCGCGCTGCGGATCGCCCAGGGCGACGGCTTCGTGGCGGCGCTCGAGCACGGGCTCGACACTGTCGTCGGCGAGCGAGGCACCACCCTGTCCGGCGGGCAGCGGCAGCGGCTCGCCCTGGCCCGCGCGGTCGTACGCCGGCCGCGCCTGCTCGTCCTCGACGACGCGACGAGCAGCGTCGACCCCAGCGTCGAGCAGCGGATCCTCGCCGGCCTGCGCGACAGCGCCGCCGCCAGCACGGTCGTCGTCGTGGCGTACCGCCGGGCGACGATCGCGCTGGCCGACGAGGTCGTCTTCCTCGACGAGGGGCGCGTCACGGCCCGCGGCACGCACGACGAGCTGCTGGCCACCAGCGACGGCTATCGCGACCTGGTCACCGCGTACGAGCGGGCCGAGGCCGAGCGGGAGCTGTCGGCATGAGCACCGCCACCATCGACGGCCGCGCCGTCGAGCGCGGCGCCTTCGCCACCCTCGCCCACGGCCTGCGCCTGACGCCGGAGTTCCGCGAGGGGCTGCCCGTCACCCTCGTGCTCGCGATGGTGGCCACCGGCGGCCGTGTCGTCGTTCCCGTGGCCGTCCAGCAGACGATCGACCACGGGCTGAACGCGCCCGGCGGTTCGGACCTCGGGCTGGTCCGGCTGGCCTGCGGCCTGGCCGCCCTCGCTGTCGCCGTCACCGCGGTCGCCAGCTACCTGATGAACGTCCGGCTGTACCGGACCACGGAGAACGGGCTGCTCGCCCTGCGGGTGCGCGCCTTCCGCCGGGTCCACGACCTGTCGGTCCTGCACCAGGCCAGCGAGCGGCGCGGCTCGCTCGTCAGCCGCGTCACCAGCGACGTCGACACGATCAGCACCTTCATGCAGTTCGGCGGGCTGCTCGTCCTCGTCTCGACCGCGCAGGTCGTGCTGACGACGGTGATCATGCTCGTCTGGTCGTGGCAGCTGACCCTGCTCGTCTACGTCTGCTTCCTGCCGCTCGTGTTCGCGATCCGGTTGTTCCAGCGCAAGCTGCAGGGGGCGTACGGCGCGGTGCGCGAGCGGATCGGCGCGCTGCTCGGCGCCGTCGCCGAGTCGGTCGTCGGCGCGCCGGTCATCCGTGCGTACGGCGTGCAGGCCCGCACCGCGGAGCGGATCGACACCGCCGTCTCGTCGACGATGAACGCGCAGGTCAAGGCGCAGACCATCGCCGCCACCACGTTCTCGCTCGGCGAGCTGACGGCCGCGGTCGCCAACGGAGCGGTCGTCGTCGTCGGCGTCCTGCTCGGCGTGGGCGGCGGCATCACGACGGGTCGGCTGGTCGGGTTCCTCTTCCTCGTCACGCTGTTCGTGCAGCCGGTGCAGGTCGCGACCGAGGTGCTCAACGAGGCGCAGAACGCCGTCGCCGGCATGCGCCGCGTGCTGGGCGTGCTCGACACGCCGACGGACGTGGCCGACCCGGTCGACGGCGCGGAACTCGAGCACGGGCCGGTCGGCGTGCAGTTCGACCACGTGTCGTTCGCCTATCCCGGCGGACCCGAGGTCCTGCACGACGTCGACCTGGCGATCGCGCCGCGCACGCGGGTCGCCATCGTCGGTGAGACCGGCAGCGGCAAGACGACGTTCGCCAAGCTGCTGACCCGCCTGATGGACCCGACACGTGGGGCGGTGCGGCTCAACGGGCTGCCGCTGGACGGGATCTCCTTCTCCTCGCTGCGCAGCCGGGTCGTGATGGTGCCCCAGGACGGGTTCCTGTTCGACAGCACCGTCGCGGACAACGTCCGGTACGGCCGGCCCGGCGCGACCGACGAGCAGATCGCGCTGGCGTTCCTCGAGCTGGGCCTGGCTGACTGGGTAGAGCAGCTGCCGGCCGGGCTGGCCACACCGGTGGGGGAGCGCGGCGAGTCGCTGTCGGTCGGCGAGCGGCAGCTGGTGGCCATCGCCCGCGCGTACATCGCCGACCCGGACCTGCTCGTCCTCGACGAGGCCACCTCGGCCGTCGACCCGGCGACGGAGGTGCGGCTCAACCGGGCGCTCGACTCGCTGACCCGCGGCCGCACGACGATCACCATCGCGCACCGGCTGTCGACGGCCGAGGCCGCGGACGACGTCCTCGTCGTCGACCGCGGCGTGGTCGTCGAGCGCGGTCCGCACGCCGAGCTGGTGGTGCAGGACGGCGTCTACGCGCGGCTGCACGCGTCGTGGATGTCGCAGAGCCGGTGAGGGCGAGCGACCTCGAGAAGCGTGGCCTGCTGCTGGCCTTTGCGGTGTTCGGGCTGTTCTGGGGCGCGTGGGCGTCGCTGCTGCCGGCGGTGAAGGACAACGCCGGCCTGAGCGACGGCCAGCTCGGACTGGCCATGGGCGCGATCGCGTTCGCGGCCCTGCCGAGCATGCCGCTCGCCGGCCGGCTGGTGGACCGCCTCGGCGCGGCGAAGCTGGTGCGGCTGAGCCTGCTGGCGTTCGGGCTGGTCACGCCGCTGCCCGCGCTCGCGGACGGGCTCGGTGTGCTCATCCCGGCGTTCGTGCTGATCGGCTGCACAACCGGCTTCCTCGACGTCGTCGTCAACACCGCGACCGCGGCGTGGGAGCGGATCGAGGCGGGCCGGCTGATGGCCTACTGCCACGGCCTGTTCTCCGCCGGGATGCTGGCCGGCAGCGTCGTCACGGGCTTCGCCCGCAACGCCGGCGCCGGACCAGGCCACGTCCTGCCCGTCGTGGGGCTGGTCGTCGTCGGCGCAGCGCTCGCCCAGCCGTCGTACCGTCGCCCGCCCCGCGAGGAGCACGAGCCCGGCCGGTCGCGGCTGGGCCTGGTCCTGCTGCTCATCGGCGTCCTCGTGGCGGCGTCCTTCCTCGTCGAGGACGGCATGCAGTCGTGGAGCGCCCTGCACCTCGAGCGCGACCTGGACGCGCGCCCGTGGGTGAGCGGCCTCGGACCGGGGCTGTTCGCCGCCGCCATGACCGCAGGTCGGCTCGGCAGCCACGTCCTCGGCGCGGGCCATCGCGACGAGGTCGTCGTCGCGTCCGGCGGTGGAGCGGTCGCGGCCGGCGCCCTGCTGCTCGCCGTCGCCCCGGCCCCGGCACTCGCGCTGGTCGGCGTCGTCATCGCCGGCGCGGGCTGCAGCATCCTGGCTCCGACGCTGTTCTCGGCCGTGGGCGCGCGCAGCCGACCCGGACGCGAGGGCGCCGCGCTGGGCGCCGTCTCCACGCTCGGATACGCCGGCTTCCTCATCGGGCCGCCGGTCATCGGCCTGCTCAGCGCCGCCACCTCGCTGCCGGTGGCGCTCGGCCTGATGGGCGTCGTCGGGCTGCTCGTGGCCGCGGCCGGTCCGGTCGTCCTGCGCCTGCCCGCCCGCGTCTAGGCCCGCTCCGTCCTGGTGACGCCGCGGCCCGGCCGCCACAGCTGCACCACCAGCCGGTCGTCCTGCACCGTGGTCAGCACCACCTCGGTGAGGTCGAGCAGGAACAGGTGCGCCGGCGGCGTCACCTCGAACCGCTCGTCCGTCGACGCCACCGCCCGCCCCGCCACCTTGGCGTCGCCGCCAGTCATGCTCCCGTCGCCGGTGTGCGCGTGCAGCGCGAACCGCGGGTCGCGCTGCAGGTCGGCCGCCTTGCGCGCACCCGGCATCGAGCCGATGTAGAGCTCGCCGTGCCGTACGTGCGCCTCCGTCCCGCTCACCCGCGGCGACCCATCCGCGCGCAGCGTCGCCAGCACGTGGTGCTTGCCCGCCTCGAATCGCGCCAGCACCGCCGCCGCCAGCTCCGGTGCCTGTGCGGTGAACTCCGCCCAGCTGCTCATGCCGGGAACGTCGCACAGGCGTCCGACAGTTCTGTCTGGGCACAGGTCCCGTACGACATCCCGATCGAAGGAGTGACCCGCAGTGGCTGGACTGTTCGGCAAGGTGGCCAAGTTCGCGAGCTCTCCGCAGGGCCGGCGGCTCATCGAGAAGGGCAAGGACGCGGCCAACGACCCGAAGAACCGGGCGAAGATCGAGCAGGCGGCGTCCAAGCTGCGCAAGAAGGGCGGCCAGCCCCCGGCCTGACGCTCTGGGACCATGAGGGCATGACGTCAGCAGTGCGCCCCACGGACCTCGACCCGTCAATCGCCGAGCGGCTCAAGCGGGACCGGGACGGCCTCGTGGTCGCGGTCGCGCAGCAGCACGACACGGGCGAGGTGCTCATGGTCGGCTGGATGGACGACGAGGCGCTGCACCGCACCCTGACGACGGGGCGGTGCACGTACTGGAGCCGCAGCCGGCAGGAGTACTGGGTCAAGGGCGACACGTCCGGCTCGCAGCAGTGGGTGAAGTCCGTTGCGCTCGACTGCGACGGAGACACGCTGCTGGTGAAGGTGGACCAGGTGGGCAGCGGCGCCTGTCACACCGGCGACCGCACCTGCTTCGACGCGACCGTCCTGCCCGCGGCGGTCGGCGCTCCGTGAGGCTGGGCGTCACCACCCCGTCGGCAGAGGCCTTCGCAGAGCTCGACCAGCCGCTCGTGCCGGTCACCCGGCGGCTGCTCGCGGACGGCGAGACGCCCGTCGGCGTCTACCGCAAGCTGGCCGGAAACCGGCCGGGGACGTTCCTGCTGGAGTCGGCGGAGCAGGGCCGCTCGTGGAGCCGGTACTCGTTCGTCGGCGTCCGCTGCGCCTCTGTGCTCACCGAGCGGGACGGCAAGGCGCTCTGGCTCGGCGAGGGGCTGCCGACGACGTCCGAGGACCCGCTGGAGGCGCTGCGCGAGGCCGACGCGCTGCTCCGCTCGCCGACCGCCGAGGGCCTGCCGCCGTTCACCGGCGGGCTCGTCGGCTACCTCGCGTACGACGTCGTCCGGCGGCTCGAGCGCATCGGCGACCGGACGCCGGACGAGCTCGGCATGCCCGAGGTCGGGATGATGCTGGCGACCGACCTGGCCGTCCTCGACCACGCCGACGGCACGGTGCTGCTCATCGCGAACGTCCTGCGCGGGCAGTCGTACGACGACGCGGTCGTGCGCCTCGACGCCATGGCCGCCGCGCTCGCGGCACCCGCGGAGCCGAGCCTGTCGACGGTCGACCTCGACGCCCGGCCGGAGGTGGTCCGGCGCACGTCGCCGGCGGAGTACGCGGCCGGCGTCGAGACCGTGAAGGAGCACATCCGCGCGGGCGACGCGTTCCAGGTGGTGCTGTCGCAGCGGTTCGAGGTACGCACGGACGTCGACGCGCTGGACGTGTACCGGGTGCTGCGTGCGAGCAACCCGTCGCCGTACATGTACCTGCTCCGCTTCGCCGGCCGCGAGTCCCCGTACGACGTCGTCGGCTCCTCGCCGGAGGCGCTCGTGACGGTCACCGGCCGGCGCGCTGTGCTGCACCCGATCGCCGGGACGAGGCCGCGCGGTGCGACGCCGGAGGAGGACAGCCGGCTCGCCGTCGAGCTCCTCGCCGACCCGAAGGAGCGCAGCGAGCACGTGATGCTGGTCGACCTCGGCCGCAACGACCTCGGCCGCGTCTGCACGGCGGGCACCGTGGACGTCGTCGACTTCATGCAGGTCGAGCGGTACAGCCACGTCATGCACATCGTGTCGACGGTCGTCGGGCAGGTCGCCGACGGCAAGGACGCGCTGGACGTCCTCACCGCCACGTTCCCGGCCGGCACGCTGTCGGGTGC
>JAODNS010000293.1 GCA_025465145.1 Frankiales bacterium
GCTCTTCCGATCTTCCGGCGAGCGGATCGCCACGATGCTGCGGCTGGCCGACGAGGAGGCCACCGCCCTGCGCGGCGAGGCCGCCGCGGCGGCGGACGCGCTGCTGACCGAGGCCCGTCAGCGGGCCGGCCAGGAGACGGCGGCACGCACCGCTGAGCTCGACCGCCGCGAGGCCGATCTGCACCGGGCGGCGCAGGAGGCCGAGCAGGCGACGCTGCAGGCGCAGAAGGACGCCGACAGCATCCGGGCCAACGCGATGCGCGAGGCCGAGCAGCTCAAGGCGCGGGCGGCGCAGGAGGCCGACGTGGCCAGCCGCAAGGCCCAGGAGGACGTGCGGCGCATGCACGAGTCGGGCCAGCGCGAGGCGGCCGCGATGACGGCCGAGGCGCGCCGGCAGGTCGAGGAGCTGTCGAAGGAGCGCGACCGGATGTACGGCGAGCTGCAGCGGATCCAGGACGCGCTCTCCCGCACGGTCGGTCCGCTGCAGACGGCGACCCAGCCGCAGCAGCCGCAGGTCGGGGGCGGGTCGACCCGAGCTGACGGTGCCTGACGAGCCGCTCGACGAGGAGGCGCTCGCCGCCCGCGTCGAGGAGCGGGTCGAGGAGCGCGTCGAGGAGCGCGTCGAGGAGCGGGTCGAGGAGCGGGTCGAGGAGCGGGGCGAGGCGCGGGTCGAGGAGCTCGTCGACGACGAGGTCGAGGAGCGGGCCGCTGACCTCGACTCCACGGCGGACCGGGCGCAGCAGGCGGAGCAGGGAGCTCAGGCCGCCGCCCGCGGCGCCGAGGACGCCCGCAGCGGGGCGGTGTCCGCCGGGCAGGCGGCCGTCGAGGCTGCGGAGGTCGTGGCGCCGGACGACCCGCTGCTCGACACCGCGGTACGCAAGATCGAGGCGCAGGCGGACGAGGAGAACCCGTTCGGCCGCCCGGGCCGCCCGCTCAGCCGACGCTCGCCGTTCCGGCTCGCCTTCACCGCCGCCCTGGGCGTCGCGACCGCCTACGGGCTGGTGAAGGCGGTCGTCGCCGTCCGGTCGGTGCTGATCCTGCTGCTCATCGCGGCGTTCCTGGCCATCGGCCTCAACCCCGCTGTCGAGGCGCTCGGCCGTCGGGGGCTGTCCCGGAGCCGCTCGGTCGGCATCGTGCTGGTGGCGGTGCTGCTGTTCTTCGTCGGGTTCGGCTTCGCGGTCGTCCCGCCGATCATCGACCAGCTCGGTCAGCTGTCCGACAAGGCACCGGACTACGTCCGCCAGCTGCAGGAGAACCGGCGGGTCGCGGACCTCGACAGCCGCTTCCACTTCCTGGACAAGGCCAAGGACTACCTCAACCACCCGGAGAACGCAGGCACGAAGGTGTTCGGCGGCGTGCTCGGCGTCGGGAAGGTCGTCTTCAGCGCTTTCTTCAGCACCCTGACGGTGCTGATCCTGACGCTGTACTTCCTGTCGAACCTGCCGAGCATCAAGGCCAACTTCTACCGGACCGTCCCACGCAGCCGGCGCGCCCGCGTCGGCCTGCTGACCGACGAGATCCTCGAGCGCGTCGGCGGCTACGTGGGCGGCGCACTGATCATCGCCGCCTTCGCCGGCGTGACGACCTTCGTCCTGCTGCTCGCGCTCGGGGTCCCCTACCCCGTTGCCCTGGCGATGCTCGTCGCCATCACCGACCTCATCCCGCTCGTGGGCGCAACGATCGGCGCGGCCGTCGTGACGCTGGTGGCGTTCTTCGTATCCGTGAAGGTCGGCATCATCGCGGCCGTCTACTACGTCGGGTACCAGCAGATCGAGAACTACGTGCTCTACCCGCGCGTGATGAAGCGGTCCGTCGACGTCAGCCCCGCTGCGACCGTGGTCGCCGTTCTCATCGGCGGCTCGCTGCTCGGCGTGCTCGGCGCGCTGCTCGCCATCCCGATCGCCGCCGCGGTGCAGCTGGTCCTGCAGGAGGTCGTCGTGCCGCGCCAGGACGAGGCCTGATCCGCCCGGCTTGAGCGCCTGCAGGTGAGACCTCTGTCACCTCGTACGCTTCCACCCCTTTTCCGCAGTTTCACGCTGCGTGCTTCTGGTGACACAAGGGGTCATCTACCGGCACTTCCGCCGGCCCCCCCCGGAGGTCCCCGTGTCCGCTCGTCTGTCCCGCATCCTCGCGAGCACCAGCGCCGCCGCCCTCGCGCTCGGCCTCGTCACCCCCTCGGCCGCGCTGGCCGACGACAAGGGCGGCAGGGGCAACAAGGGCAAGGGCGACAAGGGCTCCTCGTCCAGCACCGAGTCGCGGCGCGACAAGGACAACGGCGACAAGGACAAGGGTCAGAAGCACGAGAAGGGCGAGAGGGACAAGGGCCAGAAGGGCGACCCGGCCGGCAACAACGGCACGATCAAGATCCAGCCGTACGGCGGCGCGAGCGGCCACGGGAACAACCCGCACCCGGGCTGCGACTTCCGGCTCCAGATGTTCAACTTCGACGACGACCAGACCGGCACCATCACCTTCGTCGGCCAGGCGCCGACCAAGGGCGCCGTCACCACGCAGCCGCTGTCCGGTACGAAGCTCCTGAGCAACGACGCGGCCGGCGGCGGCAAGGACGTCGACGCGTTCTACGACCTGCGCGGCGCCGAGCTCGGGCTCACCGGCACGCCTGCCAAGCAGGGCTTCCACGTCAAGGTGCTCGTGAACGCGAACAACGCCCCGGGTGGCGCCAAGTCGAAGGTGTTCTGGCTCCACTGCGCGGCCGCCGCCAAGCCCGCCACCACGACCAGCAGCACGGTCACGAACAACGCGGTCACGACCGACACGGTGACGACGCCGACCACCTCGACCACCGGCGTCACCTCCGGCGCGGCAACCGGCAGCACCGCGGTCAGCAGCGGCAGCGTCACGGCTCCGGCCACGGGTGGCGTCGTCGCGGAGAGCACCACCTCCGGCGAGACGGCGCTGGCCGGCGGCACGGTCCACGGCGCGCGCAACGAGCGGGCCGCCGCTGCGGAGCGCGGCACGGCGCTGCCCTTCACCGGCGTCCCGCTGCTCGCCCTGCTGTCGATGGCCGCCGCTGCGGTCGTCGCCGGGGCCCTCGCGATCCGGGCCGGCCGTCGCCGGACCAGCGCCCTCTAGCTCTCCAGACCGGCCAGGAAGCCGGCCACCTGCTCGGTGAACGCCTCCGGCGTCTCCACCGCGGTCAGGTGGCCGGCTTCCTGAAGTACGGCCAGCCGCCCGGCCGGCAGCGCGTCGGCCATCGCCTTCCCGTCCGCCACCGGCGAGAGCACGTCCTGGTCCCCGACGACCACCAGCGCGGGCCCGGCGAACCCGCGCAGGGTGTCGAACGAGTCCGGCCGCGCCGCCATCGCCCGTTGCGCCCACGCGACCGCGGCCGGCGGGGCCGCCTGCACCAGCCCCCGCACCCGGCCGACCACGCCGGCCCGCGACGTCGTGGTCGTGCTGCCGAGCAGCGCGGGGAGCACCTCCTCGAGCAGCACGTCCGACCCATCCGCCAGCACCGCGTCCGCGATGCGCAGCCGATTGGCCCGCGCCGCTCCCGGGTCGGCAGCCGCCTTGGTGTCGGCGAGGACGAGCCCCGCCACGCGCTCCGGATGCCGGCGCAGGAAGGCCATCGCGACGTATCCGCCCATCGACAGCCCGCCCAGCACGACGCGGTCGAGCGCGAGCCGGTCCAGCAGCTGGGCGAGGTCGTCCGCGCAGTGGTCCAGCGACGGCTCGTCGTCGCCCAGGTCGGAGCCGCCGAAGCCGCGCTGGTCCGGCGTGACGACCCGGCAGCGGTGGCCGAGCCCCTCGCGCTGAGCGAGCCACATGGCAGACGACAGCGGGAACGCGTGCAGCAGCACGAGCGGCTGCCCGGTCCCGACCTCCCGGTAGGCGAGCTCCACGTCAGACCCCCTCGTACGTCCTCGGCAACGGGTAGGCCGCGGGCGCCACGTGCCGCACGACCTCGTCGAGCACCTGCTCGGTGAACCCGACGAACAGGTGCTTGGCCCGCGGCACGTCCACCACCTCCGCCTGCGGCACGACCGCGAACCGCTCGCGGGCCTCGGGCGGCCGCAGGAAGTCGTCCAGCTCGGGCACGATCGCGACCAGCGGCTTGCCCGACTCCGCCCAGGCCGCCAGGTCCTCGGGCTTCGAGAAGCGCAGCGGCGGTGAGATGAGGATGCCGCCGACGACCGACGGGTCGCACCCGTACCGCAGCGCGAGGTCGGTCCCGAAGGACCAGCCCAGCAGCCAGATGCTCGGCAAGTCCTCGGCCTCGGCGAGGTCGAGCGCCGCGGCGACGTCGTAGCGCTCACCGTCGCCGTTGTCGAACGCGCCCTGGCTGGTCCCCTGCGGGCTGCTGGTCCCGCGGGTGTTGAAGCGCAGCACCGCCAGGCCGGCCAGCGGGGGCAGCCGCCACGACGCCTTCTTGATGAGGTGGCTGTCCATGAAGCCGCCTTGGGTGGGCAGCGGGTGCAGGCAGACCAGCGTCGCGACCGGTGGACGGTCCAGCGGCAGCGCGAGCTCGCCGACGAGCTGCAGCCCGTCGGCCGTGTGCAGGGTGACCGGCCGGCGCTCCGCGGGCAGCACGGTGTTGGAGCGGATCTCAGCCATAGCGGGGGGCGTTCTTCGACCGGTGCACCTTCACGCCGCGCCGCTCGCGGGCCGCCCAGCAGGCGGTGTGCCAGTGCCGGCGGTCGTCGGGCCGGCCCTCCGGCCAGGCGACGACGTGCGGCGTCGCCGGCCGCAGCTCGTGGTCGCAGCCGGGGCACCGGTACGCCCGGCCGGACGCGCCGCTCACGTGTCGCACGACGAAGCCGTCCTCGACCCGCTCCCCCACCGGCGGGCGCAGCACCTGCTCGTCGTCACCGGCCTTGAGCGCCTGCATCGCGGCGCACCGCTTGGCCGCCCGACCCGAGCCGCGGGGCATCAGCGCTTGGCGTAGTCGCGGAAGCCGCGCCCCGTCTTGCGGCCGAGGTAGCCCGCCTTCACCAGGTGCTCGAGCATCGGCGCCGGGGCGTCGCCGGGCTCACGGAACTCGTCGAACAGCGTCCGCTGGATCGCCAGCGTGACGTCGAGCCCCACGACGTCCATCAGCGCGAACGGCCCCATCGGGTGGCCGCAGCCCTTGGTCATCGCGAAGTCGATGTCGTCGATGGTCGCGTAGTGCGCCTCGAGCATCTTGACGGCGTCGTTGAGGTACGGGAAGAGCAGCGCGTTGACGATGAAGCCGGCCCGGTCACCGCAGAGCACCGGGTGCTTCTTGGTCTTCGCGCAGATCTCGAGCACGGTCGCGACGACCTCCGGCGCCGTCGTCACCGTCGGCACGACCTCGACCAGCTTCATGACGGTCGCCGGATTGAACCAGTGCATGCCGACGACGTCCTGCGGCCGGCTCGTCGCCGTCGCGCACTCGATGACCGGCAGGCTCGAGGTGGTCGTGGCGAGGACAGAGCCGGGCTTCATCACGTCGTCCAGCGCGCCGAACAGCGCCTTCTTCACGGCCAGGTCCTCGACAACGGCCTCGATCACGAGGTCGCAGTCACGCAGGTCGTCCAGCTCCGTGGTGCCGGTGATGCGCGCCAGCGTCTCGGCGCGCACGTCCTCGGTGAGCTTGCCGCGCTGCACGGCCTTGTCGAGCGACCCCTCGACCTTCTTGCGGACGCCGGCGACCTTGTCCTCGCCGCGCGCGCGGAAGACGACCTCGTAGCCGCTCTTCGCGCAGACCTCGATGATGCCGGTGGCCATCGTGCCGGTGCCGATGACGCCGATCTTCGTGACCGCGCGAGGGGTGGCGTCCACCGCAGAACCGGCGGGCGTCAGCGCGTCGGGCACGACCTCGGAGGACGAGTCGCCGGCGTAGGTGTAGATGCCTCGGCCGCTCTTGCGGCCGAGCAGCCCTGCGGTGACGTACTGCTTGAGCAGCGGCGCGGGTGCGTGCCGGTGGTCGCGCGACTGCGCGTACATCGTCTCGAGGATCTCGTACGCGGAGTCGAGGCCGATGAGGTCGAGCAGCGCCAGCGGACCCATCGGGTGGCCGCAGCCGAAGCGCATTGCGGCGTCGATGTCCTCGCGGCTGGCGTACTTGCTCTCGTACATCTTGACGGCGTTGTTGAGGTAGCCGAACAGCAGCGCGTTGGCGATGAATCCGGCGCGGTCCCCGGCGATGACGCCGGTCTTGCCGACCGCGGCGACGAGCGCGCCGACGTCCTCGACGACGGACGGGTCGGTGACCACGGTGCGGACGACCTCGACCAGGTCCATGACCGGCGCGGGGTTGAACCAGTGCAGCCCGACGACGCGCGACGGCCGGGAGGTGCCGGTGGCCAGCTCGGTCAGCGACAGCGCGGAGGTGTTGGTGGCGAGGACGGTGTCCTCGGGCAGCAGGCGGTCCAGCTCGGCGAACAGAGCGGCCTTCACGTCCATCCGCTCCGGCACGGCCTCGATGACGAGCTGGCAGTCGGACAGCGCCGACAGGTCCGTGCCGGTCGAGATCCGGCCGAGCAGCGCGGTGACCTCGTCCTCGGTGAGCTTGCCCTTCTTCACCGCGCGGGCCGTCGAGGAGGCGAGGTGGCCGCGGGCCCGGTCCAGGGCGGGCTCGTCGACCTCGATGCCGACGACGTCGACGCCGGACCGTGCCAGCACCTCCGCGATGCCGGCACCCATGGTGCCGAGACCGACCACACCGACCTTGCTGAACTCGCGGGCCACAGCCGTCCTCTCGCCATCTCTTGGAGTTGCCAGTCTCCCAGACACTGCTGCGGGAGCGCGGTGAGGGTTCTGCGCGGGGGGTGGGCAGCCGGGGACCTGGACCGGCGCCAGTACGCGATCGGCGCTGCACGAGGTCGACGCGGAGGCCGCGTTCGACCTGCTGCGCAACCGGCCGTCGGATGCGCAAGACTGCGTCAGACGGTTGAGACCACAGCCCGACGCAGGAGCCTCCGCCGCACGGCCAGCCGGTCGCAACGCGGGTCACCCGACCGGGGGCTCAGGGAGGCGCCGCGTGTCCGCCGCAGGGCGCCCGACGCTGCGCGTGTCCACGACCGCCAGCGGACCGACGACCGTGCTGCACCTGGCCGGCGACCTCGACCTCGCGACAGCCGGTCAGCTCCGGGGTGAGCTGCGGGACCTGCTCGACAGCGGCACCGTCCGCCGGCTGGTGCTCGACTTGGCGGGGCTCGAGTTCATGGACGTGACCGGGCTGAACGTCATCGTGGACGCGCACGACGTCCTCGCCCGGGACCGCGCCGTACTGGCCCTGCGCTCGCCGCGGCCGATGGTGCTGCGGATGCTGAAGCTGCTCGCGCTGGACGAGGTCGTGCAGGTGGAGGGCTAGAACAGCGTCGGCGTCCCGGACTCGATCCCGCGCAGCTCGTCGTAGTCCAGCTGGACGCAGGTGATGCCGCGGTCGGCGGCGAGCACCTTCGCCTGCGGCTTGAAGCTCTGCGCAGCCAGGACGCCCTTCACGTCGCCGAGGACGGTTGACACCCGCTGCAGGTAGCGCGTGAGCTGCTCCACGCCGTCGATCTCCGCGTGCCGCTTCACCTCCACGAGCACGTGCGCGCCGGTGTCGTCCCGGCACAGCAGGTCGACCGGGCCGATGTCGGTGAAGTACTCGCGCTGCACCAGCGTCCAGCCCGTCCCGAGCACCTCGCACCGGTCCGCCAGCAGCTCCTGCAGGTGCTTCTCGACGCCGTCCTTCACCAGCCCCGGGTCGCTGCCCAGCTCGTGGGCGACATCGGAGAGCACCTCCTCGACGGTGATGACCAGCTGCTCGCCGCCCTTGTTGGTGACAGTCCAGCTGCCCTCGCCGTACGTCGTCGTGCACGGCGGGCTCATCCACATCAGCGGCTTGTACGCCCGGTCATCGGCGTGGATGCTCACTGACCCGTCGGCCTTGACGAGCAGCAGCCGGGTGGCCGGCGGGAGGTGAGCGGTGAGTCGGCCGACGTAGTCGACCGAGCACCGCGCGATGACCAGGCGCATGCTCTCGACGCTAGCCCTTCCCGGCTGAGGGGCTGTCGCGGAGGCCCAGGCACAGCCACTGCCGGTGCTGGCCGCCCGACCGTGGACGCGCCCGAGCGAAGACGCGCGGGACGGCGAGAGGGCCGAAGGGCGACGAACGGCGCCTCTTGCTGCGACAGTCAGCTCTGAGTCGGGCTCTCGGTCCGTGCTCTGCGAGGAGTCCCCGTGCTGGACCAGGTGAAGGCCGACGCCCGCACCACCGCGCTGCGCCGGTACGGCGCATTGGACAGCGCGTCGTCACTCGATCTGGACAAGGTCGCCCGACTCGCCCGGTTCATCGCCGGTTCGCGGTTCGCGGCCCTCCACCTCCTCGACGACACACACCAGCACCGCGTGGCGCAGAGCGGCGGTCTGCCGCACGCCCGCACGCCCGGTACCAGAGCAGGACCGACGGGCGGCCAGAACCGTAGGCAGCGCGGCCACTTCGTGCCCTCGCTGCAGCTGCTGAGCGCCGCGAGTCGCACGTCTGCCAAGCCGGTGCGAGGCTCGGGTGTGACCCCGGAGCCGCTGATCGACCGGACGCCGCGCCCGGTCGGGCGCACCGCGTTCGTCCAGCAGTGGCGCGACCTGACGATGCTGCACTGGCCGGTCGACCCGGGGCTCGTCGCGCCGCTGCTCCCCCGCGGCACGTCGCCCGACCTGCTGGACGGCCGCACGTACGTCGGGCTGGTGCCGTTCGTCATGTCGGGCGTCCGGGTCCTCGGCACCCCATCGCTGCCGTGGCTGTCCGGGTTCGCGGAGACGAACGTGCGCCTCCACGCGGTCGACGAGCAGGGCCGGCGGGGTATGGTGTCCGCTCGCTGGAGGCCTCGCGGCTGCTGCCCGTGCTGGTGGCCCGGGCGACGTACCGGCTGCCGTACCTCTAGGCGCACATGCGCGTGCGGCACGGCGCCGACACGGTCGCGTACAAGACCCGGCGCCGGTGGCCAGGCCCGCGCGGGGCGGCCTCGACGGTCCGCGTCCGGATCGGCGAGCGGTACGACGCCGACCCGCTGTCGAGCTTCCTCACCGCGCGGTGGGGGCTGTTCAGCACCTGGTTCGGTGGCGCAGCGTGCACGCGCCGGTCGAGCACGAGCCGTGGGTGCTGCACCGCGCCGAGCTGCTGCACCTGGACGACGAGCTGGTCGGGCTGGGCAGGCTTTCCGTGGACGGGCCGCCGCAGGTGCTGTGGTCGCCCGGCGTGCGGGTGCGGATCGGCCCGCCTCAGCGGCTCTAGGAGTTCGCGTCCCGGATGACCTGCACGACCTCGCGCATGATCTCCGTCAGCTCGTAGTCCTTCGGCGTGAAGACCCGCGCCACCCCCTGCTCGCGCAGCTTCGCCGCGTCGGCGTCCGGGATGATCCCGCCGACGACGACGGGGATCTCGCCCACGCCGGCCTCGCGCAGTCCGGCCAGCACCGCCGGCACCGCCTCCATGTGCGACCCGGACAGGATCGACAGGCCGATGACGTGCACGTCCTCCTCGACGGCGGCGGCCACGATCTGCGCCGGCGTCAGGCGGATGCCCTGGTAGACGACCTCGAAGCCGACGTCGCGGGCCCGTACGGCGATCTGCTCGGCGCCGTTGCTGTGCCCGTCGAGCCCCGGCTTGCCGACGAGGAAGCGCAGCCGCACCCCGAGCTCCTCCCCGGCGGCGCGCACCTCCTCGCGGACGGCGGCGATGGCCGAGCCGGGCTGCCCGGAGGCCATCGCGCCGGAGACGCCGGTGGGTGCGCGGTACTCGCCGAACACCTCGCGCAGCGCCCCGGCCCACTCGCCGGTGGTGACCCCCGCGCGGGCGCATGCGAGCGACGCGGGCATGAGGTTCTCGTCCGTCTTCGCGGCGTCCCGCAGCGCCCGCAGCGCCTCGTCGACGACGGCCGTGTCGCGCCCGGCGCGCCACTCCCGTACCGCGTCGATCGCGTGCTGCTCGACCTGCGGGTCGACGACCATGATCGAGCCCTCGACGTCGCTGGTCAGCGGGTTGGGCTCGGTCGTCGTGAACTTGTTGACGCCGACAACGGTGTCCTCGCCTGCCTCGATCCGCCGCCGCCGCTCGGCATGCGAGGCGACCAGCGCGCTCTTCATGTAGCCGGACTCGACGGCCGCAACGGCGCCGCCCATCGCCTGGACCCGGTCGACCTCAGCCTGCACCTCGTCGATCAGCGCGGCGACCTTGGCCTCGACCACGACAGACCCCTCGAACAGGTCGTCGTACTCCAGCAGGTCGGTCTCGTACGCGAGCACCTGCTGCAGGCGCAGCGACCACTGCTGGTCCCAGGGCCGCGGCAGGCCGAGCGCCTCGTTCCACGCCGGCAGCTGGATCGCGCGGGCCCGTGCGTCCTTCGAGAGCGTCACGCCGAGCATCTCGAGGACGATCCGCTGGACGTTGTTCTCCGGCTGCGCCTCCGTGAGGCCGAGCGAGTTGACCTGCACGCCGTAGCGGAAGCGACGGTGCTTCGGGTCCTGCACGCCGTACCGGTCCTGCAGCAGCGTGTCCCAGAGCCGCCCGAAGGCGCGCATCTTGCACATCTCCTCGACGAAGCGGACGCCGGCGTTGACGAAGAAGGAGATGCGGGCGCACACGTCGCCGAAGCGCTCCTCGGGCACCTGCCCGGAGGCCTGGACCGCGTCGAGCACGGCGATGGCGGTGCAGAGGGCGTACGAGATCTCCTGGACGGGCGTGGCCC
>JAODNS010000314.1 GCA_025465145.1 Frankiales bacterium
TGGTCGCCGCCGCGGTCGCCGTGGCTCTGGGCTGACGCTCACGAGGCGGAGCGCCTCGCCCGTGCCTGCTCCAGGTCGAGCAGCAGCCCGGGCGGCCCGACCGGCTCGTCCTCCAGCGGCTCCGGCGGGACGCTGCCGATGCCGCCGCTGACCGGGTCGTCCGGGGGTCGCGGCCGGGCCAGCAGGCCCACCCCGAGGACGAGGGCGACCACCGCGGCCGCACCGAGGGGGGCCTCGGCCGCGCGCAGCGACCATGACGGCTCGCCCGGAGCAGGGGGAGCGGCGGGCTCCGGGAGCACGGCTCCGGTACGGCCCGCAGCAGCAGCCGGGACCTCGGCAGCCCGGGTGCGGAGCGCAGTGGCTGGACCGCCTGCTGCCGCGCCCCCCGACGACGGATGCAGGCTGGCACTGCCACCGCCGGCGACACCGCTCCCGAGCGGCAGCAGCCGCACGGGCCCCCGCTCCACCAGCCGCACCGGGTCGAGGTACTGCTCGCCGCGCCGCAGCCCCCAGTGCAGGCAGGCGGCGACCGGGCAGCCGGCATGACCGGAGGACAGCGACCCGACCAGCTCGCCCAGCGCCACCTCCTGCCCGACCCGCACCGAGGCCGCCACCGGCTCGTACGTCGTGCGCAGCGCGCCGTGCGTCACCACGACCACGCCGCGGCCGGCCAGCAGCCCGGCGTAGGTGACGCGGCCGGCGGCGGAGGCCCGCACCGCGGCTCCCTCCACCGAGGGCAGGTCCACGCCGCGGTGGCCGGCGCCGTAGGTGGATGCCGGCGGCGCGAACGGCCGGGCCACGTCGTGCTCGCCGGGCAGCGGCCAGACCCACGCCCCGTCGTCAGCAGCAGCCGGTCCGGCCACGCCGACCAGCACGAGCAGCACCACGAGCCCACGGACAGCCAGCACCGCGTCCACCTCCCTCGACCAGGACGACGCAAGGACCTTGCGACCAGGCCCCTGCCGGCGTCAGGACCAGGCCGGAGGTTGTGGACGACGCAGCCAGCCGCCGCACCCGTACACTCGTTGCAGCGACCCGGTCCGCCGGGCCGACTTCGCGTGCCCCACGCACCGCCCGCGCCACCGGTCTCCGCAAGGAGTCGGCGCGAGCAGGGGCATCAGGGCCGAACCCCAACCGGGGAGCGGCGACAACCGACCGCCACGCGGCCGCGCCTGCCTGACCAGTGGGTGCACGCCGACGTGGACTGCACAGAGAGGCCACCCATGGCCGTCGTCACCATGCGCCAGCTGATCGAGAGCGGCGCGCACTTCGGGCACCAGACCAAGCGCTGGAACCCCAAGATGAAGCGCTTCATCTTCACCGAGCGCAACGGCATCTACATCATCGACCTGACCCAGACCCTGGGCTACATCGACCGCGCGTACGACTTCGTCCGCGAGACGGTCGCCCACGGCGGGACGGTCATGTTCGTCGGCACCAAGCGCCAGGCGCAGGAGGCCATCGCCGAGCAGGCCGGCCGCGTCGGCATGCCCTACGTCACCGAGCGCTGGCTGGGCGGCATGCTCACCAACTTCCAGACCGTCTACAAGCGCCTGCAGCGCCTCAAGGAGCTCGAGCTCATCGAGGCCACCGGCGGCCAGACCGTGCTGACGAAGAAGGAGGCGCTCGTCCTTTCCCGCGAGCGCATCAAGCTGCAGCGCACGCTCGGCGGCATCCGCGAGATGACGCGCACCCCGAGCGCGGTGTGGGTCGTCGACACGAACAAGGAGCACCTCGCGGTCAACGAGGCGCGCAAGCTCGGCATCCCGGTCGTCGCGATCCTGGACACCAACTGCGACCCCGACGTCGTGGACTACAAGATCCCGGGCAACGACGACGCGATCCGCAGCATCCAGGTGCTCACCCGCGTCATCGCCGACGCCGTCGCCGAGGGCCTGATGGCCCGCGCCGGTGCCTCCAGCAGCGACAGCAAGCCCGAGGCCGGCCAGCTGGCCGGCGACGAGCCGCTGCCGGAGTGGGAGACGCAGCTGCTCACCGGTGCCGCCTCCGAGGCGGCCGGCACCGCCGGTGGCGCCACGATCGACAGCGCCGGCTGGGCCGAGCCCGTCGCCGGTGCCGCCGGTGAGGCCGCGCCTGCCGTGACCGGGGCCGCCGCGCCGACCGAGTCCGCCGCCCCCGCCGCCCCCACCGAGGGCGACCCTCAGCAGTAGCCCGCCCGCAAGGCCGGCGGCGCCGGGGGAGACCCCTTCCGGCGCCGCCGACCTGCGTCCAACCCTCACCAGGAGACACACATGGCTTCCATCAGCGCTGCGGACATCAAGAAGCTCCGCGCGGCCACCGGCGCGGGCATGACCGACTGCAAGAACGCCCTCGTCGAGGCCGATGGGGACTACGACAAGGCCGTCGAGTTCCTGCGCATCAAGGGCCTCAAGGGCGTCGCCAAGCGCGAGGGGCGGGCGGCCAGCAACGGCCTCATCGTCGCCAAGCTCGACGGCACCAAGAAGGGCACCCTGCTCGAGCTCAACTGCGAGACCGACTTCGTCGCCAAGGGGTCCACGTTCCAGGAGCTCGCGACGCAGGTCGTCGACGCCGCTCAGGGCGCCAACGACGTCGAGAGCATCACGGTGGACGGCAAGGCGCTCAAGGACGTCCTCGACGACGCCGGCGCGCTGCTCGGCGAGAAGATCGAGGTCCGCCGGGTCGTCTCCTTCGAGGGCGAGTACGTCAGCGTCTACCTGCACAAGACGAGCCCCGACCTCCCGCCGCAGCTCGGCGTGCTGGTCGAGCTGTCCGCGGAGAACGCCGCTGTTGCCAAGGACGTCGCGCAGCACATCGCCGCCCTGCCGCCGCAGTTCGTCAGCCGCGACCAGGTCCCGGACGACGCCGTCGCCAAGGAGCGCGAGATCGCCCGCGCCACCGCGATCGAGGAGGGCAAGCCCGAGGCTGCGCTCGACAAGATCGTCGAAGGCCGGGTGACGGGCTTCTTCAAGGAGAACGTCCTGCTCGAGCAGTCCTTCGCGAAGGACAACAAGAAGACTGTCGGCAAGGTCCTCGAGGAGGCCGGCGTGAGCGTCCTCGGCTTCGCCCGCTTCAAGGTGGGCCAGGCCTAGAGTTCCGCCCGACATCCCGTACGCCTGACAGGAGGCCGCCCCCGCATGAGCACCACACCGGAGGCGGCCTCCTCGGCTGGACAGGACAAGCCGTACAGCCGAGTCCTGCTCAAGCTGTCCGGTGAGGTGTTCGGCGGCGGCGAGGTCGGGCTCGACCTCAACGTCGTGGCGGACATCGCGCGGCAGGTCCGCGACGTCGTGCGCAGCGGCGTCGAGGTGGCCATCGTCGTCGGCGGCGGCAACTTCTTCCGCGGCGCGGAGATCGCCCAGCGTGGCATGGACCGCAGCCGGGCCGACTACATGGGCATGCTCGGCACGGTCATGAACTGCCTGGCGCTGCAGGACCTGCTCGAGCAGGCCGGCGTGGAGACGCGCGTGCAGACGGCCATCGCCATGGGCCAGGTCGCCGAGCCGTACATCCCGCGCAAGGCCATCCGCCACCTGCAGAAGGGCCGCGTCGTCATCTTCGGCGCCGGTGCCGGCATGCCGTTCTTCTCGACCGACACGGTCGCGGCGCAGCGGGCGCTGGAGATCGGTTGCACGGTGCTGCTCATGGCCAAGACCATCGACGGCGTGTACGACGACGACCCGCGCACCAACCCCGACGCGGTCAAGTTCGACGCCGTCAGCTACGACGAGGTGCTCGGCCGGGCGCTGAAGGTGGCCGACGCCGCCGCCTTCAGCCTCTGCATGGAGAACGGGCTGCCCATCGTCGTGTTCAACCTGATGGAGGACGGCAACATCGGACGGGCCGTCCGCGGTGAGAAGATCGGGACCCTCGTCAGCGCGGAAGGACAGCAGTGATCGACGAAACGCTCCTCGACGCCGAGGAGAAGATGGAGAAGGCGGTCAGCGTCGCGAAGGAGGACTTCGGCGGCATCCGCACCGGCCGCGCGACGCCGGCGATGTTCAACAAGATCGTCGTCGACTACTACGGCGCGATGACCCCGGTGAACCAGCTGTCGTCGCTGACGGTGCCGGAGCCCCGGATGGCGGTCATCAACCCGTACGACAAGGCCTCGCTCGGGCTGATCGAGCGCGCGATCCGCGACTCCGACCTGGGGGTGAACCCCACGAACGACGGCTCGATCATCCGGATCGTCTTCCCGCAGCTGACCGAGGAGCGCCGCAAGGAGTTCGTGAAGGTCGCCCGCACCAAAGCCGAGGACGCCAAGATCTCGATCCGCAACATCCGCCGGCGCGCCAAGGAGGAGCTCGACCGCCTGGCCAAGGACGGCGAGACCGGCGAGGACGAGGTCGCCCGCGCCGAGAAGGAGCTGGAGAAGACGACGGCGCAGTACGTCTCCGCGGTCGACGAGCTGCTCCGCCACAAGGAAGCCGAGCTGCTCGAGGTCTGATGGCCACCGACCTGCTGCCGGAGGCACCTCCCAAGACCAGCCGCGCCGGGCGCAACCTGCCGGTCGCCATCGCGATCGGCCTGGGCCTCGGCCTGCTCATCACGGTGCCGCTGTTCTCCCCGTACCGCTGGGCGTTCATCGTCGTCGTCGCGGCCGCCATGTGCGTCGGCACGTACGAGGTCGTGAAGGCGCTGCGCACCCTCGGCGCCCAGCCGCCGCTCGCGCCGCTGCTCGTGGGTGGTGTCGCGATGGTCGTGCTGGCGTACCGGGAGGGGTCCGAGGCGCTGTTCGTCGCGCTGGTGCTGACGGTGCTGTCCTGCCTCGTCTGGCGGCTTGCCGACCCGGCGGAGGGGTACCTGCGCGACGTCGCGGCGAGCACGTTCTCGGCCGCGTACGTGCCGTTCCTCATCAGCTTCGCGGCGCTCCTGACGGTGCCGCCGGACGGGCCGCGCCGGGTGACCGCGTTCATCGCGACGGTCGTCTGCAGCGATGTCGGCGGCTACGCGGCGGGCGTGCTGTTCGGCAAGCACCCGATGGCGCCGAGCGTCTCGCCGAAGAAGTCCTGGGAGGGCTTCGCCGGCTCGGTGCTCGCCTGCGCGCTGGCCGGCGGCATCTTCTTCGTCACGCTGTTCGACGCCTCGCCCGTCCTGGGCGTGCTGTTCGGCCTCGCCGTCGTCGGGACGGCCACGCTCGGCGACCTCGGCGAGTCGATGGTCAAGCGGGACATCGGCATCAAGGACATGGGCACGCTGCTGCCGGGCCACGGCGGGCTCATGGACCGGCTCGACTCGCTGCTGCCGACCGCGCCGGTCGCCTTCCTGCTGCTCAGCCTCTTCCTCGACTGATCGGGAAGATCGGGGCGGCTCCGTACGCTGAACCACCGTGACCTCCCTGCCGCTGGTGTTCGACGCGCCCAAGCGCGCGCTGCCGCCCCGGCACCTGGCCGACCTGGACGCGGCCGAGCGCCGCGCCGCCGTGGCCGAGTTGGGGGAGAAGCCGTTCCGCGCGGAGCAGCTGTCCCGGCACTACTTCGGCGGTCACAGCGCGGAGCAGATGACGGATCTGACGCCGGCCGTACGGGAGCGCCTGGGCGTCCTGCTGCCGGAGCTGCTCACGCCCGTGCGCGCGATCGACTGCGACAACGGCGACACCATGAAGACGCTGTGGCGCGGCCACGACGGGACGCTGGTCGAGTCCGTGCTCATGCGCTACGCCGACCGCACCACCGTCTGCGTCAGCAGCCAGGCCGGCTGCGGCATGGCCTGCCCGTTCTGCGCCACCGGCCAGGCCGGGCTCACCCGCAACCTGTCCACCGGCGAGATCGTCGAGCAGGTCGTGGCAGCGACGCGTACCGAGGCAGCCCGTGCCGGCCGGGTCAGCAACGTGGTGTTCATGGGCATGGGCGAGCCGCTCGCCAACTACAACCGGGTCGTCGCCGCCGTCCGCCGGATGGTCGAGCCGGCTCCGCACGGGCTCGGGATGAGCCAGCGCAACATCGTCGTGTCGACCGTCGGCCTGGTGCCGGCGATCCGCAAGCTGACCCAGGAGGGCCTGCAGGTCACCCTCGCGCTGTCGCTGCACGCGCCGGACGACGAGCTGCGCAACACCCTCGTGCCGGTCAACACGCGCTGGCCGGTGAGCGAGGTGCTGTCCGCGGCCTTCGACTACACCCGGACCACGGGCCGGCGGCTGTCGATCGAGTACGCCCTGATCAAGGACGTCAACGACCAGCCGTTCCGCGCCGACCTGCTCGCCAAGCGGCTCAAGGGCAAGCTCGTGCACGTCAACCTCATCCCGCTGAACCCCACCCCGGGCAGCGAGTGGGACGCCTCGCCGAAGCCGGTCGAGAAGGAGTTCGTCCGCCGGCTGCGCGCGGCCGGGATCGCGACGACCGTCCGCGACACGCGTGGCCAGGAGATCGCCGGCGCCTGCGGCCAGCTCGCGGCGCTCAACTAGCGGAAGAAGCGCGCGCCGAGCTGAGCCAGCTCGGAGCTGGTCGCCGGCCGCGCCAGCTGCGAACGGCTGTCCGACGAGCCGCGCTGCCACTGCGCGTAGGTCTCGGCGAAGTCGCCCGCGGGGGTCGCGAAGTCCTTGCAGTAGGAGCAGCCGAACCATGGCGTACCGGCGGCGATGCCGCGCGCCTGCAGGTACTCCGCCCGCAGGTCGGCCGTCATGTGCAGCGAGTCCCAGGCGTGGCCCATCTCGTGCGCCACCACGTGCCGCAGCAGCGCGTCGCTCTCGGCGGCGCAGTTGCCGACGAAGACGTCGACCGTGGAGCTGTCGTAGTACGTGAGGCCCTTCAGGTCGCCACGGCCCGGTAGGAAGCGCACCGTCACGCCGGCAGGGACCGGGTGGCGCAGGGCGGCCAGCGCAGCCGCGCCGCGGCGCTGCTGCCAGCCCGCGCCGGAGCAGTCGCCGG
>JAODNS010000325.1 GCA_025465145.1 Frankiales bacterium
CGCAGACGGCGTTCCGCTTCCGCGAGCGGGTCAGCGCCGGGATGCTCAGCGTCAACAACTCGACCTCCGGCGCCGAGGCGCACCTGCCCTTCGGCGGCAACGGCAAGTCCGGCAACGGCTCGCGGCAGAGCGGCATCTGGGTCCTGGACCAGTTCACCCGCTGGCAGTCCATGAACTGGGACTACGCCGGCAAGCTGCAGAAGGCCCAGATGGACACCGAGGAGACGACCGGGGAGCCAGGCTTCGCCCTCTGACAAACCCGGAGGCGGGGCGGGCGAAGCGCGACTAATCTGGGCGCAGTGACGCTCCCCGCCGCTCCCGAGAAGCCCCGGGCGATCACCTCGCTCTGGCGGGTGCGCACGTACCTCAAGCCGTACGCCGGCCAGATGCTCCTCATGACCGCCGCGGCGGCCTTGGCTGTCGGCGCCAGCCTCGTGATCCCGCTCGTCGTCCAGCACGTCGTTGACGGCCCGGTGCGGCGCGGCGACCGCACCGGGCTGTACGAGCTCGGCGGCCTCGCCCTGCTGCTCGGCGCCGCCGAGGCCGGGCTCGTCTTCGTCCGACGATGGGTGCAGTCGTACGCGGCGCTCGGCATGGAGACCGCCCTGCGCCGCGACCTGTACACGCACCTGCAGCGGCTGCCGGTCGCGTTCCACGACCAGTGGCAGACCGGCCAACTGCTCTCGCGCGCCACCAGCGACCTGTCGCAGATCCGGCGCTTCCTGTCCTTCGGGCTCGTCTTCCTGTTCGTCAACATCGCCACGTTCATCACCGTGGTGCTGCTGCTCGTGCGCATCAACCTGCCGCTCGGCCTGCTGGTCGCCGGCTGTGCCGTGCCGCTGTTCCTCGTGTCGCAGCGGCTCGCCCGCGCCTACCTCGCTGTCAGCCGCCGGGTGCAGGACGAGCAGGGCGACCTGGCCACGTTCATCGAGGAGTCGGCCGTCGGCGTACGCACGATCCGGTCGTTCGGCCGCGCCGCCCACGTCGGCCAGACCTTCCGCACCGGTGCCACGACGCTGCACGACTCGTCGGTCGAGAAGGCGCAGGTGGTGTCGCGGTTCTGGTCGACCTTCGACCTGATCCCGAACATCACCCTCGCGCTGGTGCTGCTGCTGGGTGCGCGCTCCGTCGCGTCCGGCGACATGACGCTGGGCGGGCTCGTCGCGTTCGTGACGCTGATGCTGTCGCTGTCCTGGCCGATCGACTCGATGGGCTTCATCCTCGCCAACGGCCAGGAGGCGATGACGGCCGCGGACCGCGTGTACGAGGTGCTCGACACCGAGCCCGAGATCGTCGACCGACCGGCTGCCGTGGAGGGTCGCCGCGGCCCCGGCGAGCTGCGCTTCGAAGGCGTCGGCTTCGCCTACCCCGGCAGCACCAAGCAGGTGCTGCACGACGTCGACCTCGTCGTCCACCCCGGGGAGACCGTCGCGCTCGTCGGCATCACCGGCAGCGGCAAGACGACCCTGACCGCGCTGGTCCCCCGGCTCTACGACGTCACCGCCGGTCGGCTGCTGCTCGACGGCAAGGACGTCCGGGACTACACGCTGCCCTCGCTGCGGCGGCTGGTGTCGACGGCGTTCGAGGAGGCGACGCTGTTCTCGGCGTCCGTACGGGAGAACCTCACGTTCGGCCGACCGGACGCCACCGACGAGGAGGTCGCGGAGGCGCTCGACATCGCGCAGGCGGCGTTCGTCCACGACCTGCCCTGGGGCCTCGACACCCGGATCGGCGAGCAGGGGCTGTCGCTGTCGGGCGGCCAGCGGCAGCGGCTCGCGCTGGCGCGCGCGGTCCTCGGCCGGCCGTCGGTGCTCGTCCTGGACGACCCGCTGTCCGCGCTGGACGTGCACACCGAGTCGCTGGTCGAGGAGGCGCTGCGGCGGATCCTCGTCGGCACGACCGCGCTGCTCGTCGTGCACCGGCCGTCGACGGTCGCGCTGGCCGATCGCGTTGCCCTGCTGGAGAACGGCACCATCGTTGCGACGGGCACGCACTCGGAGCTGATGGAGACGGTGCCGTCGTACCGCGCCGTCCTCAGCCAGGACGCCGAGGTGCCGGCGTGAGCGTCGACGTCGAGGCCTGGCGTGGTGTCGCGGCCGAGGGCAGCGAGGACCTGACCACCGACACCACCGTCCGTCTGCGGGCGCGCAGCCGGACGCTGCTGCGCGACCTGCTCCGGCCGCACAAGCGGCGCCTCGTCCTGGCCGGGCTGCTGCTGCTCGCGCAGAACGCCGCGGCCATGGCCGGCCCGTACCTGGTCAAGGTCGGCATCGACCGGGGCATCCCGCCGATCCGCGACGGGCGCGGCAGCGGGCTGCTCACCGCCGTCACCGTCGCGCTGCTGACGACCGCACTGCTGGAGTACGTCACCAAGCGCGCGTTCCTCGTACTGTCCGGCCGGATCGGGCAGGCGGTGCTGCTCGACCTGCGCACCCGCGTGTACGACCACTTCCAGAAGTTGAGCGTCTCGTTCCACGAGACGTACACGTCCGGCCGTGTCATCTCCCGGCTCACCAGCGACGTCGACGCGATCGCCGAGCTCCTCGACGGCGGGCTCGACGATCTCGTCATCGCCGGCCTCTCGGTGCTCAGCGTC
>JAODNS010000331.1 GCA_025465145.1 Frankiales bacterium
CGTCGCCGTCCAACCCGTCGGTCACAGTCCAGCCCGCGCGGGCGAGGTAGGCGAGCAGCGGGCCGTCCGGAGCACCGGAGCGGACGACGGAGACGCGGGTCAAGGCGTGGGTCATGGCCGGACGATAGGCGCGTACGCCGCGCCGAGCACGTCAGGCGGACTTGACCGGCACCGCGAGGTCGGCCAGCCGCGCCGGGTCCGGCTGCGCGCCCTGGTCGATCCGGCGACGGCCCTGGACGAGGTCGCGCGGCCGGTCGACGGTCAGCATCGCGACCAGCCGCGGCCCGGCGAGCCAGCAGAAGGCCCACCCGTCGGGGCTCCCGGGCTTCCCGCGCCGTATCACGGCGTCGGCCCCCCGGGCGAAGCCGGCCCACTGCAGGGTGTGCCCGAGCTGGTCGGACCAGAAGTACGGCACCGGGTCGTAGACCGCCTCCTTGCCGAGCAGCGTGGCCGCCGCCACCGCCGGGCCGTGCAGCGCGTCGTCCCAGTGCTCGACCCGCAGCCGGGTGGCGTAGCGGGGCGACCAGCGCGCGACGCAGTCGCCGGCGGCCACGACGCCGGGCAGGTCGGTGGACAGGTGCTCGTCCACGAGGACGCCGTGGTCCAGGGCGATCCCGCTGCCCGCGAGCCAGTCGGTGTCCGGTGCGGCGCCCACCGCGACGAGGACGACGTCCGCCGTCAGCGTCTCGCCGTCCTCGAGCCGCACGCGGTCGTGCTCGACCTCCACCGCCTTCGCCCGCAGCCGCAGGTCGATCCCGGCCTCGGCGTACCAGGGGACGGCGTACCCGCCCACCTCCCGCGGCAGCGCCGCCAGCGGCGCCTCCCCCGCCTCGAGGACCGTCACGTCGCAACCCGCCTGCGCCGCCACCGTGGCCACCTCCGCGCCGACCCAACCGGCGCCGACGACCACGACCCGCGCGCCGTCGACCAGCCGGTGGCCGAGCTCGCGAGCGTCGTCCACCCCCCGGAGCGTGAAGCCGCTGCCGGGCAGCCGGTTCGGCTGCGCGCCGGTGGCGAGGACGAGGCCGTCGTACGGAACGTCGCCGTCCGAGGTCTCCAGCCGGGTCGCGCGCAGGCGGGTCGCGCGGCAACCGAGCCGGAGGTCGACGTCGAGGTCGTCCCACGGCACGTCGAGCGCGATCTTCTCCTCGTCGTCCTGCAGCCGGCCCTTGGACAGCGGCGGCCGGTCGTACGGCAGGTGCGGCTCGGCGGCCAGGAGGGTGAGGCGACCGTCGTACCCCTGGCCGCGCAGCTCCTGGACGGCGCGCGCGCCGGCGAGCCCGCCGCCGACGACCACCACGTCCCGCACGGGGTGCAGCGTGGAGGGTGCGGGGGCGAGTTGCACGCGCGCCACGCACACGGACTGATCATCCGTCCGCCCGCAGGCCGCCGCCCGCGACCTCGGCGATCAGTGCGTGTGCGTTCTGATGCAGTGGGGCGGTTGGGACCGGGTGACGGGGGCTGTGCTCGGCCGCCCGGAGGCAGCGCCGCCTCGTGCGGTCGGCGTGTCGGGACGGTGGAAGCCCGCTCCGCCCGTACCTTGTCACATTGGTCACTCTTGTCACAGCAGTCCCACTGGCCTACCCTCGGCCGTCAGGGGGGTTCCCCCCGCTTGCCGACCTGCTTGGGACCCCTGTCATGACGCCCCGCCGCGCGAGCCGCACGCTCGCAGTCCTCGTCACGCTCGCCGCCGTTCTCACGGCCGGCGCGCCGTCGATCATCCGGGTCAAGGCCGGTGACTCGCTCTGGGAGCTGGCCCGGCGGCACGGCACCACCGTCGCCGTCCTGCGCCGCCTGAACGACCTGCCGGGCAACGGGACCATCTACGCCGGCGAGCTGCTGAAGGTGCCGAGCCGGCCCGCCGCGCGCACCCGCACCGTCGAGCGCAGCTACACGGTCCGCTCCGGCGACAACCTCAGCGTCATCGCGCAGCGGCTCGGCGTCAGCGTCAGCACGCTGCGCACCCGCAACAAGCTGCCCCGGAACGGGCTGGTCACCGTCGGCCGCAAGCTGGCGTACCCCGTGAAGGTCGGCGGGTCGAGCCGGACGAGCACCGCCACGCACAACGCCGGCGTCCGGATCCCGACCCGCGTGCAGCAGTCCACCGCGGCGCACCGGACTTACCTCGCCTCGCACCGCCAGCCCTCCAAGAGCCAGGTCCGCACGATGGTCGCCAAGACGGCGCGCAAGCACGGCGTCGACCCGAGCCTCGCGCTCGCCGTGGCGTACCACGAGAGCGGCTTCCAGCAGCGCGTCGTCTCGCCGGTCGACGCCATCGGGGTGATGCAGGTGCTGCCGTCCACCGGGCGCGTCCTCGGCCAGCAGTACGGCCGCAGGCTCGACCTGCTCAAGGCGCAGGACAACATCACGGCCGGCGTGCTGCTGCTCCAGCAGCTGCTGCGCAGCACCGGCTCGCCCGCCCGCGCGCTCGCCGGCTACTACCAGGGCCTGGGCTCCGTGGCCGCTCGCGGGCTGCTTCCACAGACGCACGCGTACATCAAGAACGTGTCCTCGCTGCGGGCGCGCTTCCGGAACGGGTGACGCTGCCCCGCCTAGACTCGGCGGCCGTGGACCGTCCTGTGGAGATCGCGTCCGACCCCCTGGTCGGACGCCTCCTCGACGGCCGCTACCGGCTCGACCGGCCGCTCGCGAAGGGCGGAATGGCGACCGTCTACGTCGCCACCGACACCCGGCTGGACCGGCCCGTCGCCGTCAAGGTCATGCGCCCGCACCTCGCCGAGGACGCGTCCTTCGTCGACCGGTTCGCCCGCGAGGCCCGCGCCGCCGCCGGCCTGTCCAGCCCGGAGGTCGTCGCCGTCCACGACCAGGGCACCGACGCCGCGACCGGCACCGCGTACCTCGTCATGGAGTACGTCGAGGGCCGCACGCTGCGCGACCTCATCCGCGACGGCGGCCCCATCCCGCCGGCCCGCGCGCTGGAACTGCTCGAGCCGGTGCTGCGCGCGCTCGCCGCCGCGCACCGCGCCGGCCTCGTGCACCGCGACGTCAAGCCCGAGAACGTGCTGCTCGGCGACGACGGCCGCATCAAGGTCGCCGACTTCGGGCTCGCCCGCGCCGTCCAGACGTCGAACCTCACGGCGACGACCGGCCTGCTCATCGGCACGGTCGCCTACCTCGCGCCCGAGCAGGCCCGGGCCGGTGCCGCCGACGAGCGCAGCGACGTCTACGCAGCCGGCATCGTGCTCTGGGAGATGCTCACCGGCACTCCCCCGCACGGCGGCGACGACCCGCTGGCCGTGCTGTACCAGCACGTCAACGACGACGTCCCGCCGCCGTCGGCGGTCGTCCACGGCATCCCGCCGGCGCTCGACGCGCTGGTCGTGCGCGCGACCCGCCGCGAGCCGGACGAGCGACCGGCCGACGCGGGCGTGTTCCTCGCCGAGCTGCAGGCGGTCCGCACGCAGCTGCCGGCCCCGACCTCGCACCCGACGCGGGTCATCCGCCGCCCAGCCGTCCCGGTGCCGCCGCGCGTGGAGACCATCGCGCCGCGCAGGCGGCGGCGGACCGGCCTCATCGCCGCGGCCGTGGTCACCGTGCTGGCCCTGGTGGCGCTTACCGGCGGCTGGTACCTCGGCAGCGGCCGCTACACCGACGCTCCCTCCGTCCTCGGCGTCAGCCGGCAGGTCGCCGTCGCGAAGATCGAGGGCGCCGGCCTCAAGGCAAAGGACGGCGGCACGGTCTTCAGCGACACCGTCCCCAACGGCATGGTCGCCGACCAGGACCCGGACCCCAACGGCAAGGTCCGCAAGGACGGCACCGTCACGTACGTGCTGTCCAAGGGACCCGACTTGCGCGCGGTGCCGGACCTCGTCGGCTCGACCGAGCTGGCGGCGAAGCAGCTCCTCGAGAGCGCCGGGCTGCGGCTGGGCGGGACGAGCAAGGAGTACTCCGGCCGGTCGCGCGGCACCGTCATCCGCACCGACCCCCCAGCCGGCAAGCAGCTGCGGCCGGGCGCCGCCGTCAAGCTGGTCATCAGCGCGGGCGTCCAGCAGCTGAGGGTGCCGGACGTGCAGGGCAAGCCGCTCGCCGAGGCGGCGGCGACCCTGACGGCAGCCGGCTTCAAGACCAGCGTCGACGAGGTGTTCAACGACACCGTGCCGAAGGGGATCGTCTTCGACCAGTCCCCCAGCAAGGGCACCGCTGGTCGCGGCAGCACCATCTCGCTGCAGGTCAGCAAGGGGCCCGAGGTCATCATCGTCCCGAAGGTCACCGGCATGAAGCGCGACGACGCGAAGCGCCTGCTGGAGGGGCTGGGGCTCCAGGTGAACGTCCGGTCGATCCCCGGGCCGGGCATCGTCCGGGACCAGGACCCGGGTGAGGGCACCCAGGTCCGCCGAGGCAGCACGGTCACCCTCTACGTCTTCTGACACCCTGTACGGGTGCCGCCCCGCAAGCCCTCCCCCGTGGGCTCCCACATCCCCACCGGGCAGGGGCTGGGGAAGTCGCTGGCGTACGCGCGGGAGATCGGCGCGCGGGCGGTGCAGGTCTTCGTGTCAAACCCGCGGGGCTGGGCGCCCAGCGCCGGTGACCCGGTGCAGGACGAGCGCTTCGCCGGCCAGTGCGCCGACGAGAGCATCCCCGTCTACGTGCACGCGCCGTACCTCGTGAACTTCGGCTCGCCCACCGAGGCGACCCTGAAGCGGTCGGTCGAGGCGGTCGAGGACGCGATGCGCCGCGGCCTGGCGATCGGCGCCCGCGGGGTCGTCGTGCACGCCGGCAGCGCGGTTGCCGGTGCGCACCGGGACGACGCGATGAAGCAGCTGCGCACCCACCTGCTGCCGCTGCTGGACGCCGCCGAGCCCGACGGCCCGAAGCTGCTCGTCGAGCCGACCGCAGGCGGCGGCCAGGCGCTGTGCGCGACGGTCGACCAGCTCGAGCCGTGGTTCGCCGAGCTCGACGCGCACGAGATGCTCGGCGTCTGCCTGGACACCTGCCATCTGTTCGCCGCCGGGCACGACTTGGCCGCGCCGGGCGGGGCGAAGAAGGCGCTCGACCTGCTGGTCAAGACCGTCGGCCGCGGCCGGCTCGGCCTGGTGCACGCCAACGACTCGAAGGACCCGCTGGGGTCGGGCCGCGACCGGCACGCGCCGATCGGCGAGGGGCAGATCGGCAAGGACATGTTCGCCGAGCTGTTCCGGCACCCGGCCACCCGCGGCGTGCCGGTCGTGGTGGAGACACCCGGCGACGCGGCCAGCCACAAGCGCGACATCGACGTCCTGACGTCGCTGCGCGACGCGTGAGGGCCCCCACCCTCGCCCTGCTCGCCGTCACGGCCGTCTGGGGCTCGACCTTCGTCGTGGTGAAGGACGCCGTCGACCGGATGCCGGTCACCGACTTCCTCACCTGGCGGTTCGGCCTGGCCGCGCTGGCGATGCTGCTGCTCCGACCGCGCACGGTCGTCTCGCTGCCGGGCCGCGGTCGGCGCGCAGGCCTGCTGCTCGGACTCGCGCTCGGCAGCGGCTACCTGCTCCAGACGCTGGGCCTGCAGACCACGTCCGCCGCCGTCAGCGGCTTCATCACCGGCATGTTCGTCGTGCTCACGCCACTCGGCGCGGCCGTCCTGCTCCGGCAGGCGCCGTCGCGGCTGGCGTGGGCTGCCGTCGCGCTGGCCACGGTCGGGCTCGGGCTGCTGTCACTGCGCGGCTTCGCGATCGGCGGCGGCGAGCTGCTGACCCTCGGCTGCGCCGCCGCGTTCGCGCTGCACATCGTCGGTCTCGGCCGCTGGGCCTCCTCGTACGACGCGTACGGCCTGGCCGTCGTCCAGCTGCTCACCGTGGCGGCGATGTGCGCGCTCGTGGCCATCCCGGGCGGGCTGGCCGCTCCGCCGGACCTCGGCGTCTGGGGCGCGCTGCTGCTGACCGCGCTGGCCGCCACCGCGCTGGCGTTCGTCGTGCAGACGTGGGCGCAGGCGCACCTGCCGCCGACGCGGGCGGCCGTGGTGATGACGATGGAGCCGGTGTTCGGCGGCCTGTTTGCGGTCGGCGTGGCCGGCGAGCGGCTCGGGCTGCGGACGCTGCTCGGCGCGCTGCTGGTGCTGGCCGCGATGGTGCTCACGGAGGTCGGGCCGCGGTCCGGCGCGGAGGGCCAGGTCGAGCGACTGGAGGTCTAGTCGCCCTCCTGGTACGAGTACCGCTGCTCGCGCCAGGGGTCGGCCCGGTTGTGGTAGCCGCGGTCCTCCCAGAAGCCGCGGCGGTCCTCGGGAAGGTACTCGAAGCCGCGGGTCCACTTGGGGCCCTTCCACGCGTACAGGTGCGGCACCACGAGGCGCAGCGGGTAGCCGTGCTCGCGGGTCAGCTCCTGCCCGTTGCGGTGCGTGACGAACAGCGCCTGCGCGGAGGCGAAGTCCGCGAGGGTCATGTTGGCGCTGTAGCCGTACTCCGCCCACACCAGCACGTGCGTGACCTCCGGCGCCGGCGGGGCCAGCTCGAGGAAGGTCGCGGTCGCGATCCCCTGCCACGCGTTGTCGAGGACGCTGAACTTGGTCACGCAGTGGAAGTCCGCGGACACCTCCCTACGCGGCAGCGCCGACACCTGCAGCCAGGTGAGCTGCACGTTCTCGCCGGCGGTCGCGCCGAACACGCGGAAGTCCCACCGCTCCGGGGAGAAGCCGGGCACCGGCCCGTAGTGCAGGACCGGCCAGCCGCGCGGGATGTACTGCCCCGGCGGGAGGCGGTCGGCAGGGACGCCCTCAGCCCGCTTGCGCGCACCGATCCGGCTGAACGGGGACGTCACCGGCCCATCCTGCAGCCCGGGTCGGGACGGCTGCCAACCGGGGCGAACCGGACGGCAGGAACGGGGACCGCGGCGTCGAACACCTCGGAGACGTCGTCCCAGCACCCGGAGCAGCCTCGTGTCCCGTCGCCCCCTGTACGCCCTCGCCGCCGCGGGCAGCCTCGCCGTGCTCGCGGCCAGCACCGGCGCCGCCGGTGCCGCTCCCGCAGCGGCCTACCAGGTCTACGAGGCGCCCCCGTCCACCATGGCCTACGACGACTCGGTCGAGCCGACCATCGCGGCCAACTGGAAGACCGGCCGCGCCATGGTCATCTCGAACACCACGCCCTACGTCGTCTCGTTCAACAACGCGGGCCGCACGTCCACGTGGGCGCCAGCGCCAGGCATCACCACCCAGTACACGACGCTGGACCCGATCATCTGGGGCGACAGCGAGAACGGCCGCGTCATCGTGAGCCAGCTCGCCGGCGCGACCAGCCTCATGGACATCAGCGACGACGGCGGCGAGAGCTGGCAGCCCGCGCAGGGAGGCGGCCCCTCCGGTGTCGACCACCAGACCGTCGGCGGCGGCCCCTACGCCGCGACGAACAAGCCGCTGGTGACCAGCTACCCGAAGGCCGTCTGGTACTGCGCGCAGGACATCGCGACGGCCTTCTGCTCCATCAGCACCGACGGCGGCCGCACGTACGGCCCCTCCCACCCGATCTACACAGTTGTCAACGCCGGCCCGCTGGCCGGCTGCGGCGGTCTGCACGGGCACGTCAACGTCCGCCAGGACGGCACGGCGATGGTGCCGAACAAGGGCTGCCTCGAGGCGCCGGGGACCACCCTCACCGACGACGTGACGAAGGTCGGCGTCGCGCTGAACAGCGACAACAACACCGGACCGTGGACGGTCGAGCAGGTCCCGGACAGCACAACGCGCGGCCGGATGGACCCGTACATCGAGGCCGACCGCGCCAACACGATGTACCTCGCCTACGTCGACGGCACCGACAAGATGAAGGTCGCGGTCAAGAAGAAGGGCGGCTCCTGGGCGAAGTCGGTCGACGTCGGCAAGCTCGCCGGCGTGAAGAGCAGCGCGTTCCCGCTCGTCATCGGCGGCTCGCCGGGCCGCGCTGCCATCGCCTACCTGGGGAGCAAGACCGGCCCGGAGAAGACGCTCGACGCGCAGAACACGAAGTTCGAGGGCACGTGGCAGCTGTACATCTCCACGACGCTCGACAGCGGCCGCACGTGGTCGACGCAGCAGGTGACGAAGGACGAGAGGTACCCGGTACAGGTCGGCTGCATCCGCAAGACGAGCAACACCTGCGAGCACCGCAACCTGTACGACTTCAACGGCATCACCGTCGACAAGCTGGGTCGCGTCATGGTCATGGCCGCCGACGGGTGCACGCCGAACCGCGGCTGCGTCGACGGCGTCCGCTACGACCGGCAGGTGGCGGCAGGCGGCGCCGGCGACGACACCAACGTGGGCTTCGTCGTGCGGCAGGAGTGCGGGCCGAGCCTGTTCGCCGAGCAGCAGAAGAAGCTCGACGCGGCCTGCCGCATCTACAGGCGCTAGAGTCGGCGCGTGCTCCAGCGCTGGTACGCCTACCCGACCCGGGACTCCCGGTCGTGTGCCGCCTGACGCACCACTGACCGCACGAAGAGCCCCGGGCCAGCGCCCGGGGCTCTTCGCGTTCCCGACAGAAGAAGAGGTAGCCCGATGGTCGTCGTCATGCGCACCGGAGCAGGTCCGGAGGAGGTCGACGCCGTCGTCGCGCGCGTCGAGCAGGCCGGCGGCTCGGCGTTCATCAGCCGCGGCGTGCAGCGCACGATCGTCGGGCTGGTCGGCGACATCGCGGCCTTCCAGGCGCTCAACCTGCGCGCGCTGCCCGGCGTCGTGGACGTCGTACGCGTGTCCAAGCCGTACAAGCTCGTCAGCCGCGAGCACCACCCGGAGGCCACGACGATCCAGGTCCGCGGCGTGCCGATCGGGCCGGACACCTTCACCCTGATCGCCGGCCCGTGCGCCGTGGAGACGCCGGAGCAGACGCTGGCGGCAGCCCAGATGGCGAAGGCCGCGGGCGCGTCGCTGCTGCGCGGCGGGGCGTACAAGCCGCGGACGTCGCCCTACGCGTTCCAGGGGCTGGGCGAGCGCGGGCTGCAGATCCTGGCGGACGTGCGCGAGGAGACCGGGCTGCCCGTCGTCACCGAGGTCGTGGACGCGCAGGACGTGCCGCTGGTGGCGCAGTACGCGGACATGCTGCAGG
>JAODNS010000014.1 GCA_025465145.1 Frankiales bacterium
TCGACGACCACCTGATGGGGATCACGCACGTCGTGCGCGGCGAGGAGTGGATTTCGTCGACGCCCAAGCACCTGCTGCTGTTCGACTGGCTGGGCTGGGAGCGCCCGCAGTTCGCGCACATGCCGCTGCTGCGCAACGTGGACAAGAGCAAGATCTCGAAACGGAAGAACCCGGCGGCGCGGCTGACCTGGTTCATCGAGCAGGGGTACCTGCCGGAGGCGCTGCTCAACTTCCTCGGCCTGCTCGGGTACTCGCTGCCGAGCGGCGAGGAGGTGTTCACCTTCGAGGAGATGTCGGACTCGTTCGACTGGGCGCGCGTCAACACGGTCGGGCCGGTGTTCGACCTCGACAAGCTGCTGTGGCTGAACGGGCACTACCTGCGGGCGCTGCCCGAGGACGAGCTCCTCCGGCGGCTGCAGCCGTACCTGCGGGGCGTCGACCTGCCGGCGGACGTCCTGGCCGGTGCGATCCCGCTGATCCAGACGCGGATCGCCCTGCTCACCGAGGCTGCGCCGCTGCTGCGCTTCCTCGTCGACGAGGGGTTCTCGGTGGACCCGGCGGCCGCAGAGAAGTCGCTGACCGGACAGGTCGCCGTGCTCGACGCGGCGGTCGCTGCGCTGGAGCCCGTGGACGCGTGGGACACCGACCACGTGCAGGCCGCGATCGACGGCGCGCTGCTCGAGGACGGCCTCGGGCTCAAGCGCGGCAAGGCCTACGCGCCGCTGCGCGCGGCCGTGTGCGGCGCCGCCATCGCACCGCCGCTGCCCGAGTCGATGGCCCTGCTGGGCAAGGAGCGCACGCTCGCCCGGCTGCGCGCTGCGCGGACGCTCGCGGTTTGAGAGCGGTCGCCGCGGTCCGGTAGGCTCGCGCCTGCAACTCCATGGGGTATGGGGTAATTGGCAGCCCGACGGTTTCTGGTTCCGTTAGTCTTGGTTCGAGTCCAGGTACCCCAGCGCACGACCCGGTCCGCCGGTCACAACTGCACAACGAGCACCGCAAGCCCCCGTCGTCTAGCGGCCTAGGATAGCGCCCTCTCACGGCGTCGGCGTGGGTTCGAATCCCATCGGGGGTACGAACAGTTACAACCCGGCTACTCCACGTAGCCGGGTTGTTCTGCTTCTGGCAGGTCGAAGCCGAGCTGGTCCAGCAGCTCCGGCTGGTAGCGGCGCAGGACCTCCCACGCCCACCCGCAGGCGTCCTCGGCGCGGGTGCCCGTCGGTTGGAACCGGGTCCAGAGCTCCAGGTTCTCGAGCCGGTTGTCGCTCCGCACCCCGTTGCGGTGATGAACGCTCTCGTCTGCGGTGAGCGGCCGTCGCAGGTGGCGCGCCATGACGAGTCGGTGCTCCACTGCCGTCGTCGCACCGGCCACGAGCCAGCGGTCAGCCGGTGACACCGCCACCCGCTGGTACCCGTGTGACAGGTGCGAACCCGTGCCGGTCTCGCGCAGCGGCACCTCGGCCGAGAGGTCGCCGTCCAGCCGCAGCCGCTGGCGGTGTGCCTCGCACAACCTGTTGCTCACCTGCGGGCGGGGGCAGCCGCCGACGCTGCACGTCCCGCGTGAGCTGCGGCGCAGGGGCACGTCTGCGGCCACGGCCCCGGTCCGGCTCCAGCGCAGGTAGTGCCCGTGGCGCCAGCCGCGCGTCACCGCCAGTCGGTCGCAGCCGTCGACCGCGCACGCGGCCGGCTCCCGCTCCGGCTGCACCTGGCCGTGGCGCAGCTGCTGCTTGTAGTGCCGCCCGCACAGCCCGCGCGTACACCGGCCGTCCGCACTCGTCGACGCCGCACATCTGCCGAGCGTCCCGCGACCCTCCGACAGATCACGATGCCGTCACACACGTCACCTCCGTCCCACGGAGTCGGTACGGTCCGCGCGACCCGCCCCCGTCGAAGGGCACGACCGTGCGCCTGTCCTCCCGCCGCCTCGCCGTCGCCGCCACCGCGCTGGCCACGCTCGCCGCCGCTCTGCCCGCGCTCGGCGCCCTGCAGGCGTCCGCCGCCGCGACCGGGGACATCCGCCTCACCGGACCGGGCCGCGGCGCGGCCGGCGCGTGCCTGTCGTACTCGGTGCAGCCGGTCGACGCGTTCGGCGGCCCGGCCACGGACACCGGCACCGTCGTCATCCGCCTGAGCGAGAGCCCGAACGCCGCCGCGCAGGACGTCGACTTCTGCCGCCCCGGCGCCGTCAGCGCGCCCGCCGTGTCGCCGCACCACGCGACCGCCACGGGAGCGCGGCGCTTCTACGTGGCAGGCGGCTCCGTCACCGACACCCCGACGACGGCGAAGACGAAGACCTCCGTCGCCGACTCCGGCACCGGCGTGGACAACCCCGACACGGCCTCGAGCAACCCGAGCGGCGCAGACACCGCGCTGTATGTGTACGACGGGCGCAGCGGCGGCTCGACCGCGGTGACGTTCGGCGTCGCCGGCCTCGTCTCCGGCGGCGCGCGCATCGACGTGTTCCGCAGCGCGGACGGAGACGAGACGCAGAGCAGCGGCGACCTGACCCGGTCGCTCAGCGTCCAGCTCAGCGAGGGCGGGCTGCCGGAGAGCCCGCAGGCGGCCGACGCGGTGACGTCGCTCGTGGCGTCGCCGGAGCAGTCGTATTCCCCGCAGGGCAGCACCGCTCATGCGTTCGCGGTCCAGCTCTCGAACAGCAGCGGAGACGGCATCGCCGGCATCACCCCGCTCGTCCGCAGCACGTCCGGCGTCAACGGCACGTGCTCGCGCAGCAGCAACACCGGCGTCTCGACCTGCACCTTCCCCACGTCGAAGGCGGGTGCCGAGCAGCTGACGTTCTGGGTCAACCAGACCCGGGCGCACACGCCCGAGCCGACCCTCGGCCTGGATCCCGGCGAGGTGCGCGACACCGCGACCGCGACGACCACGTCGCCCGTGTCCGCAGCCCGGTTCGTCGACCTCACGCCGGCGACGGCCACCGTCGTCCAGGGCGACAGCCAGCAGTACACGGCCCGCGTCACCGACGCCAACGGCGTCCCCGTCGCCGGCGTCGGCCTCGCCTTCACCGAGACCGGTCCCGGCGGGATCGCCAACGGCGCGGTCGGCAGCGGCGGCACCTCGTCCACGAACGCCACCAGCGACGCGAGCGGCGCTGCCTCAGTCACCATGGTCACCACCACGGCCGAGCAGGGAACCGGCGCGCTCACCGTGGCGGTGCGCAACCCTGCCGCGACCGCCTGCCAGTCGCCTGGCGGCCGCTGCAGCGACAGCAGCACCCTGCTCGTGCAGGGGAACGGATCACCCAGTCCGACCCCGAGCGCGTCGCCGACCCGCGTGCCGGCCTGCACCACGGCGATCACGACGCTGCCGGTCGACACGATCAGCGCGACCGGCTTCGCCAGCGTCGTCGTCAGCGCGGCGAAGGCGAGCACCGTCGACCTCTACGCGTACAGCCGGCCGTCCACCGTCTACGGACTCGTGCGTACCGGCACCGTCACCCAGGACGGCACCGTGACCTTCTCGATCCGGCCCGCGACGAACACGCGCCTGTACGCCCAGCAGCGCGGCTGCACCGCGGGCGACTCCGTCGTCCTGGCGGTCCGCACCACGCTGTCCATCGCCGTCCTCCGCAACGGGGCGCGCGACTACACGTTCAGCGGCGACAGCGTCCCGGCCCGACCGGGCGGCCTCATCGTCAACGTGTACCGCGTGAACAGCGACGGCAGTGAGGTGCTGTCGGCGCAGGCGCGGGCGGACGCCACGGACGGCCAGTGGGTGTTCCGCAAGCAGTTCACCGGCGGCGGTCGGTTCGGCTTCGTGGCGCGGACAGGGCAGGACATGTCCAACGCACCGGGACGCAGCAACCTGCGCAGCCTGCTCGTCTACTAGCGGGCGGCGCGCCGGCCGCCGGTGGGCTGCGGGCCGTCTTGCGCGGGGAACAGGCCCTCGACGGCGAGCAGGAACTGCGCCGGCAGGTGCTGCACGGGTGCGGCGGCGATGGCGGCGACCTCCTCCACCTGGAGGCGACGGCGCTCCGCGAGCGTCGCGGGGGTGTCGTTCTCGCGGACGAGCATCAGCACGGGAGCCTCCAGCAGCGGCCCGGGCGTCGGTCCGGGGTCATGTCCAACTGTGGCGGCCGCGGCGCTGCTGCACCATGACCCGATGTGACCGTTCTGCCCGATCTGTCGGGGTAGTCCGTACGGGTCAGGCGCCGCTGGCCCGGCTGAGCTCTCCCGCTGCCGACAGGACTGCCGCGGCGTGCAGCCGACCGGGGGAGCGGCCGAGTCGCTCCAGCGGTCCGGAGACGCTCACGGCGGCCAGCACGCGCCCTGCCTGGTCCCGCACCGGGGCGGAGACGGACGCGACCCCCTGCTCGCGCTCGGCGGCCGACTGGGCCCAGCCGCGGCGGCGCACCTCCGCCAGTATCCGCGCCGTGAACGCTGCGTCGGCGAGCAGCGGGTCGTCCTCCGCCCAGGCCAGCAGCACCTGTCCCGCCGAGCCGGCGGTCAGCGGCAGGTCCGCTCCGATCGGCACGGTGTCGCGCAGGCCGCTGCGGCGCTCTGCCACAGCGACGCAGAGCCGCCGGTCGCCGACGCGGCGGTACAGCTGGGCGCTTTCGCCGGTGGCGTCCCGCAGCCGCGCGAGCACAGGCCCGGCTGCGGCGAGCAGTCGGTCCGTGCCGCCGCCGGCCAGCTCCGCCGCCTTGGGTCCGATCCGCCAGCGGCCGTCGGCGTCGCGGGCCAGCAGCCGGTGCACCTCCAGCGCGACCGCCAGCCGGTGCGCGGTCGCCCGGCTCAGGCCGGTCCGCTTGGTGAGGGTCGCGAGGCTGGTCGCGCCACCCGCCACGGCGTCGAGGACGAGAAGCCCCTTGTCGAGGACGCCGACTCCGCTACTGTGTTCCACCTACTGATACTGCCATCTCATCATGCGAGATGCCAACGAACGAGGGACGTGCCATGGGCAGGACGCTCGCCGAGAAGGTCTGGGACGCGCACGTCGTGCACGCGGCGCCGGGCGAGCCGGACCTCGTCTACATCGACCTGCACCTCGTGCACGAGGTCACGAGCCCGCAGGCCTTCGACGGGCTGCGCCTCGCGGGTCGGCCCGTGCGCAGGCCCGACCTCACCCTCGCCACCGAAGACCACAACGTCCCGACGGACGTGCTGACCATCGACGACCCGGTCAGCCGGGCGCAGGTCGAGGCGCTGCGGCGCAACTGCGCGGAGTTCGGCGTGCGGCTGCTGCCGATGGGCGATGCCGGTCAGGGGATCGTGCACGTCATCGGACCGCAGCTCGGGATCACCCAGCCCGGCATGACGATCGTCTGCGGCGACAGCCACACCAGCACCCACGGCGCGTTCGGCGCGCTGGCCTTCGGCATCGGCACCAGCGAGGTCGAGCACGTGCTGGCGACGCAGACGCTGCCGCTGGTCCGGCCGAAGACGATGGCGGTCACTGTCACGGGCCGGCTCCCGGCCGGCGCGACGGCCAAGGACCTCGTCCTCGCCCTCATCGCGCAGGTCGGCACCGGCGGCGGTCAGGGACACGTCGTCGAGTACCGCGGTGAGGCCGTCCGCGCGCTGTCGATGGAGGGGCGCATGACGGTCTGCAACATGTCCATCGAGTGGGGCGCCCGGGCCGGGATGATCGCGCCGGACGAGACGACGTACGCGTACCTGCAGGGCCGCCCGCACGCGCCGCACGGCGCGGACTGGGACGCCGCGGTCGCGTCGTGGGACGCGCTGCGCACTGACGAGGACGCGACGTTCGACCAGGAGGTCGTGCTCGACGCCGGCGCCGTCACGCCGTTCGTCACCTGGGGCACCAACCCCGGCCAGGGCGTCGCCCTCGCCGGCACCGTGCCGGACCCGGCCGCGATGGAGTCGGCCAGCGAGCGGGAGGCGGCGCAGCGCGCGCTGGAGTACATGGGGCTCGCGGCCGGGACGCCGATGCGGGACGTGCGGGTGGACACTGTCTTCGTCGGCTCCTGCACCAACGGCCGCATGGAGGACCTGCGCGTCGCGGCGGACGTCCTGCGCGGGCGCAAGGTCGCCGACGGCGTACGGGCGCTCGTCGTTCCCGGGTCGATGCTCGTCAAGCTGCAGGCCGAGAAGGAGGGCCTGGACAAGGTGTTCACCGACGCCGGCGCCGAGTGGCGCAACGCCGGCTGCTCGATGTGCCTCGGGATGAACCCGGACACGCTGGCGCCCGGTGAGCGCAGCGCCTCCACGTCCAACCGGAACTTCGAGGGGCGGCAGGGTCGCGGCGGTCGTACGCACCTCGTCTCACCGGGCGTGGCCGCTGCCACCGCCGTCCTGGGCCACCTGGCCGCGCCGACCGACCTGGAGGCCTGACATGGAGCCGTTCCGCACGCACACCGGACGCGCGGTCCCGCTGCGCCGCAGCGACGTGGACACCGACCAGATCATCCCGAGCGACTGGCTGAAGCGCGTCGAGCGGACCGGCTTCGGCGCCGGCCTGTTCAGCGAGTGGCGAGAGGACCCGAGCTTCGTGCTCGACCGTCCGGAGCACCAGGGTGCGACGGTCCTGCTGGCCGGCCCCAACTTCGGCACCGGTTCGTCCCGCGAGCACGCGGTCTGGGCGCTGCAGGACCACGGCTTCCGGGCGGTCGTCAGCTCGCGCTTCGCCGACATCTTCCGGAGCAACGCGCTGAAGGGCGGACTGCTCCCGGTGCAGCTCCCGCCGGCTCAGGTCGACGCGCTGATGGCCCTGGTGGAAGGTGATCCGAGCACCGAGGTCACGGTCGACCTGGAGGCGCGCGAGCTGCGGGCTGGGGCGGTGGTCGCGGCGTTCGAGCTGGACGACTTCACCCGCTGGCGGCTGATGGAGGGGCTCGACGACATCGGACTGACGCTCCGCCACGTCGACGAGATCGGCGAGTTCGAGCAGCGCCGACCTGCGTGGCTGCCGGCCGCGCAGTGACCGACGAGCTGTTCGCGCGGGTGTCCGCCCAGTTCGTCGACGCGCACCAGCGGGTACGAGCGCTGGACGTGTCGAACGACGAAAAAGCCCGCGCCACAAGGAGATTGCTCGCCATCAGCGACGCGTCGAAGCACGACCTGGGCCGTGCCGCGAAGCGACTCGAGGCGTTCCTGACCGACCTCGACAAGGGGCGGATCGCCGCCGCCGACGCCTCGGGGGCGTGAAAAAAGCCTGCGACACAAGGAGGATTCCTGCTCCAGATGCTTTGTCGCAGGCGCTTCCACCCTTACCTTCCCGCTATGAGAGGCACAGTGCCTCGACCGTTCTGGAAGGGACACGCCTTGAACAAGGCCGATCTGATCGAGCGCATCACCGACAGCGTCGGTGACAAGAGGACGGCGACGAAGGCGGTCGAGGCGTTCGTGGACGCCGTCACCCGCGCCGTCACCGCAGGCGAGAAGGTGGCGATCACGGGCTTCGGCGTCTTCGAGAAGGTGGACCGCGCCGCCCGCACCGCCCGCAACCCCGCGACCGGCGCCACCGTGAAGCTGAAGAAGACCTCGGTGCCGAAGTTCCGTGCCGGCCAGGGCTTCAAGGACGCCGTCAGCGGCGCCAAGAAGGTCGCTGCCGCGAGCAAGGCGACTCCGGCGCGGGCCACCGCGAAGGCCGCTCCGGCGAAGAAGGCCACCGCGAGCAAGGCGGCTGCGGCGAAGAAGGCCACCGCGAGCAAGGCGGCTCCGGCGAAGAAGGCGACCGCGAGCAAGGCGGCTCCGGCGAAGAAGGCGACCGCGAGCAAGGCGGCTCCGGCGAAGAAGGCGGCCGCGAGCAAGGCGCCTGCCCAGAAGCGCTGAGCTA
>JAODNS010000017.1 GCA_025465145.1 Frankiales bacterium
AGCTAGGCGGCGAGCAGGCGGGCGAGCTCGGCGTCGATGTCGACGACCTCATCCTCGGCGCCCGTGGGCACGGCGAGGTAGGTCTGCTGGAGGAACTGGACGAGCGCGTCGCGGTCGATCTCGAACAGCGCCGAGCCGGACGGCGACGCCATGGCGAGGTTCACGAAGTGCTCGCCGCCGACCTTGGACGGCCAGACGCGGACGTCGCCCTCGCCGACGGTCTTCGCGACACCGTCGGTCAGCAGCTGGCGGGCGAACATCCACTCGACGACGCCGTCACCACTGCCGTCCTCGTTCTTGGCTCCGGTCTGGAAGCCGACGCGCACCGCCCACGGGTCGGCCGACTCGTACCGCAGGTTCGCCAGCACGGGCAGCGACGGGCCGCCGGGGACGACGAGGCGGAGCTCGAGCTCGGCAGAGACGGTGGCGATGCTGGTCATCGTCGGGCCTTCCAGGAGGAGAGGGGTGCGGCACCGAGAGCAACGAGGGCACGGGCGGACGGGAACGGCCGGCAAGGTCTTTCACCCTCCCGGGTGACCCGCGTACCTGTCCATATCGGACGCTTCTCGGGCGAACTGGAGGGCGGTTGGCGGCCCCTCCGCCGGGGGTAGGAGCGGACCATGAGCGACGAGCTGGTGGTGCTGCGCGGCGGGAGCCGCGACGGCGAGAGCACGAAGGTCGACTCCGGCGTCCGGCGGATCCTCGCCGCGTCGGAGGCGCCGGGGCTGCTGGACGTGTACGAGGCGAACGGCGAGACCCAGGCGCTGCCTGGCAACACCGAGCAGGCGCTCGTGTTCGAGCACGCCGGCCAGGAGCCGGCCGACGGCATCGCGCCCGAGCTGCTGCACCCGCCGAGCCACTAGTCGTTCAGGAACTCCTGCACCAGCGCGCGCAGCCGGGCACGCTCGCGCAGGAGCGCGTGCGGCCGGTCGAAGACGACGAGCCGCGCCTTCGGCAGCACCGCCACCAGGTCCCGCGCGACCTGCGCGGGGTGCAGCGGGTCGCCCTCCTGCGCGACGACGAGCACGTCCGCGGAGACCGCGCCGAGCGCTGAGCGGTCCGGCACGGGCGTGACCACCGGCAGCGAGCGCACCGCGACCGCGATGCCCGGGTTGGCGAGCAGCCATGCGGTACGGGCCGGGACGTGCGCCGCCGCCTCCTCCGGCAGCTCCTGCGCCACCCAGCGCTGCACCGCCGGCTCGTCGCCCTGCTCCAGCGCGGTGGCCAACGCCGCCAGCCGGGTCACCGCGTCGTCCGCCCGCGGCCGGTCGAGCGCACCGGGCAGGTAGGTGACGACGCGCTCGAACCGCGTGGGCTGCTCGGCCAGCAGGGACCACAGCGCGCCGCTGCCCATGGACACGCCGAGCACGCGGGTGGCGCCGTGGGCGTCCGCGATCCGGAGGAGGTCCTGGCCGAGGTCGCGGTACGTGAACGGCTCCGGTACGTCCCCGTCGTGGCCGCGCGCGGCGTAGAACACCCGGGTGCCGGTGACGCCGCTGAGCAGCGGGCGCGTCTCGGCGATGGACGCGCCGAGGCCGTGGGCGGCGACGGTGACCGGCGATCCCGAGCCGGTGACGATCAGCCCCACGGACCTCCGCCCGGGCGCATCTCGCGGACCGCCGGCCGTACGTCGACGAGGTAGACGATCGCCGCCACGGCGACGACGAAGCCGAACAGGCCGAGCACGCCGCCGACGCCGGCGAGCGAGATCAGCAGGCAGACCCCCAGGATGGCCAGCCAGACCGGCTTGGTCTGCTTGCCGGCCGCGACGAACGCGGCGGCCGGACGGGTGACCGCGTCGATGAACGCCCACACCACGAGGACGAGCAGGCCGAGGTTGAGGAGGCTGACCAGACCGGCAGCGGCGGAGAACATGGCACGACCGTAGAACGCGCGCGACCCCCGGGCCGCGAGGGCGCCGGGGGTCGGGCGGTACAGGGGGTCGCGCTGGTGGTGCAGGGGGTGGAGAACTAGCCGATCTTGGCGGCAGCGCCCTCGACGGCCTTCTCGCCGGCCTTGACGCTCTTGCGGGCGGCGGTCGCGGCGGCCTCGGCCTTGCGCACGGCCTCCTTGCCCTCGGCGATGGCGGCCTCGGTAGCCGGCTGGCGACGGATCTGGCCCACGAGGCGCTCGCCGCGGATCGTCAGCTTGGTGTAGAGGTCGGTCGCCTTCTCGGACGCCTTCTCGACGTTGCTGCGGACGGCGACGGGCAGGCCCTGGACCTGCGCCGGGACCTCGGCGACGAACGCCTGGACCTTGGTGGAGACGGTCTTGTTGAGCTCGGTCAGCTCGGCCGGGACGTCCTTGATGCGCTCGAGCGCGAGGTCGGCGACACCGACGTACGCGAACAGCGGCTTCTTGACCTCGGCGGCGTCGAACGTCGGGAGGTTCTTCAGAGTGAAGCGGCCGGTGACGGTGTTGCCGGTCTTGGTGACGTCAGTGGTGACGGTCATGTGGTGCCTCCAGAGGCGGTAGCGGAAGTGGGGACGCTCTTCTTGGGCCGTGCAGTGGTCTTCTTCTTCGCGGGGGCCTTCGGCGTCTTGGCCGCCAGCGGCTCGACGGCCGGCGCCTCGTTCGACGGAGTGCCCGCGTTCTCCTTGCGGAAGCTCTCGTAGATCTCGAGCAGCACCTGCTTCTGCCGCTCGTTCAGCAGCTCGTCGGCGAGCACGGCGTCGGCGACCACACCACTGCCCTCCCGCTGCTCGAGGATCCCTGCCTGGACGTACAGCGCCTCCGCCGAGATGCGGAGGGCCTTGGCGATCTGCTGCAGGATCTCGGCGCTCGGCTTGCGCAGACCGCGCTCGATCTGGCTGAGGTACGGGTTGCTGACGCCGGCGAGCTTGGCCAGCTGGCGCAGCGACACGTTGCTGTCGGCGCGCTGCTCGCGGATGTAATCGCCGAGGTGACGGACGTCGGTGATGCCTGCCATCCGGTGCCTCCTCCCGCGTTCCTGCTGACCTGTACGACGGTACGGGAGGGTGCTAGCAACTGCAAGCAGTCCTGCTAGCAGATCGCGGTGAGGCTGGTCACAAGGCCGCCGCACCGTCGACCCGTGCGGGCCGGCCTGTTGCGCACGCAACGCGGGGAGAGGGACGCGCACGGCAGCAGCGGGGCTCTTGCGCCTGGTGCCGGAACGACGAGTGGTACTTCGCCTGGTACCTGGCTTTCACTTGCAACACGCCCGCCGACCACGACCCGCAGCTGCTCAAGGGGGTGCTGTCCCTCCTGCTCCTGCACCTGCTGAGCGAGCAGGAGTCCTACGGCTACGAGCTCGTGAAGCGCCTGCACGCGCTCGGCCTCACCGACGTCCTCGAAGGCACCGTGTATCGGCACTGTCGCGGCTCGAGCGGGAGGACCGCATCACATCGCGGCTGATCGCCTCCACGGCCGGGCCGGCACGCAAGTACTACAGCCCTACCCCTGGCGGCTACGCCGCCCTCGCCGACGGGACGCGGCGCTGGGACCTCCTGACCGACGCGGTCGACCGGCAGCTCTCGCGGCCCGTGCCGGCTCACCCCCATGAAAGGGCTCTTGCATGACACGTCCGCTGAGCCTGCTGGACCGGCTGCGCATCGAGCAGGCCGTCTGGGGGCTCGACCAGCGCATCTACGACCTCCCCCGGCGCCGCCGGATCGCCATCGGCCGCGAGGTGCGGGACAACCTGCTGACTGCTGCCGCTGACGTGGGGGCGCGGCGGGCCGTGCGCAACGTCGGTGGCTCCGCCGACCTCGCAGCGGGATATCTCGACGCGCAGTACGGCGGGCACCGCCGTCCGTCGTGGCTGGCCGGCGCCGCCTTCCTGTTCACGACAATGCTCGTCCTGCAGTCCGTGCTCACCGACGCGGCCAACGCCTTCGCCGACGGGGTGCTGCTCGCGAACCCCAGCTTCTCGGGCACCGAGCGGTGGGCTGGCGCGAACTCCTGCAGACGGACGTGACCGTGACCTTCGCCGACCATGCAACCTCGCTCAGGGCCGGAGAGCTGTCGCCCTGGGCGTACCACCTGCTCGTCCTGGGGAGCATCGCCGTGGGTCGGCTGTGGCGCGCGCTGCCGCGACACGCCGCCGACCGGGAGCAGCGGTGACGGGCGCCGCACTCGTCAGGGCCGGTCGTGCTGGCGTGGCCAGGCGCTGCGGCGGCCACGGACCTAGCCTGGATCCCGATGAGCGTCTCGGACCTGGGCGACCTCGCCGCCGTCGTGCGCGATGGTGACGTCCTCCTGCTGACGGGCGCCGGTCTGTCGACGGAGTCGGGGATCCCGGACTACCGCGGGCCCTCGGGGATCGCTCGGCGCGCGACGCCCATGACGGTGCGGCTGTTCACGTCGGACCCGCTCGCGCGCCGCCGGTACTGGGCCCGCTCACAGCTCGGCTGGCGGACGATCGCGCGGGCAGCGCCGAACGCCGGACATCACGCCGTGGCGGACCTGGAGGCCACCGGGCTGCTGCGCGGGATCGTGACGCAGAACGTCGACGGCCTGCACACGGCGGCGGGTGCGCGGGACGTGGTCGAGCTGCACGGCAACCTCGACCGGGTCGTCTGCCTCGGCTGCGGCGACCTGACGTCCCGGCTCGCGCTGGACGAGCGGCTCCGCGCCGCGAACCCCGGCTGGGACGCGGAGGCGCTGGCCGTGAACCCCGATGGAGACGTGGAGCTGTCCGAGCAGGCCGTGTCCGGCTTCCGTACCGTCGACTGCGCCGTCTGCGGCGGCATGCTCAAGCCGGACGTCGTGTTCTTCGGCGAGACGGTGCCGCGGGAGCGGGTGCAGCACTGCTTCGCGCTGGTCGACAGCGCACGGTCGCTGGTCGTCCTCGGCTCGTCGCTGACCGTCATGTCCGGGTACCGGTTCGTGCTGCGCGCGGCCAAGCACGGCCTGCGCGTGGCCATCGTCAACCAGGGCGCCACCCGCGGCGACGACAAGGCCGTCGTCACGGTGGACGCGCCGCTGGGCGAGGTGATGCCGGCGCTGGTGGAGCGCGTCAGGCAGCGAGCAACGGCGTGACGCGCACCTCGCCGACGACCCTGCCGCCGCCGAGGACGGGAGTCGTCGCGAGGTCGTCCAGCCCCTCGACGCCGAGGTGCCGGAGCGCGGCGACGAGCACGGGGGTACGGGCGCGGGCCGAGCCGTCCTGGATCTTCAGCGCGACGGCGGACCCGTCCGCAAGCGCGGCGCCGTAGACCGCCTCGGCGCCGTCCTTCACGACGAGGCCGGGTACCCGCTCCATCAGCCGCGTGACGTCCCGGTCGGTGCCGCCGACGTGCCACGGGTTGTCCCGCATCGCGTCGGCCACCTCGCGCTGCAGTCCGGCGAAGGCGCGCGCGAGGCCGGACAGGCTGAGCGCGTGCTGCGGCGCCCCGCACCCGTCGACGGCCACGTGCTCGATCCGCTCGCCGGCCAGCTCCTCGAGCGTCCGCTCCAGCCCGATCTGGACGGGGTGCTCGCGGTCCAGGTACGTCTCCGTCGGCTGCCCGTTGGCCACCGCGGTCGCGAGCATCCCGGCGTGCTTGCCGGAGCAGTTCATTGTCAGCCGGCTCGGCCGCTCGCCGCGGGCGAGCAGCGCGTGGGCCGCGGCCTCGTTCAGCGGCAGCATCTCCGGGCAGCGCAGGGCCGTCTCGTCCAGCCCGGCTCCTTCGAGCATCTCCCGTACGACAGCCAGATGGCCGTCCTCGCCGCTGTGCGACGACGTCGCAAGGGCCAGCTCCCGGCTGTCGGCCGGCTGCCAGCCCTGCGCGAGCAGGCCGACGGCCTGCAGCGGCTTGTTCGAGCTGCGCGGGAACACGGGGCGGTGGACGTCCCCGAGCGCGAGCACGGTGCGGCCGGCGGCGTCGAGCACGACCACGGAGCCGGTGTGGCTGCCCTCGACGTACCCGGACCGGACGACCTCGGCGAGGACGGGCAGGGTCAAGAAGTCGGCTGCTCTCCGAGCAGCGTGTCGACGTCGGCCTCGCCGTCGCGGTACCGCCGGGTGATCTCCGCGCTGCACGCGTCCATGACCGCCTGCACCTCGCGGCGCTTGCTGGACAGCGTCTGCTCCTCCTCGGACAGCGTGCGCATCGCGTGCGCGAGCTGGTCGGCGGAGCGGCTGGCGACGTCGGACAGGTCGACGTCGGCGACGAGCGCCTCCACGTACCGGCGGTGGCTGTCGGCGCGGGACGGCTCCACGGTGACGTGCCGGCCGAGGCCCCGGGCGGGGCCGCGCGGCTCGTCGGCCAGGATGCCGGCGAGGTCCTCGACGAGGTTGCCCGAGCCGTTGCCCTCGCGACGGTTGAGCTCGGCGCGGATGACGTCGAGCCGGCCCTGGATCATGCGGCGGATGTACGAGAGGTCGACCTCCTCCTGCTCGGCCTCCGTACGCAGCTCGCGCACCTCGGCCAGGGGCGCCGTGCGCAGCCCGGACAGGTAGTCCTCCGCGAGGACGCGGTCGATCCTGCGGTTGCCCGTCACGGGCGTGCTCTCTGTGCTCACGCGGCCATGGTGTCAGATCACCGCAACGGGCGGGGCCGTTGCGCCGGACGGCTCAACAACGGGCCCGGTCCTGCCGAAGCCTCAACTGCGGGGGGTCCGCGCGCACAGAGGAGGTCGGCGGTGCTGAAGGGCGACCTCGCCACGACACCGCTCCCGGCCGTGCTCGAGCAGCTGGCGGACGGCCTCGCCACCGGGTGCCTGCACGTGATCGGCCGCGATGGCGACGACGCGCGCGTGTACGTGCGCGGCGGCAACGTCTACGCCTGCGTCGTCCCCGGCAACCGCCCGCAGCTCGGCGCCCGCCTGGTCTCCTCCGGCGACCTCGCTCCCGAGGCTCTCGCCGAGGCGCTCGAGGCGCAGCGGACCGAGCTGCAGGGCTGGCGGCTCGGCGAGCTGCTCGTGCACCTGTCGTACGTCGACCAGCCGGTCGTCGAGGCCTTCGTGCAGGAGCAGGTACGGGAGTCGCTCTCCGACCTGATGCAGTGGCGCACGGCCACCTGGAAGTTCCGGATCAACGAGCGCACCCGCGAGGACGTCGCGCCGCCGGTGCCCGTCGCCGACCTGCTGGCCGAGGTACGCCGGCGGCGGCTGCAGTGGCAGGACATCACCGAGGTCGTGCACGGTCCGGCCGCGGTGCCGCTGCTATCCGCCGGTTCCGCCGCGTCGGCCGAGATGGAGATCGACGCCGACGCCTGGTCGCTCCTGTGCAAGGTCGACGGCGTCCGCTCCGTCGAGGAGCTGGCCCGCGACTGCGGCTTCACGCTGTTCGAGGCCGGCCAGGTGGTGTTCGCGCTGGTCCAGGCCGGACTGCTCGAGGTCGAGGAGGAGGCCGCGCCGGAGCTGCCCGAGCCGGTCGGCTCGGTGACGGACCGGCTCGTCGCCGCCTTCGCCGTACCCGCTCAGCCCGCCGCCCGCGCGGACCGCAAGGTCGAGAAGGCGCCGACCGAGGACGAGGTGGACGGGTCGATCGACCGAGTCTCCGCTGCCCTCGCCGCCTTGCTCGGGCCGCAGACTGCGTCGGACGACCTGTTCAACGCGCCGACGACGAGCGCGGTCGAGGTGCGCGCGGAGGCGGTCAAGCGGTCGACGGCAGATGCTCGTGCGGTGGCCCGCCGCGAGCGCGATGCGGAGGAGCTCGCCGCCGCCCAGGCCGAGTTGGAAGAGGTCCGGGCGGCGCAGCTGGCGCAGTCCGAGGCGGCGCTCGGCGAGGGACACGTCGCCGAGGTCGTGGACCTGGGATCGGTACGGCGCGAGAAGGACGTGCAGGCGGAGGAGGCCGAGGCGGCGGCCGAGGCGGCGCGGGTCGCTGAGGAAGCTCGGCAGGCGGAGGAGGCCGATGCGGCCGAGGAAGCTCGGTTGGCCGAGGAGGCCACTGCGGCCGAGGAAGCTCGGCTGGCCGAGGAGGCCACTGCGGCCGAGGAAGCCCGCCTCGCCGAGGAAGCCGCTGCCGCCGAGGCCGCGCGCCTCGCCGAGGCCGCACGTCTCGCCGAGGAAGCCCGCCTCGCGGAGGAAGCCGCTGCCGCCGAGGCCGCACGTCTCGCCGAGGAGGCCGCTGCCGCCGAGGCCGCTCTGGCTGCCGAGAACGCCCGCGTCGCGCAGGCCGCCCGCGCCAGGGAGGAGGAGCGGCTCGCCGAGGAGGCGCGCCTGCTCGAGGAGCAGCGCCAGCAGGACGAGGAGCGCCTCGCCGAGCAGCTCCGCCGTGAGGACGAGGCCGCGCGTACTGCCGCACCCGACCCCGCAGCCGCCGCAGCCGTGTTCGCCGAGCTCAGCGCCGCCGCCAGCGTGACCGCTCCGGAGCCGCAGCAGTCGTCCGTCGCGGTCGCCGAGGAGGACGAGGGCTACCGGCCGTACGTCCCCAGCGACACCGACACGGCCGCTCTGCTGCGCGAGCTGTCCAGCCTCGGGCTCGACGACGACCCGCCGCCGGCTCCCGTACGGCCGGCCGCGCCGGCACCGCGGCCGTCCGCGGCCCCGCCGAGCAAGAAGAAGAAGGGCCTGTTCGGCCGCTGAGCCAGCCCGGCTGCGCGCGCTTGATCCAGTAGGTCGCGGTCGACGTACCCGGTTCGCGGATCAGCCCCGCGGCATCCGCAGCAGCGACGAGCGCACCGCCGCGGCCTGCCGGGCGGCCGACACCGGCTCCTCGTCCGCCGCAGGGTCGATCTGCGCCGCGACGCCGTCGGCGACGAGCGCTGCGCCGTCCGGTACCTGCCGCTTGACCAGCGTCAGCGCGATCGGGCCGAGCTCGTGGTGCCGGGCCGCCGTACCCAGCCGTCCCACCTCGCGCTCGTCCAGCAGCACCGGCGTCCCCGGCGCCGGCAGCTCGCTGTCGCTGCCGTCGAGGTGCAGCAGCGCGAGCCGCCGCGGCGGCCGGCCGAGGTTGTGCACGCGCGCGACGGTCTCCTGCCCGCGGTAGCAGCCCTTGTCGAGGTGGACGGCGCGGGTGAGCCAGCCGACCTCGTTCGGGATGGTGCGGTGATCGGTGTCCACGCCGAGGCGCGGCCGGCGCGCTGCGACCCGGAGCGCCTCGTACGCCCAGAGGCCGGCAAGCTCGTCGACGAGCTGATCAAGCGACGCGCGCGGCACGAGCCGGTCGCTGCCGTCGTGCAGCACCGCCCAGTCCGCAGAGACGTCCTCGACTTCCACGCGGGTCAGGAAGCGCATCCGGTCGAGGAACGTCACGAGCGCGTCGGCCGTACCCGGCTCCACGTGCGCCCAGACTGCCTCGCCGTCATCGACGAGCTGCAGGTGGTGCTCGACGTGCCCCTTCGGCGACAGCACGAGCGCCTGGGTCCAGAGGCCCGGCTCGAGGTCGGTCAGGTGCTGCGTGGTCAGGCTGTGCAGCCAGGTCAGCCGGTCCGGGCCGCTGATGCGCACGACCGGCCGGTGCGACAGGTCGACGGTGGCCGCGCCCGCAGCGAGCTGGCGCTGCTCCCGGTACGGGTCGCCGTAGTGCGCGGCCACGCCGGCATCGACGCCGTCAGTGGCGACGGCACCCGGGCGGGACAGCAGCGGACTGGTCACGTCCGGAACAAGCCCGCGTGCACCGGCGGTGTTCCGGAACGCCGAACGGCGGCCCCTCGCGAGCAGGGACCGCCGTTCGGGACGTGCGTACGGACTAGTAGATCAGCAGCGATCGGACGTTGCTGCGACCCGGAGCGTTCTGCGCGTCGCGACCGGTCTTGACGACGAACTCGTCGCGGACGTTCTGGTCGCGCGCCGGGAACCTGACGGTGATGCTGTACAGGCCCTCACCTGGCTGGCCGAGCGCAACAGCGCGCGCCTGCCCGACGAACTTCTCCCCGGGGCAGCTGCTCGGGTTGACGCCGGGCTTGCAGGCGGTGCCGGTGATCCGGTACAGGCTGACGATCAGGCCACCCTCACGAGCCGGGATGGACCGGCCGCTGAAGGTGTACAACCGGGTGCCGTTGCGCTTGACGATGAGGGACTCCGTCGCCCGGACCTCGAGAACCGCCCTCTCGTCGCCGTACGAGCAGCCGACCTGGCGGGCGCGGAACCTCGTGTTGGACGACGGGCCGATGTCGTTGAACGTCAGCGTTCCGCTGCTGTCGGCCGTGCCGACCCGGTCGACCGGGGTCGGGTCGTTGTTGAAGTTCTGGTCGCCGGCGTGGTTCTGGCTGTAGCCCTGCAGCTCGACGCGGCTGTTCGGCGCGGCGTTGATGATGCTGACCGACGCCTTGCCCGTCGCGTTGATGGTGCGGTCGCCGTTGATCCGGACCGACGCGGTACGGCACGAGCCGGACGGGGTCATCGTGGCCGTCGGCGTGGCCGAGGGCGACATGGTGGCGGTCGGCGTCGCGGAGGCCCCTGAGGTGATCGTGTAGCAGGCCTTGCACACCGTGCCGGTCTTGGCGTCCGTCGACGTCGCGGCGACATCCCGCGCGCCCGCGGCCGCACTGGACGCGGCGGCCACGGTGGCGTTCACCTGCTTGTCGTTGACGAACTCCACCGCAGTCGTGGTCAGACCCGCCCCGAACGAGACGCGTACACCGCGTGAGAAGTTGGTGCCCGTGACGGTCACCTTCTGCGTGGACCCTGCCTGCTGAGTCTTCGGGCTCACGCCTGTCACAGCGGGTGGCGTGGCCTGCAGCACGTCGAAGCGGCACGTGCACGCGTTGACGCTGCCATCCGTGCGCGTGATGGTCGGCTGGTAGGCGCCCACGCCGGGAGCGGCGTTGCGCAGGTCGAACTCGGCGCTGGCGTTGCTGCCGTCGGACGCGAAGACGGTGGTGTTCGACTGCGCGGTGATCGTCAGGTCGTTCTTCGTCGAGCTGCCGGCGTCACCGACGTAGACCAGCGCCAGGGTGGCGGTGCCGGTCGCGGAGTTGAGGGATGTGCCGCGGAAGGTGATCGTCACCGTGGGCGTCGCGGGCGCGGGGTTGTTCGTGCCACCGGTCGGGGTCGTACTCGTGAGCGGCGCCCCGTTGACGGTGAAGCAGGCCGAGCAGACCGCGCTGGTGACGCCGTCGGCGTTGCGGACCCGTACGTCACGCGGTCCGCGAACCGAAGATGCCCCAACCGTCACCTTGCGGCGCAGCATCGAGGTCGTTGTCACGCCGTTCGTCGTCGTCGTCGTGCCGATGACCGGCGGCTGGTTGGCGTTGATGGTCGGGTCAACCACGCCGTTCTGCAGGAACTCGATGACAGTGCCGCGGGCGAAGCTGCTGCCACTGAACGTCACGTCGTTGGCGGCACCGTTCTGCGCCACCCCCGCGAGGGAGATCCCCGTCAGCGTGGGCACGCTCGGGCTGGCGACGGTGAAGCAGCCTGTGCAGGAGTCCTTCGGTGCCCCGCTGGGGGAGGTGGGGGTGTCGCCCTCGACGGTCACGTCGTAGATGCCAGGGTTCGCCGGTCCGTCCGTCTCGAACGTTGTCCCGCCGTCGCTGAAGTTGATGGGGTCGGTGGTGACCTTGTTCAGGGGCGGGCCGGTGGGCGTGAACGCCGCCGTGATGCTGTCTCCTGCCGATCCCTGCCGCGTCAACGTCACGTTGCCGGTCAGGAACGTGCTCTGCGCCGTCAACGTGAGCGCCTGTGACGCGTTCGTGTTGAAGACGGTGCCGGGGTCGATCCGCGAGATGGTGCCGGCGCTCGCGGGAGCAGCCACGATCACGCCCCCGACGAGGGCGAGAGACGTGGCCACTGCGCCGAGGGCGGCACGGCGGCGGGTTGCGAGCTTCATGGGACTCCTGTCCGATGGTGCGGGTTGCCGGCGACGCTAGAGGCCGTGGCGTTACTTACCTAGACGTTGCGATGCGTGTCAGGTTCGCTCTCGCCCCGGAGTTACCTGCGCCACTTCGGTGACAAAACGGTGTCAACCGACGCAAGCCCGACAGCGCCCGAACACCGCGAAGTGGCCCACGTCCACGCTGAAGCCACGCTCGGCGGACAGCCGCCCCACGACGTCCTCGAGCAGCGAGCTGTCCATCTCGTCGACCCCGCCGCAGTCCCGGCACACCAGGTGCACGTGCTGGTCGTCACTGGCGACGGAGTACGTCGGCGCGCCGTGCCCGAGGTGGGTGTGCTGGACCATCCCGAGCTCCTCGAGCAGCTCGAGGTTGCGGTAGACGGTCGAGATGTTGACGCCCGTGGCCGTACGCCGTACCGCCGCGGCGATCTCCTCCGGCGTCGCGTGCCCGAGCTCGCCGACCGCCTCCAGGACGAGCTGGCGCTGCGGCGTCAGCCGGTACCCCTTCGCCCGCAGCGCGGCCTGCCAGTCCCCCGCGGCCGGCCCGCTCCGCCCCATGCCCGAACCGTACCGCCGCCTGCGTCTTCCCCCGGCTCGGCGACGTTCCGGAGGTGTTCTGGCGGTCACGGAGACGGGGGAAGAGGCCTGTAGACGGTTGCGGGCACGCGCGGGCGAGTTCCGGCAGCCTGCTCCGGGTGCTGCCCAAGGAGCTCCTGGCGCTGGCCGCGACCCAAGCCGGAGCGGTCACCCGCGTCCAGGCGCTCGAGCACGCGAGCCCCGAGGCCCTCGCCCGCCTGGTCCGTACCCGCGAGCTGGTCGTGCTGAGGCGCAACGTCTACGGGCCGGCCGACACGCTCGCGGCCCGCTGCTCCGCCCGGCTGCTGAGCGTCCGGGCCGACTGCGTCGTCAGTCACGCGACCGCGGCCGAGCTGCACGCGTTCCCGCGGATCGAGAAGCTGCCCACCGACCCGGAGCTGACCCGCAACCGGCCTGCCGGTGAGCCGCCGAGGACGGTCGACGGGCTGCGCATCGCCAGCGTCCCGCCCGAGCACCGCGCCGTCGTACAGGGGGTCGCCGCGACGAGCGCCGCCCGGACGCTCGTCGACTGCGCCCGCACGATGTCCGCCGAGGAGGCCGTCGTCGTGGCCGACGGCGCGGTGCGTGCGGGCTCGGGCCGGGCCGGACGGGAGCTGGCGTACTGCGCGGGCTGGCCGGGCATCGCGCAGGCGCGCCGCGTGCTGGCGTTCGCCGATGCTCGCGCGGACTCCGCGCTCGAGTCCCGTACGCGGTGGCGGCTCGTGCAGCAGGGCCTGCCGGCCCCCGAGCTGCAGGTCACGCTGTGCGACGCGCACGGGCGGGACGTCGGGGAGGTGGACTTCCTCTGGCGCGAGCAGCGGACGATCCTCGAAACGGACGGGCGGCTGAAGTACACCGAGGACGCGGTGCTGTGGCGCGAGAAGCTGCGGGAGGACGCGCTGCGAGCGCTCGGGTTCGAGGTGGTCCGCGGCTACTGGTCCGACAGCGCGCAGGAGCTGGCGGTGAAGGTGCGGGCCGCGTTCGCGCTCAGCGCGCAGCAGTCCGTACGGCCTGGGTACGGCTTCCGCGAGACCCCGCGCCGGCGGGCGCAGCAGCTGCTGTAGCCCAGCCCCCCGACGGGCGCAGCGGCTGCTGCAGCCCAGCCCTGCCGACGGGCGCAGCAGCCGCCGTCGCCCGCTTCCCCCGGCTCGGCGACGTCCCGGAGCCGGTTCCAGCGTCGCCGAGCCGGGGAAAGGCGCACCAGCGGGCGGCATAGCCTCGGGCGCATGACGGCCGTGCTCACAGTGCTGGGTCCCGACGGACCCGTGCAGCAGCCCGTGGAGCAGCCGGTCCTGCGCGCCGACGACCTCGGCGTCCTCCGGGGCGAGTCCGTCTTCGAGACGATGCGCATCGCCGCCGGCAGGCCCGCCTTCGTGGACGCGCACCTGCAGCGGCTGGCCCGGTCGGCGGAGCGGCTGGCGATCGACCTGCCGCCCGGCGTCGAGGGGCTGGTCGACGGCTACGGCTTTCCCGACGGCGTGCTGCGGATCGTCTGCACGAAGGGCGGGACGGCGTACGCGCTGGCGACGCCCGTACCGGAGGAGACGATCCGCGGGCGGCAGCACGGGGTGCGCGCCATCACGCTGACGCTCGGCGTACCGGCCGGTCTGCGGCCGCAGGCGCCGTGGCTGCTCGGCGGCGTCAAGGCCACCTCGTACGCCGTCAACATGGCGACCCTGCGGCACGCGCACGACGAAGGCGCGGACGACGCGATCTGGCTGAGCACCGACGGCGAGGTGCTCGAGGCGCCGACGAGCACCGTCGCGTGGGTCCAGGACGGCGTGCTGGTGACGCCGCCGGCCGGGGAGGTGGCGGTGCTGCCGGGTACGACCGTCGCGGTCGCGCTGGGCCTGCTGACGACGCCGTACGAGATCCGGCGCGGCAGCGCCGAGGAGCTGCGCGCCGCGGACGAGGTGCTGATGCTCAGCAGCGTGCGGGGGGTGGCGCCGGTGGTCGAGCTGGACGGCCGCGTCCTCGGTACCGGCCCGCTGACGGCCCGCCTGCGGGACGCATTCGAGGCCGAGCTACTCCGCTGACTCCGGCCGCTCGTGGCTGAGCAGGTCCTCGCTCTGCGGCCCGAGGAACAGGTCCAGCAGCAGGGTCAGCGGGACGCCGTTCGACAGCAGCGTCATGGGGGCTGGGCTCACTCGTACCTCCTGGTCGGACAGCTGCCTGAGGTCTCGACCCGGCGCGCAGCCGCATCGAGCACCGGTCGGGTGATCCCTCGTTCCGCCGTACGCTCGCAGGCATGGCCGCGTCCGGGGGTGCGCCACGCCGCGACGCCCGGATCGTCGGGTTCGTCCTCGTGCTGGGCGTCCTGCTGACCGCCGGCTGGTTCGCGACCGGGCACGCGTCCGCGCCTGACCGCGGGCTGCAGCAGATCGACGTCCTGTCGCTGCACGAGCGGGTGCCCGGGGTCGAGGCGGTCCGGAGCAAGCCGACGATGGTCGTGCTCGCCTGCAGCGGGTCGCCGCAGCTGCCTGAGCGGTACGGCGTCGTGGTGCACCGGCGTCGCGACCCGGGGTACCACGACCTCGCGCGGGCGCTCGCCCTGCCGGACGCGCGGGACTGCCGGGCCGGGTACGCGCTCGTCGACCCGGCCGGCTTCGTCCGCTACCGCTCGTACGACCCGGGCTGGGCCGCGCACAGCGACGAGCAGTCGGTCCTGCTGGACGCGCTGTGAGGCGGCTGGCGCTGCTCGGGCTGCTGGCCCTCGAGCTCGTGGTGGCGCAGGCGTACTACGACCGCGGGACGTGGTGGCACTTCCTGCTGCACCAGTACGTGGGCTGGGGCCTGGGGCTGTCGGTGGCTGCCCTCGCGCGCTGGCCGGCCGTTCCCGCGATGGTCGGCGGGCAGCTGGTGTCGATCTTCCCCGACCTGATGTTCCGGTTCATGCGGATGCCGCACGAGCGGTGGATGGACTGGTGGGTCGGCCACATCTCGATGCACCGCGGCCCGTCGCCGACGCTGGTCGCGTGCGCCGTGCTGCTCCTCGGCGGCGCCGGGTGGTTCCTGGCGCCGAGGCGCGCCGGGGTCCCGGTCGCGCTGAGCGGGCCGGCGCTGCTGCTGGTCGCCTGCCTGCTGGCCTCGCCGATCCCGACCCGGCTGAGCGACTACTAGCCCTTGCGGAACCGGTACAGGACGGCTGCTGCCACCGCGACGGACACCGGCAGCAGCAGGTCGATCACGGTGATCCCGTGGTCCGGCGTGAGGGCGACGATCGCCGGCCCCTCGTACGGCGCGCTGTGCCGGTCCCACACGAGCGCGATCACGACGGTGACGACGGCGCCGGCGGCGGCGAGGCGGCCCGGCCGCCGCCTCCGCGCGAGCGGGAGGCAGCACAGCACCGGCGCGGTCATGGCCAGCAGAGCCAGCAGCTGCTCAGCCCTCGTCATGGCGGCTGTCTACCCGGTGCTGCGAGGATCTGCGGGTGAAGGTCTGCGTCGTCGGTCTGGGGTACGTCGGGCTGCCGCTCGCCGTCGCGCTGGACGCTGCCGGCGTGGAGGTGGTCGGCCTGGACGTCTCGGCCGACAGGATGGCCGAGCTGACGGGCGGCCGGTCCGGCATCGAGGACATCTCGGACGAGCAGGTCAGCGCCTCGGGCATCACCTTCACGACCGAGCCGCCCGCGGACTGCACCGCGTACGTCGTGTGCGTCCCGACGCCGCTCGAGGACGGGCTGCCCGACCTGACGGCGGTCACGGCGGCGACCCGGTCGGTCGCGAGCGTGCTGAAGCCGGGCGACCTGTTCGTCCTCGAGTCGACGACCTACCCGGGCACGACCGAGGAGGTCGTCGCGCCGCTGCTGCGCTCCGGAGCCGGGCACGACGACTTCCTGCTCGCGTACAGCCCCGAACGCATCGACCCGGGCAACCCGACGTACAGCATCGCGAACACGCCGAAGGTGGTCGGCGGGACCACCCCGGAGGCGACGGCGGCCGCCGCCGAGCTGTACGGCCGGGTGGTCGAGCAGGTCGTTCTGACCAAAGGCACCCGCGAGGCCGAGATGGCCAAGCTGCTGGAGAACACCTTCCGGCACGTCAACATCGCGCTGGTC
>JAODNS010000019.1 GCA_025465145.1 Frankiales bacterium
CGGGGCAGCCTGCTGCCCGAGCCGCCCCGCCGGGGCGCCGACCGGAGGTCCGCCCGTGCGTCCTGTCCTGCCGCCCGTCCTGCGCCGGCTCTGGCGCGACCGCGAGACGCTGCAGCTCGGCCGCACCCCGGCCACGGCGGTCGTCCTTGCGGGGCTCGGCAGCGTGCTGCGGTCGCTGCTGGCCCTGCTCGACGGCAGCCGCGACCGCGCCGGGATCGTGCGCGACGCCGACTGCCCACCGGAGACGACGGCCGCCGTGCTGGCGCTGCTGGAGGGCGCCGGCCTGGTCAGCGACGCAGCCGCGCCCCCACCGCTGGCCGACCTCGACCGGGCGGAGCGTGACCGGCTCGCCCCCGACCTCGTCTCACTGCAGCTCGTGCGGGGAGACCCGGCACCGATCACCCGTCGTCGGCAAGAGGCGCGGGTGGTGGTCCTCGGAGCCGGCCGGGTGGGTGTCCCCGTCGCCGCACTTCTCGCCGTCGCCGGCGTGGGCGCGGTCGACGTGGTCGACGACGGTGTGGCGCGAGCCGAGGACTGCGGGGTCGGCGGCCTCGCGCTGGACATGGTCGGCCGCTGCCGCGGCGACGCCGCGCGCGCGCTGCTGACCGCCCTCGCTCCGTCGGTCCGGACGGCACCCGTCGTGCTTCCCGACCTGGTCGTCCTGGCGCCACCGGCCGGCACGCCGCTGCCGGACGACCCCCTGCCGAGCCCGCACCTCGTCGCCGACGTGCGGGAAGGGGTCGGCGTCGTCGGGCCGCTGGTGCGCCCCGGCATCAGCGCCTGCCTGCACTGCCAGGACCTCACCCGGACGGACCGGGACCCGGGGTGGCCGGCGGTGGCCGCGCAGCTCGCCGTACCCGCACCGGCGGTCGCCCCGTGCGACGGCCCGCTCGCGCTCGCCGTCGCGGCGCAGGCGGCGCAGCAGGCCCTTGCGCACCTGGACGGGTTCGCCCTGCCCGCAACCGTCGGCGGCACGCTCGAGCTCGCCCTGCCCGACTGGCGCTGGCGGCGGCGCAGCTGGCAGCTCCACCCCGCCTGCGCGTGCGCCTGGCGCGACACCGGCTGATCCGCGAGGCGCTCTGAGCAGGAGGAGTCCACACTGAGCAGGTGAACGACATCCCGCGCCGAGCAGTCACGCGCAGCGCGAAGCTGGCGACGCTCCCGCTCGGCGTCGCCGGCCGGGCGACGGTCGGGCTCGGCAAGCGCATCGGCGGCCGACCGGCGGAGCTCGTCGCGGCGGAGCTGCAGGCGCGTACCGCGGAGCAGCTGTTCCAGGTCCTGGGCCAGCTCAAGGGCGGGGCCATGAAGCTCGGGCAGGCCATGTCCGTCTTCGAGGCAGCCCTGCCGGAGGACGTGGCCGGGCCGTACCGCGCCGCGCTCACGAAGCTGCAGGAGGCGGCTCCGCCGCTGCCGGCCGCGAGCGTCCACAAGGTGCTGGCCAGCGAGCTCGGCGCCGACTGGCGGGACCGCTTCCAAAGCTTCGACGACTCCCCCGCCGCGGCAGCCAGCATCGGCCAGGTCCACAAGGCGGTCTGGAACGACGGGCGGGAGGTCGCGGTCAAGATCCAGTACCCGGGAGCCGGCCCCGCGCTGCTCGGCGACCTCAAGCAGCTCGGCCGCGTCGCCCGGATGTTCTCCGCGCTCACGCCAGGGCTGGACGTCAAGCCGCTGCTGGCCGAGCTGCAGGCCCGCGTGGCGGAGGAGCTCGACTACCGGCTCGAAGCGGAGAGCCAGGCGACCTTCGCCGCCGCGTACGACGGCGACCAGGAGATCCGCGTGCCCGCCGTCGTCGCCGGCGGCGAGCGGGTGCTGGTCACCGAGTGGATGGAGGGCATCCCGCTCTCGGTCGTCATCCGGGAGGGGACGCAGGAGCAGCGGGACCGAGCCGCGCTGCTGCTGGCCCGGTTCCTGTTCTCGGGGCCGGTGCTCGCCGGGCTGCTGCACGCCGACCCGCACCCGGGCAACTTCCGGCTGCTGCCCGACGGCCGGCTCGGCGTCATCGACTTCGGCGCGGTCAACCGGCTGCCCGACGGCGCGCCCGAGCCGATCGGTGTCATCGCACGGCTGGCGCTGGCCGGAGACGCGCAGGCGGTGCTCGCGCTGCTGCGCGCCGAGGGGTTCGTCAAGCCGACGATCGAGGTCGACGCGGAGGCGGTGCTCGACTACGTCCGCCCGCTGCTGGAGCCGATCGCCGGGCCGACGTTCCGCTTCAGCCGGGAGTGGCTGCGGTCAGAGGCGATGCGGGTGGGCGACCCTCGCTCGCCGGCCGCGCAGCTCGGCCGCCAGCTCAACCTGCCGCCGTCGTACCTGCTCATCCACCGGGTCACCCTCGGCACGATCGGCGTGCTGTGCCAGCTCGGCGGCGAGGCAGGCTTCCGCAGCGAGATGGAGCGCTGGCAGCCCGGCTTCGCGCACTAGCCGGCTACCACCACGCCTCGTCCAGCCGGCCCTCGATGGACCGCAGGTTCTCGCGGGTGCAGGTGTCGCACAGCCACACCTGACCCCGCTCGCTCACTTGCAGCGACCAGGTCGCCGGCCGCTCCTCCACGACCGTGCCGCAGACGCCGCAGGCCGTCACGCGTCCTCGAGCCCGGCCAGCGAGGCACGCAGCAGCTGCAGCGCGTTCCGGGTGAGCGCCTCGGCGTCCTCGCCCTCCAGCCCGAGCTCCATCGCCGCGCCGATCGCCCCGCCGCCGTACGCGTGCGCGGCCACGACGGCTGTGCGCTCGGCGTCGGGCAGCTCGGCCAGCGCCCGCTCGAGCCGGTCGAGGAGCTCCGCGCGCGAGACGGCGGGCGCCGGGTCGATCACCTGCGCGACCGACGTGGGCGGCAGCGGCCGGCAGCGCGGCGTGCGCTCGTCGCTCATCGGGCTCCTCCTCGGCCGGCCGCCGTCGATCCTGCCCCAGACGCACGAAGACCGCTCCGTCTCCGGAGCGGTCTTCGCACATCGACCCGTCAGGTCGCCTCTCGGCGGTGTGTCGCTCGTGGCGACTGTTTTGGGACCGGGGGCCATGTCGGGGTCGACACAGGTAGTGAAGCAGGTCGACCCCCGGCGAATTCCGCCGATCGGGTGCTTCAGCCCTCGGAGCTCGCCGCCGGCGTGACGTCGCCGGCCTTGTCGCCGTGCGTGGTCTCCCCCGGGGCGGGCGCAGGCGGCGCGTCCGTCGGGATGGTCGGCCGCTCCTCCGTGACGGACGGGGCGGGCGCGGACTCCGGAGCGGAGGGCGCGGGCTCGGGAGCTGACGGCACAGACTCGGGAGCCGACGGAGCGGACTCAGGCGCTGACGGAGCCTCCGGCGCGCTCGGGGCGACCGAGTCCGGACCGGGCGCAGCGACGGGCGACTCGTTCGACCCACCGGCGACAGCGCCCTCGGCCACCGGCGCCAGCGGCTCAGCTGCCGGCCCGCCCTCAGCAGAGCCCTCCGTCGAGCCGTCGGTCTGGCCCCCGGTGTCCTCCGGACGCGGACCGCGGCCCGGACGCTCGCCCCGCGGCGGGCGCGGACCCCGGTCCTCACGCGGCGGCCGGTCCTCACGCGGACCGCGCTCCTCGCGCGGCGGGCGCTCCTTGCCCCGCCGGCCGCGCTCGCTGCGGCCGGGGCCGGTGCGGTCCGGCGCGCCGAGGTCCATCGCCTCGGCCACGGCGTACTCCTGGACGAGCAGCTCGAGCCGCTCCTTCTCCAGACCGGTGGCGTCGGTGACGCGGGTCTCGGCGAGCGTCCGCAGGTCGGACAGCCGGCGGCGACGGCGGCCGGGGTCGTCGCTGGGGTGGCGCAGCAGCACGGTGTGCGCGGTGCACACCGCGGTGCCGCCCACGGCGGTGACGGCGTCGCGGACGAGCGCGAGGTCGGACAGACAAGGGGCGCACTGCGAAGTCATGCGCCCATCCTTCCTCACCCGCGGCTCGGCCCGCCGAGGGTGCGGGCGTCGCCGACCCACCGGCGGCGCCCGGTACGGGCGCAGATGGGCCGGTAGGCGCTGGGCCAGCTGCGTACCGCCACCCGCCGGTTGCCGCATTCACCCGCCGGACAGCCGCGGCGGGCACACACTGCCGGCAGTCCCGCTGCCCCACCGGCGCAGCGATCGGGACCGCCGTGCTCGTCGAGAGGACCCGTCGTGTCATCTGCTCGAACCGGGAGGCGGAACCGCCGCTTCGCTGCCGCCTCCGCCTGCGCGCTGATCCTGCCGCTGCTCGGGGTGGCCGCGACACCTGCCGCCGCCGCGTCGTCCTCCTCGAAGACGACCCTGGGAGCCGGCCGATACATCGTCAGCTTCGCTGACGAGCCGGCCGCCAGCTACACCGGCGGGGTCTCCGGGTACCCGGGGACCCGCCCGCCGGCGGGGAAGAAGCTCGACCCCACACGTCCCGAGGTGGTCCGCTACCGGGCTCGGCTCAACGGCTTGCACGACCAGGCGCTGTCGGGGGTCGGCGCCACGAAGCTGTACGACTACTCGGTGACGACGAACGGCGTCGCGGCGGAGCTGACCGCGGCGCAGGCGACGGCGCTGGCCAGGACGGCGGGCGTCGCGCGAATGGAGAAGGACGCCAAGCGCACGGTCGCCACGGTCAACTCACCTGCGTACCTCGGCCTGACCGCTCCCGGCGGACTGTGGTCGCAACTCGGCGGGAACACCAAGGCAGGCGAGGGCGTCATCGTCGGCGTCCTCGACACCGGCATCTGGCCGGAGAGCGCGTCGTTCGCAGGGCAGGAGCTCAAGCGCGACAGAGCCGGCCAGCCCGTCGCCGCCACGGGGCTTCGCGGCAGGTGGTTCGGTGCCTGCGTGCAGGGCCAGCAGTTCAACTCGCAGAACTGCAACGACAAGCTCATCGGCGCGCGGTACTACGTCGACGGGTTCGGCAAGCGCAACATCTCGAAGGCGGAGTACCTGTCGCCGCGCGACGGGGACGGGCACGGCAGCCACACGGCATCGACCGCCGCCGGCAACCGAGTGCCCGACGTGGTGGTGGACGGCATCGCCTTCGGGACGGCGAGCGGCATGGCACCGGGCGCTGACGTCGCCGCCTACAAGGTCTGCTGGACCGGCGGGATCGACATCGACGACGGCTGCATGAACAGCGACATCGTTGCCGCCATCGGTGACGCGGTCGCCGACGGTGTTGACGTCATCAACATGTCGATCGGTGCAGGCAGCGAGTCCAGCGTGCTCGACGCGGCGGAGCAGGCGTTCCGCGCCGCGAGCAACGCCGGGGTGTTCGTCGCGAACTCGGCGGGCAACAGCGGGCCGGAGGCCAGCACCCTGGACCACCCCAGCCCGTGGCTGACCACCGTTGCGGCCAGCACGTTCCACGCCAACGAGGCGGTGCTGGTGCTGGGCAGCGGCACCCGGGTCGTGGGCGCGTCCGTGACCCCGCTGCTGCCGTCCCCCACCACGCTGGTCGCGGCTGCGGCCATCAAGACCGCAGCCGCCACCCCCGCCGACGCGGCCCGCTGCTTCGCGGGCACGTTGGACGCCGCACTCGCGGCAGGCAAGGTCGTGCTCTGCGAGCGCGGCGTCAACGGCAGGGTCCAAAAGGCAAGCGAGGTCAAGCGCGCCGGCGGCTCAGCCATGGTGCTGATGAACGTCGATGACGCCGGCGAGACCGTCGCTGACCTTCACCCGCTGCCGGCCATCCACGTCTCCTTCGCGGGGGGCAAGACCGTCCGGGCGTACCTCGCCTCTGCAGGTGCCGCCGCGACTGCGTCGATCCAGGCGCTCGCCGATGGCGACCCCCGCACCGCAGTCCCGTCGGTGGCCGGCTTCTCCTCGCGCGGCCCGTCGACCACCACCGAGGGCGACATCCTCAAGCCGGACATCGCCGCACCAGGCGTCGACGTCCTCGCCGCGGTGGCGCCGCCATTCCACAGCGGCCGCAGCTTCGACTTCGAGTCGGGCACCTCCATGTCGTCGCCGCACGTGGCGGGGCTGGGCGCCCTGCTCAAGGCCGCCCACCCGGCGTGGTCGGCAGCGGCGGTCAAGTCCGCGCTCATGACGACGGCCGTCGACACCGTCAAGACCACCGACCCGTTCGCTCAGGGCGCCGGCTTCGTCACACCCAACTCCGCCGTCGACCCGGGACTCGTCTTCGACACGCCAGCCGAGGACTACCGGCGATACCTCGTCGGGCTCGGTATGCGGTTCTCGGCGTATCCCGGCCTCACCGCCCTCGACGCCTCAGACATCAACCTCGCCTCCGTCGCGACGGGTGCCATGGCCGGTAGCCAGAAGGTCAAGCGCGCGGTCACGAACGTCGGGACCGCCGACGAGACCTACACCGTCGCGTCTGACGTGCAAGGCATCGCCGTCTCCACGCCCAGCATCACCGTCGCCAAGGGAGAGACGAAGGACATGGTGATCGCGCTCTCCCGCACCACGGCTGCCTTGGGCGCCTGGGCCAAGGGTCACCTGACCCTGCGCGGCAGCCTCGGGCACGTCGTCCGCCTCCCGGTAGCCATCCGGCCGGTCGCTGTCGCAGCGCCCGCCCAGCTCAGCGGCGCCACCGCGGGGAGCAGTGCGAGCCTGTCCGTCACGCCCGGCTTCAGCGGCGCACTCACGACGACCGCTCACGGTCTGGTCGGTGCCACGCCGGTCGCGGCCAGCGTCGTCACCGGGCCCTTCGACGTGGACGCTCCCGCCGTCGCACCTGCGACCAAGGCGTACACGATCACACTGCCGGCAGGAACGCCGCTGGCCCGGTTCGACGTCGATGCGACCTCCGCGGCTGACGACCTGGACCTGTTCGTGTACCGAGACGGGACGCTCGTCGGTGCCAGCGCCTCCGGCTCCGGTGACGAGCAGGTGACGCTCCATGACCCGGCAGCGGGCGTGTACACGGCCTACGTCAATGGCTACGCCACTACCGGCGGCGGTGGCTACGCCTACACCCAGTGGGCCGTTCCCCACGGCCCTGGGGTGGGTGCCCTCGCCGTGGCCCCGTCACCGACGACGGTGACCGCGGGACAGCCCGTGACCCTGACGGTGACGTGGGGGGCGCTGCCACCCGGGCAGCGCTACCTCGGCTTCCTCAGCTACTCGGGTCCGGAGGGCGCTGCGGCTGACCGCAGCATCGTCGCCATCGGCTAGCGCCCACGCGCACGAGGGCCTCGGCAGCAAGCGCTGCCGAGGCCTTGTGCGTTCGACGCCGGGCCGGAGGTGGCGTACCGTCCGCGTCGTACGACAGGGGAGCGCTGCGGCGCTGAGAGTGCGGGCGACCGCAGACCCTCGAACCTGATCTGGGTCATGCCAGCGCAGGGAGTCGGTTGGACCACGCCGCACCTGGCGCGGCCCTCGCAGTGAGCAACCTCCCGTCCCCTACCGGACGGAGAGCAGACATGAGCACCACCACCAGCACCAAGAGCACCACCTGGCGCACCGTCGACATCGTCGTCGCGGCCGTCCTCGCCGTCGCCTTCGGCGTCGTCTTCTGGGCCTGGAACCAGCTGTACGCCGCTGTCTCCCCCGCCTTCACCGGCCTGCCGCCGCTGCAGGGGCTCATGTACGGCATCTGGCTGCTGCCCGGCGTCCTCGGCGCGATGATCATCCGCAAGCCCGGCGCCGCGCTGTTCACCGAGCTCGTCGCGGCGATCGTCTCCGCGCTGCTCGGCAACCAGTGGGGGTTGACCGTCATCTGGTACGGCCTGCTGCAGGGCGGCGCCTCCGAGCTGGTCTTCCTGCTCCGCGGCTACCGGCGCTGGACGCTGCCGACCGCGCTGCTGGCCGGCGCTGCCGCCGGCGTGGCCGCTGCGGTCCTCGACATCGTCTACTACTACCCGGACTGGTCGACTGCCTGGATGACGACGTACGGCGTGCTCGTCGCGCTGTCGGCCGCGGTCGTCGCGGGCGTCGGGGCATGGCTGCTCGTGCGCGCGCTCGCGCCCACCGGTGTGCTCGCCCCGTTCCGCTCGGGGAGCGAGCAGGCCGCTGTCTGACGGACCCGCGCGGGTCGAGCTGCGCGGGTGGGGCTGGCGGCATGCGGGGCGCCGTGAGTGGGCGCTGCGCGGCGTCGACCTGGTCCTCGAGCCCGGCGAGCGCGTGCTGCTGCTCGGCCCGTCCGGCGCGGGCAAGAGCACGCTGCTCGCCGCTCTCGCCGGGCTGCACGAGCCGGAGACAGCGGGCGAGCCGGAGGGCTCGTTGGTCGTCGACGGCCGGCCGGCGCGCGAGCTCCGCAGCCGGACCGGGCTACTCCTGCAGGACCCGGACACGCAGCTCGTCATGGCGCGCGCAGGCGACGACGTCGCGTTCGGGCTCGAGAACGCGGGCCTGCCCGAGCACCTGATCTGGCCGCGCGTGGACGAGGCGCTGGCCGCGGTCGGGTTCGGGTACGGGCGTCAGCGGTCGACGGCCGCGCTGTCCGGCGGGGAGAAGCAGCGGCTCGCCCTGGCCGGCGTCCTCGCGCGGCGCCCCGGGCTGCTGCTGCTCGACGAGCCGACGGCGAACCTCGACCCAGCCGGGGCCGACCTCGTGCGGCAAGCGCTCGCGCGGGTGGACGCGACGGTGCTGCTCGTCGAGCACCGCGTCGCCGAGGCGTTGCCGCTGATCGACCGCGTCGTCGTCCTCGCCGCGGGTGGCGGCGTGGCGGCGGACGGCTCCCCTGACGAGGTGCTCAGGCGGCACGCGGACGAGTTGGCCGCGGCCGGCATCTGGGTACCCGGCCGTCCCATCCCGACCCGTCACGCGACGACATCCCCCGGACAGCAGGTGCTCGCCGGGGACGACCTGTCGTACCGCCACATCCGCCCGCCGGACGTCTCGCTGCACCGCGGGGAGGCGGTCGCGCTGACCGGCGCCAACGGCACCGGCAAGACCACCACCGCGATGCTGCTCGCCGGCCTGCGCCGACCGGACAGTGGCGGCGCCTTCGTGCCCGGCAACGACAAGCCGCTGCACCGGTGGCGCGCCCACGACCTGGCCCGCACCGTCGGCACGGTCTTCCAGGAGCCCGAGCACCAGTTCCTGCGCAGCACCGTGGCGGACGAGCTCGGTGGCACCCACGGCGACCTGCTGGAGCGGCTGCACCTGACCCGGTACGCGGCGGCGAACCCGTTCACGCTCTCCGGCGGCGAGAAGCGCCGGCTGTCCGTGGCGACCGCTCTGGCCAGCGGCGCGGACGTGCTGGTGCTGGACGAGCCGACGTTCGGTCAGGACGCCCGCACGTGGGCAGAGCTGCTGGCGCTGCTCGCCGACCTGCGCGACGAGGGAGCTGCCGTCCTGGCCGTGACGCACGACGAGGCGTTCGCCAGCGCGCTCGCCGATCGCCGGCTGGTGCTGACGTGAACCCGGTGCTGAAGCTCGCGGCCGCCACCGTTCCGGGCACCGCCCTGCTCACCACGACGGATCCGGTGACGCCGGCCCTGGTGCTCGTCGCGGTGCTGGCCACGATCCCGTTCGCGGGTGTGCCCCTCCGCCTGCTCGCCCGCCGCTGTCGGCTGCTCCTCATCAGCGCCACCGCCGTGGGGCTGGTCAACGCGCTCCTCGGCACCACCACCGGCGGCCGCGTCTTGCTGGACGCCGGCCCGCTCGACCTGTCCACCGGCAGCGCCCTCGCCGGACTCGGGATCAGCCTGCGCGTGCTGGGCATCGCGCTGCCCGGCGTCCTCGTCCTCGCGAGCACCGACCCCGTCGACCTCGCAGACTCGCTGGTCCAGCAGGTGCGGGCGCCGGCGCGGTTCGCGTACGGAGCCCTCGCCGCACTGCGGCTGCTCCCGCTGCTGACCGAGGAGTGGGGGACGATCGCGATGGCCCGCCGCGCGCGCGGCATCGACGCGGGTCGGTCGCCGGTGCGGGTGCTGCGGCTGTTCGCCTCGCAGGTGCTGGCGCTGCTGGTCGCGGCGATCCGGCGGGGCACCCGGCTCGCCACCGCCATGGACGCCCGCGGATTCGACAGCGGCACGGCGAGGACGTTCGCGCGGCGCCAGCACGTCACCCTCGCCGACGTCGCGCTCGTCGCGGGTTCGACGCTGGTCACCGCCGCCGCGGCCGCGGTCAGCATGGAGACGGGCGCGTTCCGCCCGCTGCTCGGATGAGCAGCCTCGAGGTCCACGGCATGGGCCGCGAGCTGGTCGCACCAGACTGGCCGCCGCTCACGGCGGACGAGCTGGCCGGCGTCGTCGGCGTCGCCGAGGTGCTGTGGCGGAGCCCGCGCCCGCTGTCGGCCGCGGCACTCGTCCGGACACCTGACGGTGATGTCTTCGTGAAGCGACACGCGAACGCCGTCCGCGACGCCGCCGCCCTGGCCGAGGAGCACGCGTTCGGTGCGCACCTGCGCGCTGCCGGCATTCCCGTGCCGGCGGTGCTGGGCGTGGTCAGCGGCGAGGCATGGACGTATGAGGTGCACGCAGTCGGCAACGGCGAGGACACCTACCGGGACGTCCCCTCCTGGGAGCCCCTGACATCCTCCGCGCACGCCGTGTCCGTGGGCCGGGTCCTGGCCGAGATCGCCTGCGCTGCAACGGGATTCGACGCACCTGCCCGCCCGCCACGGCTGCTGGTCTCGTCCTGGGGCGCAGTGTCGTCGCCGGACCTCCCGGTCGCGCTGGAGGGGTTCGTGCAGGCGCGGCCGCTGCTGGCTCGCGCGCTCTCGGACCGAGACTGGCGCCGCGACGTGGAGCAGGTGCTCGTCCCCCTGCACGCGCACCTGCGGCCGCACCTGCCGGACCTGCAGCCGTCGTGGACGCACGGCGACGGCCACGGCTCGAACCTGCTCTGGCAGGCCGACGACGTCACCGCGGTGCTCGACCTCGGCCTGTGCGACCGGACGACGCCACTGCTTGACCTGGCGACGGCGATCGAGCGACAGGCGGTTTCGTGGCTGGACGGCGAGCCACAGGTGCGCGACGACCTGGTGGACGGGCTGCTCGCCGGCTGGTCGTCGGTACGACCGATCGACGGCCCGGCCCTGGCCGCGCTGCTCCCGTTGGCGCACGTGGAGTTCGCCCTGTCCGAGCTGGCCTACTTCGCCGGCATCACCGGCAGCGCCGTGAACGCGGACCTCGCGCATGCCTTCGTCTTCGACCACGCGCGCTGGTTCGGCGGCCGAGCGGGGCAGGCGCTGCTGGCTAGGCTCGCCAGGTGCTGAAGGGCTGGCAGGGCGTCGCGGCGCGCATCGTCGGCTCGCCGGTGCGCAGCGAGCTGCGCAAGCGGACGACGGCGAAGCGTCGCAGCGGACGGACGACGACCGCGCCACGGGGAGACGACCGGACCATCTCGTACGCCCCTGACCTCGACCGCAGCGCCGACCCCGGCGAGGTCGTGTGGACGGTCCTCGCGTACGAGGAACCCGTCGTCGAGCAAGGACCGGCCGGTGCTGGTGGTCGGACGGCGCGACGCCCGGACGGTGCGGGCGCTGATGCTGTCCAGCCAGGCGAAGCGCGACGGCCAGGACGACTGGCTGGCTCTGGGCGCCGGCAGCTGGGACCCGCGCGGCCGGCCGAGCTGGGTGCGGCTGGACCGGGTGCTTGAGCTGGACGACGACAGCATCCGCCGCGAGGGTGCCGTTCTCGACCGCGAGCAGTTCGAGCGGGTGGCGCAGGTCCTGCGGGTCCGGTACGGCTGGGACTGAGAGGGCACCGACGCTGGGCCCGCTGGTGCCAGGTCCTCGGATTCGCGCGCGGACCGACGCGGCTTGCGCTGGTGTGGAGCCCTGTGAGCTCAGGATGGCAGCAGTGCCGGAGCACGGACGGCGCACACAGACACCAGCCCCCCCCCCCCCCCCCCGGCCCCCCCCCCCCCCCCCCCCG
>JAODNS010000056.1 GCA_025465145.1 Frankiales bacterium
GCCGCGGCGGTCGCGGCGGTGGCGCAGACGGCGGGCACCGTCGTCGCCGGCCGGCTCGCGGAGGACCCGACCGGGCTGCTCGTCGTCCTGCTGGCGCTCAGCGTCGTCGGCTCCGCGGTGCTGGACACCGGCGCCCGCGCCGCGTGGTCGGGCGTCGTCGACCGCGCCGAGGGGAGGCTGCGGGCTGACCTGCTCGAAGCCGCGTTGCACCAGCCGCTGGCGGTGCTGTCGGAGCAGGCGGTGGGCGAGGTGCTCGACCGCGTCGACGACGACACGCACGAGCTCGGCACGCTGCTGCGGCGGATGGTGTGGGACCTCGTACGCACCCTCCTTCGGGCGGGGCCGATGTGGGTCGTCGCCGGACTGACCTGGTGGCCGGCCTGGCTGCTGTTCCCCCTGGTCGGCGTCGGGACGGTGCTGCTCGTCCGGCCGATCACGGCCGAGATCGCGGCGCGCAAGCTCGCCGAGGAGATCGCCTGGACCGACCACGCCGCGGCGATGGAGGAGGGGGTCGCCGCCCGGGACGACCTCCGGTCGAGCCTCGGCCAGGCCTACCTCGTCCGGCGCTGCGCCGAGTTCTCGGCGGTGGTGCACCGCCGGGTCTGGGCGAGCTGCGTGAGCGCCGCGAAGATCGGCCGCCGCGCGGGCCTGCTGCTGCACGGCCTGCTGGCCGTCACGGCGCTGGCCGGCGCCTTCCTCGTCACCCGCGGCGAGCTGTCGACGGCGGAGCTGGTGACGCTGTTCCTCGTCACGACCACCTTCGTCGGTCAGATCGACCAGATCGCCCGCCACCTGCCCGACCTGCAGGCCGGCCTCGGCGCGCTCACCCGCCTGCGCACGATGCTCGAGGCCGAGCCGGAGCCCGTCGGCGGCCGCGCCGTTCCCCCGGGTCCGCTCGGGCTGTCCGTGCGCGGCCTGCGCTTCTCGTACGACGAAGGCGCGTTCGCCCTGCGCGACGTCGACCTGGAGCTGCCGGCCGGTAGGACGCTGGCGCTCGTCGGGCGTACCGGCTCGGGCAAGTCGACCCTCGCCGCCCTCGTCTCGCGGGCGGTCGACCCGCCGCGCGGTGCGGTCTGCCTCGGCGGCGTCGACGTGCTGTACCTCGACCTCCAGCACCTGCGCGCGGCCGTCGGCGTCGTGACGCAGCGAACCGAGGTGCTCGCCGCGACGCTGCTCGAGAACATCACCCTGTTCGCCGACGTGCCCCGGGGGGCCGTCCTCGCCGCAGTCACCGAGCTGGGCATCGACGACTGGGTGGCCGGGCTGCCCGACGGGCTGGACACGCTGCTGGGGCCGGGCGGCACCACCCTGTCAGCGGGGGAGGAGCAGCTGGTCGCGTTCGCGCGGCTGCTCGTGCGCGAGGTGCAGGTCGTCGTGCTCGACGAGGCGACGGCGCGGATGGACCCCGTCACGGAGGCGCGGGTGGTCCGGGCCTCGGAGCGGCTGCTGACCGGCCGGACCGGGCTCGTCATCGCGCACCGCCTCGCGACGACCGGCCGTGCGGACCTGGTCGCCGTCCTCGACCACGGCCGGGTCGTCCAGCAGGGGCCTCGCGCCCGCCTGGCCGCCGAGTCCGGCCCGTTCCGCGAGCTGCTCGCCGCGGCCGGTCCGGAGCAGGTCACGGAGGAAGACACCGGGATCTCCGTGGGCACGGCGCGCCGTGCGGGCGAGGCGAGAGGGGTCCAGGACGTCGGGCTCGGGCCGAGCCTGACCCGCAACACGATCTCGATGCTGCGCATGCACCCGCGATGGGGCTTCGCCGGCGGCGCGCTGTTCCTGCTGTCGTCCGTGCTGGGCGCGTTCGGCGTCCTGACCGGGTACATCTGGGGCCGGCTCGTCGAGCAGCTGCGCGACGGGGGCGAGCCGGTCGTGGAGGGGGTCGCCCTGGCGGTCTCGCTGCTCGCCGCACCCCTGCTGCTCGCCTTCGCGTTCCGGCTGTACCCGCAGTGGTGGGTCGCGGTGCTGCTCCGCGTCCGGCTTGCCGTGCTGCGGGGCCAGACCATGCAGCACCGGCTGCCGCGTACGCCGCCGGGCGAGGTCATCGGCCGGGCGATGGACGCCGACCGCTTCGCCCGCTACGCCGACCGCTGGGTCGACTTCATCAACGGCGTCATCATCGTGCTCGTCACCGTCGTCGCCGCGCACAGCCTGCTCGCGGGCGCGGTCCTGCTCGGCGTGATGGTGCTGTCCGCCGCCGCCTCGGCGTTCGGCTCGCCGATCGCGGGCCGGTCCGCCGCCTCGTCCTCCGCGGCGCGGGCGCAGTTCGGCCGGGCGCTGGTCTCCGCCCTGGACTCCGCGCGGACGGTGAAGCTGGCCGCCGCCACGCCCGCGGTGCACCGGCACCTGCGCCAGGTCGACACCGGCCGCGTCGAGGCGGCCGTCTTCGAGCACCGGGTGCAGGCGGTGCTCGACGGCGTACCGATGGTGCTCGTCCAGTGCGGTGTGGTCACGGGTTGGCTGGTGCTGCTGCTCGGCGGCTGGGACCTGTCGACCGCGCTGCTCGTGACGACGGCGGTCGCGGGCTTCGACTGGTTCGGCCGGGTTGCCGGCGCCGTCATCACCGAGGCGCCCGGCACTCGCGCCTGGGCGGAGGCGACGTCGCAACTCGCCGGCGGGGCCGACCTACTGGCCCTGCCGCCGGGCGTCAACCTCGTGCACGGCCTCGCCCCCTTGCCGGTCCAGCCGGAGCGCCGTCCGCTGGAGCGGCTCGAGCTGTCCGGCGTCACCGCCGTGCACGACGACGGCACGCTCGGCATCGAGGACGTCGACCTCACCGTCCGCGCCGGTCAGCTGGTGCTGCTGCTCGGCCAGATCGGCTCCGGCAAGTCGAGCCTGCTGGGCTCGCTCGCCGGTCTCGTCGACCACACCGGCAGCATCCGCTGGAACGGCGCGGAGGTCGTCGACCCGCAGGTGTTCCTGCGCCCCGGCCAGGTCGCCCACGTGGCGCAGGTGCCGCGGGTGCTGTCCGGCACCTTCGCCGACAACCTGCGGCTCGACCACGCCCGGCAGGTCGAGCAGCCCGTCGGCGACGCGCGGCTGAGCCAGGACGTGGAGGAGGCCGGTGGGCTCGAGTCCGTCGTCGGCCACCGCGGCGTCCGGCTGTCCGGCGGCCAGGTGCAGCGGCTCGCCCTCGCCCGCGCGCTGGCCGCGGATGCGGAGCTGGTGCTCGCGGACGACGTGTCCAGCGCGCTGGACGCGCGCACGGAGGTCGAGCTGTGGGAGGCGCTGCGCGCCCGCGGCACGACCGTCCTCGGCTCGACGTCGAAGCGGGCGGCGCTGCAGCGCGCCGACCTGGTGGTCGTTCTCGCGGAGGGCCGAATCGTCGCGACCGGCCCCTGGTCCGCGCTGGCCGACGACTGGGGCCACCTGGCCGGCTAGCTCCCGCCGTACGCCGGCAGCAGCAGCGCCCGTAGCGGCTCCCACAGCGCCGCGGGCGCGGCCAGCACGTCGCCGGTGGGCGGCACCGCACCCGGCGTCGGGAAGCCCAGGTCGCCGACCGTGCCGCCGGCCTCGGCCACCAGCAGCACCCCCGCGGCGCAGTCCCACGGCTGCAGCCCCGGTACCCAGGCCGCGTCGCACCGGCCGGTCGCCACCTGCGCGAGCGCCGACGCCGCGCTGCCGCCGCGGCGGACGTCCCGCACGTGCGGCACCAGTGCGTCCAGCACCGCGCCGGCGTGCTGCTTCTGGTCCGGCCGGCCGAGGTTCAGCTCGACCAGCGCGCGGACGAGGTCGTCCTGCTGCAGCGGCGCCACCCGTACCCCGTCCGCCCAGGTGCCTCCGCCCGCGCAGGCCTCCGTCACGCGTCCCAGCGCCGGCTCGGTGACCACGCCCGCGAGCACCCGCCCGGACACGTCCATCGCCGCGACGCTCACAGCCCAGTCCGGCCGGCCGTACAGGTAGTTGGTCGTGCCGTCGATCGGGTCGACGACCCACCGGATCCCGGTGCTGCCCTCGACGACCCCGGACTCCTCGCCGAGCAGCCCGTCGTCCGGCCGTTCGCGCCGCAGCACGGCGAGCACAGCGTCCTCGGTCTCCGTGTCGGCCTGGCTGACCAGGTCGTCAGGGCCGACCTTCTCGCCGATCTCCAGCGCGTCGGTGCGCCACCAGCCCGCGGCCACGACGGCTCCGGCGGCCGCGGCGGCGCGGGCGACGTCCAGCAGGGCGCGCGGGTCGATCTCGCTCACGCCCGCGTCAGGCGGCGGAGCGGGTGCCCGATCTCGTCGGCGCACTGCCGCGTGAAGCAGCCGTACAGCGCGAGCGCCACCAGCCACGGCACGAGCGCCACGACCGGCCGCTCCACCGCTGCAAGCGCCTGCACCGCCCCGAGGACGGCAGCGGCGGCGACCGCCGCCACCAGCCGCCGGCCGGGCACGGCGGCGACGACGAGCGCGAGTGCGGCGCCCAGCACAGCTGTGACCGCACCGCCGACCACGCCGTCCGCCTCCACGAGCAGCCGCCCCGTCAGTGCGGTGGCACCGCCGGCGATT
>JAODNS010000061.1 GCA_025465145.1 Frankiales bacterium
GAGCTCAACAAGCACGTCGGGGACTGGGTACGGGAGAACGCCGGAGTCATCGCCGCGGTGACCGACGCGGTGTCGACGGTGGCGTTCCTCGCCGGCTTCGTCCCCGGCGTCGGCACCACGCTGATGCTGGTCGTCGGCGGCGCGGTCCTGCTGAGCACCGCCGCGCTGGCCGCGTACACCGACGAGAAGGACCTCACCGACGTCGGGCTGGCCGGCGCCGGGCTGGTCCTCGGCGGGGCGGCGGCCGCAGCAGGGCGGGCGGCCCGGCTGGCCCGCGCCGCGGAGCTCGGCCACGACGTGACGAGCCTGCCGTCGATGTTCACCCCCGGCCTGACCATGGGCTTCAAGGAGCTCGTCTGGCGCAGCGTCCAGCTGCAGCCGACGCTCGCCGGCATGGCCGTCGGCACGGTCGACACCCTCAGCACGGCCCGCGACCGCGGCCTGCTCCCGTCCAGCGGGTCGACCCGCTCTGCCCGCGTGCGCAGCACGGAGCCGGGGCGCGCCGTCCTGGAGCGACAGCCGGCATGAGCGCCGTCCAGCTCGACCTGCCGGACGGGCTCGCGGTCGTCGACGCGGACGACCCGCTCCTGGTCGAGGTCGAAGGCGTCGCCCCTGCGCTGCAGCAGTGGTGGGACCAGCTGCGCGCCGCGCGAAGCAGCGCCGGTGCCGCGCTGGTGGCCGTGCAGACCGGCGCCGTCACCCCGCTGTCGCTGGTCACCCACCTCGGGCCGCTACCGGCGGGGGCGGACGACGTGGTCGTCCAGGGGCTGCGCGCCATGGCTCTCGCCAGGACCAGCCCGACCGGCGAGGTCAGCGTCCTCGACCTGCCCGCGGGGGCTGCCGTCGCCTCGGCCGACGTGGTCGGTGCCGGCGCGCAGGCGGTCGTCCAGCTGCCGCTGCCGCGGGTCGGCGAGCTGCTCACCCTCACGGTCGCCGCCGCGGACCAGGAGCTGGTGGCCGAGTGCGCGGCGCTGGCAGCCGCCGTCGCCGCGCGGGTGCAGGTCGACGAGGATGAGCCGCGTGGTTGACCAGCGCACGGAGGAGGACATCCGGGCGGAGCTGTCGGCGGTGCGCGACGAGGCGGTCGAGCAGCTCGAGCGCGGCGAGGCCCTAGGGTTCGGCGAGATCGTCGGCTGCAGCGCCGGCGGGATGCTGCTCGCCGCCGGTCTGATCGCCCTGCTGGCCGGGCTGTCGAGCTCCGCGCCGCTGGCCGTCATCGGCGTTGTCCTGCTGCTGCTCGCGCTGCTGGCCCTGCGCCCCGTGCTCCGGCGGCAGCGCAGGATGCTCGGCGAAGTGCGCCGGCTGCGTCGCGCCGAGCGCGAGCTCCTCGCGCAGCTGCCGGCCGGCCACCACGGCCCGGGGGTGCTGCGGCGGTACTACGCGCGCAGGTTCGGCTCTCCCGCTGCCGTGCTCGTCATGGTGCTGATCGCGGTCGTCCTGGTCGTCACCCTGCAGCGGTAGGCGTTTCAGTCGGCCCGAGCGGTCGACAACGCGAAGGTTGTGGCGACCTCCTTCCGCGCGGACGTGCAGGGGCTGCGTGGCGTAGCCGTGCTGTCGGTGCTGCTCGCCCACGCGCGGGTCCCAGGTGTCGCGGGCGGCTTCGTCGGCGTCGACGTCTTCTTCGTCCTGTCCGGCTTCCTCATCACCGGCCTGCTGCTGGCCGAGCAGGAGCGCACCGGCCGGGTCTCGCTCGGCGCGTTCTACGTGCGGCGAGGCCGTCGCATCCTGCCCGCCGCGACGGTCGTGCTGCTGACGACGGGCCTCGCCTCGGCGCTGCTCCTCGACGTGGTGCGCGCGGCCGAGGTGGCTCGTGACGCGGTGTGGGCCGCGCTGTTCGCCGCGAACTGGCGGTTCGCCAGCGCCGGCACGGACTACTTCTCGCGGGACCTCCCGCCGTCCCCCGTGCAGCACTTCTGGTCGCTCGGCGTGGAGGAGCAGTTCTACCTGCTGTGGCCGGTGCTCCTCGCCCTGCTGGCGGCCCGCGGCCGGCGGCTGCTCGCGGCCGGTCTCGCTGCCCTGTGCGCGATCTCGTTCGCGTGCTCCGTCGTCCAGACGAGCAGCGCCCCGCACCTCGCGTACTTCTCCAGCCTGACGCGCGCATGGGAGTTGGCCGTGGGCGCCGGCGTTGCGGTCGCCGCGTCGCAGCTCCTGCGGCTGCCCAGACCGGTGGCTGCGGCAGCGAGCTGGCTCGGCCTCGCCGGCGTCGTCGCGGCGGTCGTGCGGTACGACGGGGGGACCGCGCTCCCGGGTACCGCCGCCGTGCTGCCCGTGCTGTCCACCGCGCTGCTGCTCGCGTGCGGCGCCCGCAGCCGCTTCGGTGCCGACCTGCTGCTGAGCCGGCAGCCGCTGCGGTACGTCGGCGACGTCTCGTACTCGCTCTACCTCTGGCACTGGCCGTTCCTTGTCGTTGCCGCCGGCCACCTCGGCCGCGACCTCCGGCTGGGCGAGAGCCTGCTCGTGCTCGGCGGCGCGCTGCTCGCGGCGGTGCTGTCCTTCCACCTGGTCGAGAACCCGTTCCGCCGCAGCCCGGCTCTGCGAGCTCGCCCGGCGCTCGCGCTGTGGCCGGCCAGCGCCG
>JAODNS010000147.1 GCA_025465145.1 Frankiales bacterium
CGGGGGCGGGACGCTCCCGTCGACCGGGACCGCAGCCGCGCTGGCCGCGGCTGGCGCCGCCGCGCTGGGCGCCGCGGCCGCCCTCACCCGCACCGCCCCACCACCTCGGAGTGATCCCAGCGGATCAGGTGTCCCAGGAGAGACCTGATCCGCTGTGGATCACGCGGCTCAGCCGAAGAAGAGCAGGCTCAGCGCCTCGGCCACGCACACGGGCTTGTCGACGCCCTCGGCCTCGATCTCGACCTTCTGCGTGAGCATGACGCCCATCGGGTGGTCAGCCACGTCGACCAGCGTCGAGTGCGCCCGCACCCGGGTGCCGACCGGCAGCGGCGTCGGGAAGCGGACCTTGTTGCTGCCGTAGTTGATGCCGCCAGCGACGCCGTCGACCAGCGGCAGCAGGCCGCCGGCGAGGTGCGGCAGCAGCGACAGGGTGAGGTACCCGTGCGCGATGGTGTGCCCGAACGGCCCGTTCTTCGCGGCCTCCTCGTCGATGTGGATCCACTGCCGGTCCTCGGTCGCCTCCGCGAACGCGTTGACCCGCTCCTGGTCGACCAGCAGCCACTCGCTCGGGCCGCGCTTCTCCCCGACCATCGCCTTCAGCTGCTCGCGCCCGTCCGCCACGTCGTACTCCTCCACTAGGTCCGGAACCCCGACCCTAGTGGCCGAGGGTGACGCCGCCGTCCACGACCAGCGTCTCCCCGGTGATCCAGCTGGCGTCGTCGCTGAGCAGGAACGCCGCCGCCTTCGCGGTGTCCTCGGGAACGCCGAGGCGCTTGAGCGGGTATGCCTGCGCCACCTCGTCCTCGCGCCCCTCGTACAGCGCGGACGCGAACTTGGTCTTCACCACCGCCGGGGCGATCGCGTTGACCCGCACCTGCGGCCCCAGCTCCACGCCGAGCTGGCGGGTCAGGTGGATCAGCGCGGCCTTCGAGGCGTTGTACGCCCCGATCGGCGAGCCGGCGCGGATGCCGCCGACGGAGGCGACGTTGAGAATGCTCGTCGACAGCCCGGCGCGCATCGCCTGCTGCGTCCAGCCGAGCACCGCCGTGACGTTGACCTCGAACACCTTGCGGACCGCGCCGAGGTCGGCGTCGACCAGCGGCCCGTACTGCGGGTTCACCGCCGCGTTGTTGACCAGGTGGTCGAGCCGGCCGAACCGCTCGTGCGCCAGGGCGACCGCCTCCGCCTGGTGCTGCTCGTCGTCAGCGCTGCCTCGGGCCGCGACCGCGCTGTCGGCCCCCAGCTCGGCGACCGCCGCCTCGAGCTCCTCCGGCTTGCGCGCCGTGATGACGACGCGCGCGCCGCGCGAGACCAGCTCCTGCGCGATGCCGAAGCCGATGCCGCGGGTGCCACCGGTGACGAGGGCGACCCGCCCTTCGAAGTCCTGCTGCACGGGTGCTCCTCAAGATCGCTTCTGTCGTGCCGACGTGTAGAGTGGTCTACAGCAACCCGCACAGCGGTTGCCCGGTGCACACCTCCCGGATCCTGCACAGCCCCGCTGATCGAGCGGAACCAGGCTTTCCAGAACAGCTCGCGCCAAGGTGAAGCGGTACGGCGCAGGGCACCAGAGAGGAACGACATGAACGACTTCGGTCCCTGGGACGACTAGTCCCGCAGACGCACGTACGACGGCGGGCCGCCCCTACAGGGGCGGCCCGCCGTTCTGCTGCCACGCTGGTGCGGTGACCGTCGCGCTCGAGGGCTTCCACGCGGTGAAGCACGCGCTGCGGTTCGCGCCGGACCTCGTGACGCAGGTGTGCGTCCGCGACCTCGCCGAGGCTCGCGCGCTGGCCGAGCGACTCGCGCCGGACGTGCGGGACCGCCTGCTGGCGCTCGCCTGCTCCGGCGACGTCGCCCACCCCACCGGCGTGGAGGGGCTGGCGGTACGCCCGGCCGAGGCGCGCGACGTCCTGCGTACCCGCACCAGCCCGCTGGTGCTGCTCGACGACCCGCGGCACCCGGGCAACGCCGGGGCGGTCATCCGCGTCGCGGCCGCAGCCGGAGCGAGCGGCGTCGCCGTCAGCGGCGCGCTCGACCCGTGGCACCCGGCCGTCGTGCGCGGGAGCGCCGGACTGCACTACGCGCTGCCGGTGCTGGCCGTCCGGCCGGACGAGGTCACCGGGCCGCTGTGGGTTCTCGACGCCGACGGGGAGCCGCTGGGCGACGTACCGGACGACGCCGTCCTCGTGGTCGGCAGCGAGCGAGCGGGCGTCGGCGACGAGCTGCGCGGGCGCGCCGACCGCGTCGTCCGCCTGCCGATGCGCGTCGGTGTCAGCAGCCTCAATTTGGCCACGGCGGCGGCGGCCGTCCTCTACGCCTGGCGGCTGCGGAAGGGGTAGCTGCCGAGCGGCTCCCACGGCCCGCCGACGTAGCGCCACAGCGCCAGCCCCTCGGCGCGGGCCGTCCACGGGACGAACTCCGCCGCGAGCGCCTGGTGCAGCGACCGCGCCTGCTCGGCCGGCACCTTGTTCTGCACGGTCACGTGCGGCCGCCACGGCTGCGCGTCCTGCCGCGTCAGCGCGAAGCGGGCGGCGATTGGCGCCCGCACAACCGAGTCCACCGCGAGCTCGTACGCGACACCACTCCCGAGGAAGCGCACACCGGTGACGCCGACGTCCAACGGCTCGCGGTCGGCCGCCTCCGCAAGCGCCTCCCGTACCTCGACCTCCTGCTCCCCCGGCAGCGCGTGGAACAGCGTCACGTGCGCGCCGACGACGAGCCGATCCGCCGGGAAGTGCCTGCTGCGCAAGGCATCCAGCGCCCGCTGGGACGCGTCGTCCAGCTGCAGGGTCACGACGAGCGGCGGCACACCGGCATCCTCCCGCTGACTAGCCCGAACTGACCATCCTCACGATCGCTCATCAGTGCCATCCTCTCGGTCGGACCGTGGGGGGTGGGGTGCGTGTCCGCAGCGAACGAGGCCATCCGGCCTCCTGATGAGCTCGCCGCACAGCGGAGCCGGCACGTCGTGCCCGCCCAGCGCCCGAAGCCACCACTGCTCGCCGAGCCCGATCGCGAGGAGTACGAGCTGGCGCTGGACCGGTACGAGGTGCAGCTCGGCGAGTACCGCGCCCGACTCGAGGAGTACGCCGCCCAGCTGGACGCGGCACACCACGACGGGCTCACCGGGACGTGGCTCCGGCAGGCCGGCCGGCAGCTGCTGGAGGAGGAGCTGCAGCGAGCCGCTCGGGCCGACGCGCCGCTGAGCATCGCGTTCGTCGACCTGGACGGGCTCAAGGTGCGCAACGACGAGCTCGGGCACGCAGCCGGTGACCGCGCTCTCGTCGCGGTCGCGCACGCACTGCTGGCCGGGCTGCGCGTCTACGACCACGTCGTCCGCTGGGGCGGCGACGAGTTCCTGTGCGTGCTGCCCGGCGTCCGGCAGGACGAGGCGGACCGGCGGCTGCAGGACGTCCGCCGCGAGCTCGCCCGCGGGCCGGACCGGCTCAGCATCAGCGTGGGGACGGCGGAGCGGCACGCAGGTGAGGCCGCGGACGAGCTGGTCGAGCGGGCCGACCGCGTGCTGTACCTGTCGCGGGGCCGCGAGCTCAAGCCGTGAGGTCGTCGATCGCCCGGTAGATCCGCTTCTCCGAGACCGGGTGCTTGGTCTTCATTCCCTGGGCGAACAGGCTGACGCGCAGCTCCTCCACCATCCACCGCACGTCCTCCACCCGCGGGTCGTGCGGCCGGCGGGCCCGCAGCTGTGCCAGCTCGTCCTGGACCGCGTGCACGCCCGTCATCGCCAGGATGTCCCTGGAGGCACCGGCGGGCAGCTTGGCCAGCCGCGCCTCGATCGCCTTCAGGTAGCGCACCAGGTCCGGCAGGCGCTCGGCGCCCGCGGCCGTGACGAAGCCGGGGAACACGAGCGCGTCCAGCTGCGCCCGCATGTCCACCTGCGCGGCAGAGATGCCCTGCACCTGCGGGCGGAGCGCCTGCCACAGCGACAGGACCTGCTCGACCTGCCGGACGACGCCCTCCGCCGTCGGCACCAGGTCGGCGCGCACGTGGTCGTGCAACGCGGCGAAGCCGGCCTCGTCCCACACCACGCCGCCGCCGCTGCGCACAAGCGCGTCGACTGCGGCCGTCACGCAGTCCTCGAGCAGCGCGGGAACGCTGCCGTGCGGGTTGGTCGACAGCGCCAGCTTCGACGCGTTGGACAGCGACCCGGCGACAGCCTTGACCGGCGACGGGACGTTGAGCAGCAGCAGCCTGCGGATGCCGCGCCACATCGCGGCCGCCTGCTCCTCCGGCGAGCCGAGCACCTGCACCGCCACCGACGTGCCCTTGTCGACGAGCGCCGGGTACCCGGTGACGCCGGTTCCGGCCGGGACCGTGCGCGGCACCGGCACCATCGCGGTCAGCCCGGCCTTCTCCACGTCGCCGGCAGCGGTCGAGAGCGCCTGCTGCACCTTGGGCGCCAGCTGCGCGCGCAGCGCGGCGAGGTCCTTGCCCTCGGCCAGCGTCCGGCCCTGCGCGTCCTCCACGCGGAACGTCATCCGCAGGTGGTCGGGCACCCGCTCGAGCTGCCAGTCCTCGCGCCGCACGTCCACCCCCCGCAGCCGGAGCAGTTCGCGCTCGAGTGCGTCGAGCAGCGGCTCCTGCCGCGCCTCCAGGACGGCCAGCACCGCACGTGCCGTGTCCGGCGCGGGCACGAGCTTCACGCGCACCGGCTTCGGCAGCGACTTGATCAGCGCCGTGACGAGCTCCTCGCGCAGGCCGGGGACCTGCCAGTCGAAGCCGTACGGCGACAGCGCCGGCAGCACCGCGACCGGCACGTGCACCGTCACGCCGTCGGCGTCCGTACCCGGCTGGAACTGGTAGGTCAGCGGCAGCCGCAGCTCGCCCTGCTGCCACACGTCCGGGTAGTCCCCGGGATCGACGCCCTCGGCCTGCACGAGCATCGCCATGGAGAACGTCAGCAGGTCCGGCGTCTCACGGCGCGCGTTCTTCCACCACGCGTCGAAGTGCGCGCCGCTGACGACGTCGACCGGGATGCGCTGGTCGTAGAAGTCGAACAGCGTCTGGTCGTCCACGACGATGCCGCGCCGCCGGGCCCGGTGCTCGAGCTCCTCCACGTCCTCGAGCAGTCGCAGGTTGTCGGCGAAGAACGCGTGGTGCGTCTCCCAGTCGCCCTCGACGAGCGCGTGCCGGATGAACAGGTCGCGCGACACGACGGGGTCGACCCGCGCGTACCCGACCTTGCGCCGCGTGACGAGCGGCACGCCGTAGAGCGTCACCCGCTCGTAGGCCATGACGGCGCCCTGCTTCTTCTCCCAGTGCGGCTCGCTGAACACGCGCGTCACCAGGTGCGGCGCGAGCTGCTCGGCCCACTCCGGTGCGATGCGCGCGACCACGCGCCCCCACATCCGGTTCGTCTCGACGAGCTCGCCGGCCATGACCCACTGCGGCTGCTTCTTGTGCAGCGCGCTGCCCGGGACGATCGCGAACCGCGCTCCGCGGGCGCCGACGTACTCGCGCTTGTCCGGGTCACGCAGCCCGATGTGCGACAGCAGCCCGGCCAGCAGCGACAGGTGCACCAGGTCCGGGGACGCCTGGCCGCTGTTCAGCGTGAGGTCGAGGCTGCGGGCCACCCGGCGCAGCTGGCTGTGCAGGTCCTGCCACTCCCGGATGCGCAGCCAGTTGAGGAACTCGGTACGGCAGAGGCGGCGGAAAGCGCTGCTGGACAACGCCTTCTGCTGCTCGGTGATGTGGTTCCACAGGTTCAGGTAGGTCAGGAAGTCCGACGTCGGGTCGGTGAAGCGGTTGTGCATCTCGGCCGCCTGCTGCTGCTTGTCCGTCGGCCGCTCGCGCGGGTCCTGGATCGACATCGCCGCGGCGATGACGAGCACCTCGCGCAGCGCGCCGTGCTCGTGCGCCTCCACGACCATGCGGGCGAGCCGCGGGTCGATCGGCAGCTGCGCGAGCCGCCGGCCGAGCTGCGTCAGCTTCCGCTTGTCGTCCAGCGCACCGAGCTCGTGCAGCAGGTCGAGGCCGTCCTTGATGTTGCGACGGTCCGGCGGGTCGAGGAACGGGAACGCCGCGATGTCCCCGAGCCCGATCGCGGTCATCTGCAGGATGACCGACGCGAGGTTGGTACGCAGGATCTCCGGGTCGGTGTACTCCGGCCGGTTCTCGTAGTCCTCCTCGTCGTACAGCCGGATGCAGATGCCCTCGGCGACGCGACCGCAGCGGCCGGCCCGCTGCCGCGCGGACGCCTGGCTGATCCGCTCGATCGGCAGCCGCTGCACCTTGGTGCGTGCGCTGTACCGGGAGAGGCGCGCCGTGCCCGGGTCCACGACGTACCGGATCCCCGGCACCGTCAGCGACGTCTCCGCCACGTTGGTCGCGAGGACCACCCGCCGCCGCGCCTTCGAGGTCTCGAACACCTTGTGCTGCTCGGCCACAGACAGCCGGCCGTACAGCGGCAGCACCTCGGTGCCCTCCGGCGCGCGCCCGCGCAGCACCTCCGCCGTGTCCCGGATCTCGCGCTCGCCGGACAGGAACACGAGGACGTCGCCGGGCGCCTCGCGCTCGAGCTCCTCCACCGCCTCGGCGATCGCCTGGACCTGGTCGGTGTCGTCGTCCGGTGGCCGGTAGCGGACCTCGACCGGGTACGTCCGGCCGGAGACCTCGACGACGGGCGCGTCGCTGAAGTGCTCCGCGAACTGGCCCGGGTTGATCGTCGCGCTGGTGATGACCAGCTTCAGGTCGGGCCGGCGGGGCAGCAGCTGCTTGAGGTACCCGAGCAGGAAGTCGACGTTGAGGCTGCGCTCGTGCGCCTCGTCCACGATCAGGGTGTCGTACGCGGACAGCGTCCGGTCCTGCTGGATCTCGGCCAGCAGGATGCCGTCGGTCATCAGCTTGACCAGCGTCGTGTCGCCGACCTGGTCGTGGAAGCGGACCTTGTAGCCGACCGTCTCCCCCATCGGCGTGCCCAGCTCCTCGGCAATGCGCTCCGCGACCGTGCGCGCCGCGATCCGGCGCGGCTGGGTGTGGCCGATCGTGCCGAGGACGCCGCGGCCGAGCTCGAGCAGCATCTTGGGCAGCTGCGTCGTCTTGCCGGAGCCGGTCTCGCCCGCGACGACGACCACCTGGTTGTCGCGCAGCACCTCGAGCAGCTCGTCGCGCGCCTGCGATACAGGCAGCTGCTCGGGGTAGGTGATGGCAGGCACCGCGGCGCGGCGCGCGGCCACCCGCTGCTCCGCGGCGGCCAGGTCGCGCGAGATGTCCCGCTTCGCCCGCAGGCGCTGCTCGATCCGTCGACGGTCCTTGAGCATCAGGCCGTCGAGCTGCTGCGCCTCCATGTCGGGCTCCAGCCTAGGTCGGCTGCTCTACTGCAGGAGTGCTGCTCCGACCGCTCGCCGCCCTGGTCCTCGCGACAGCCCTGACCGCCTGCTCCGGCTCCTCCACGCCGGCGCCGGAGGCCGCGCCCACCGTTGCCGTCTCCCGCACTGCAACGGCGGCGAAGACGCTGTGGCTGTGCCGGCCGGGCATGACGCCGAACCCGTGCGAGAGCGGCGTGCTCGACGCGACGGCGCTGGCTGCCGGCGGTGCGCGGACCGCCGAGGACTTCGTGCCGGCGCAGGACCCGCCGGTGGACTGCTTCTACGTGTACCCGACCGTCTCCAGCGCGCAGGGCACGAACGCGCCGCTGGCCAGCTCCCCCGAGATCGTGTCGGCAGCGCGCGCGCAGGCAGCCCGCTTCACCTCGGTCTGCCGCCTGTTCGTCCCCGTCTACCGGCAGGTCACGGTCGGCGCCCTGATCACGGGCAGGTTCTTCGACCAGGCCGCGCAGCAGACGGCGTACGGGGACGTCCTGCAGGCGTGGCACGACTACCTCCGCGACGACAATGACGGCCGCGGCGTGGTGCTGCTCGGGCACTCGCAAGGCGCCATGGCGCTGGCCAAGCTGCTCGCGGCGGAGGTGGACCCGGACCCGGCCGCGCGCAAGCAGCTGGTGTCGGCGCTGCTGCTGGGCGGCAACGTCACCACGGCCGCCGGCAAGGACGTCGGCGGCTCCTTCGCGGCCGTCCCCGCCTGCCGCAAGCCGGGCCAGACCGGCTGCGTCGTCGGGTACAGCAGCTTCTCGACGGCTCCGCCCGCGGACGCCTTCTTCGGCCGGGCGCCGACCGGCAAGCAGGCGCTGTGCACGGACCCCACGGTCCTCGCCGGCACGCCCGGCGCGCTGCACCCGTACCTGCCGGCCGACCGGCTGCCGGCGGCGCCGCGGCTGGACGGCTTCGTCGCGTACCCGGGCAGCCTGCGCGCCTCCTGCCGGACCGCCGGCGGAGCGACCTGGCTGCAGGTGACACGGGTTCCGGGCAGCCCGATCCCCGAGCAGCCGCAGGACCTCGGCCCGCGCTGGGGGCTGCACGTCGGCGACGTCAACCTCGCGCTCGGCGACCTCGTCGAGACGGTGCGGCGGCAGGTCGCGGCGTACCGGCCGTAGCGGCGGGTAGAGGCCGGGCATGCCTGCGATGACCGTTGACGACCGCACCAGCCTGCCCCGCGTGACCGCTGCGGAGGGAGCTCGGCAGCGGCCGGTCCGCTCCGTCACCACCGCGCCGCGAGGCTTCGAGGGCGAGGGCTTCCCCGTCCGTCGGGCGTTCGAGGGCGTCGACCTGCGCGACCTCGACCCGTTCATCCACCTGGACCAGATCGGCGAGGTCGACTACGCGCCGGGCGAGCCCAAGGGCACCCCGTGGCACCCGCACCGGGGCTTCGAGACCGTCACCTACATGATGGACGGCGTCCTGCGGCACAACGACTCCGAGGGCGGCGGCGGGATCATCAGCGACGGCGACACCCAGTGGATGACCGCCGGCAAGGGGATCCTGCACATCGAGACGCCGCCGGAGGAGATCGTCGCCGCGGGCGGCCGGTTCCACGGGCTCCAGCTCTGGGTCAACCTGCCCGGCGCGCAGAAGTGGGTCGATCCGCGGTACCAGGACCTCGCCGGCGAGCAGGTGCAGCTGCTGGCCACTTCGGACGCCGGGGCGCTGCTGCGGCTCATCGCGGGTGACCTGGGCGGCACGTGGGGCCCGGGATCCACGTACACGCCGATGACCATGGTCCACGCCAGCGTCGACCCCGGGGCGCAGCTCGTCCTGCCGTGGCCGGTCGAGCACAACTGCCTGGTGTACGTGCTGAACGGTCGCGGCACCGTCGGCGTCGAGCAGCGTCCGGTGCAGACCGGGCAGCTCACGGTGTTCGGCGCGGGCGACGCGCTGACCGTCGCGGCGCATCCGGGCTCGCAGAGCGGCAGCGGGACGATGGAGCTCCTGCTGCTCGGTGGCCGGCCGATCCGCGAGCCGGTCGCATGGGCCGGGCCGTTCGTCATGAACACCGAGGCCGAGGTGCGCCAGGCGTTCGAGGACTTCAACGCCGGGCGGCTCGGCCGCATCCCGGCGGTGCACGGGGCGCCGACCGACCTGCTGGTCGCCGAGACCGACTCCCCGCTGGACTGACGTGCCCAAGCGCAGTGCAGGGATCCTGCTGTGGCGCCGCAGCCCGGACCTGCAGGTGCTGCTCGCGCACCCCGGCGGGCCGCTGTTCGCCCGCAAGGACGCCGGTCACTGGACGATCCCCAAGGGCGAGCTCGACCCGGGCGAGGAGCCGCTGGCCGCGGCCTACCGCGAGTTCACCGAGGAGACCGGCATCGCGCCGCCGGACGGACCCGCCCTGCCGCTGGGCGAGGTGACGCAGAAGAGCGGGAAAGTCGTGACGGCGTGGGCGGTGGAGGGCGACCTCGACGTCGACGCCGTGGAGCCGGGCACCTTCACCATGACCTGGCAGGGCCGGCTGCAGGAGTTCCCCGAGGTCGACCGCGTGCAGTGGTTCTCCCCTGCCGAGGCGGTCGAGAAGCTGATGCCGGCACAGGTGCCGTTCGTGGCCCGTCTCGAGGAGGAGCTGCGATGACGCGGCTGTGCGACGACTGCGGCGAGCACGCCGCGTGGGAGCTGACCAGCAGCCGCGACGCCGTCGTGGTGCCGCCGGACACGACCGCGATGGCGTCCTGCCCGGCGCACCGGCTCGACGCCACCGAGCACATGCTGAACCAGTACGGGAACGTGACGATCACCGAGGTGCTGGGCTGAGCACCCGTGTCCGCTTCACCTCGACACCCTCGAGCGCTCGGGTGGTCGGGATGTCGTACGCGGCGACCTCCGCGAAGCCGCTCTGCGGCAGGTAGGCCCGATCGGGGTCGCCGAGCAGCACCCGCGCGTGGGTGCGCGCCAGCCAGGCGAGCACGCGCGGCGTCATCTCGCGGTCGTAGCAGACGTCCCCGGCCAGCACGACGTCCACGTCCGGCGGCTCGTCGTCGAGCAGATCCGCCAGCAGGACGTCCACGTGCAGGTCGTTCAGCGCCGCGTTGCGCCGAACCGCCTGCTCGCTGAGCGGGTCGACGTCGACAGCGGTCACGTGGGCGGCCCCCGCACGCGCGGCGGCCAGCGCCACCAGCCCGGAGCCGGTGGCAAGGTCGAGCACCCGCAGCCCGGTGACGGACGAGGGTTCGTCGAGGACGTACCGCGCCACCGCCTGACCGCCGAGCCACGCGAAGGCCCAGAACGGCGGAGCCGGCGTACCCAGCTCCTGCCACAGCTGCTCGATGTCGTCGGCGAGGTGCAGGCGGATCTCCGGCACGAGCGGCGGAGCACCCACGGCTGTGCGTTCCATGCCGCCATGCTGTCATACCCCGGGGAGGTACTGGAGATACCCCCCGGGGGTGTGCTAGACCTGACGCATGGCACATGGCTACAGCGACAACCGGAGCGCGCACCTCAAGCGGCTGGCGCGGATCGAGGGACAGGTGCGCGGCATCGCGCGGATGGTGGAGGAGGACAAGTACTGCATCGACGTCCTCACCCAGGTCAGCGCGGTGACGAAGGCTCTCCAGGCCGTCTCACTCGCGCTCCTCGACGAGCACATGGCGCACTGCGTCGCCCAGGCGGTCGCGGCCGGAGGTGACGAGGGCGCCGTCAAGCTCAAAGAGGCGTCCGACGCCATCGCCCGCCTCGTCCGATCCTGACCCGACCCGAGAGGAAACCCCATGAGCAGCTCGACCTGGACCGTCACCGGCATGACCTGCGGGCACTGCGTCAGCAGCGTCACCGAGGAGGTCTCGGCGCTTCCCGGTGTCACCGACGTGCAGGTGGACCTCGCGTCCGGCCGTATCGACGTCACCTCCGACCGCGACCTCGCCGCCGACGAGGTGCGGGCCGCGGTCGAGGAGGCCGGCTACACGCTCGCCGGCTGATCCCCCGCACACCCCCAGCAGACCAGGAGCAGACATGAGACCGGCAGGAGTGCTCAGCGGCTACGCCGCCGGGCTGGCCGTGGTGTTCGCCGCGGCGATGGCCCTCGGCTCGGCCGTGGGGCCGGTCGGCACCGCCGGCACACCCGCGGCCGCCGCGCACGACAGCCACGAGGAGCCGCAGGCGCAGGCAGGCGCCGCAGTCGGTGGCCTCGCTGTTTCCGAGGCCGGCTACACGCTGCAGCTCGCCCAGCCCGTGGTCGCCGCGGGCCGTCCCGCGGACTTCCGCTTCACCATCGGCGGCCCAGACGGGCAGCCGCTCCGCAGCTACCGGACGAGCCACGACAAGCCGCTGCACCTGGTCGTCGTCCGCCGTGACCTCGCGGAGTACCGGCACGTGCACCCCGTCCTCGGCAGCGACGGCACCTGGTCGATCCCGCTGACCCTCGGCCGCCCGGGCCCGTACAAGGTGATCGCCGACTTCGTCCCTCCCGGGCGCACCTCGGCCGTCGTGCTGGCCGCCGACCTGACGGTGCCCGGCGTGTACACGCCGGAGTCCGAGCTCCGCCCAGCGAAGACGACCGCGGTGGACGGCTACGACGTGACCATGACCGGTGCGCTGGTCGCGGGTGGGGACAGCCCCCTGACGTTCTCGGTGAGCCGCGCCGGGCAGCGGGTTCCCGACCTGCAGCCGTACCTCGGCGCGAACGGGCACCTCATCGTCCTGCGCGAAGGCGACCTCGCCTACCTGCACGTGCACCCGGGGAGCTCCGCGCACGAGCCGCTCTCCTTCGTCGCGGACGTGCCCTCCCCCGGTCGCTACCGGCTGTTCCTCGAGGTCCGCCACGACGACGCCGTGCACACGGCCTCCTTCGCCGCAGAGGCAGGTGCGTCGTGACCGCGTCGACGACGGCCGCCGTCGAGCTGGCCATCACCGGCATGACGTGCGCGTCGTGCGCCAACCGCATCGAGCGGAAGCTGAACAAGCTGCCGGGCGTGTCCGCGACGGTGAACTACGCGACGGAGAAGGCGAAGGTCACCTACCCGGCGGAGCTCGGCACGGAGGTGCTGTTGACGGCCGTCTCCTCCGCCGGCTACAGCGCGGCCCTGCCCCGGCTCGACAAGACCGCCCCCGCTGCGGTCGAGCAGGACCCGGCGGAGGCGCTGCGCCGCCGGCTGCTCGTCGTCACGGCGCTGACGATCCCGGTCATCGCGCTGTCGATGGTGCCGGCCTGGCAGTTCCGTGCCTGGCAGTGGCTCGCCCTCACCCTCGCGGCGCCGGTCGTCGTCTGGGGGGCCGCACCGTTCCACCGCGCGGCGTACAAGAACCTGCGCAACGGCGCGGCGACGATGGACACCCTCATCAGCGTCGGCACGCTGGCCGCGCTCGCGTGGTCGGTGTACGCGCTGTTCTTCGGCACAGCAGGCGAGCTCGGCATGCGGCACCCGTTCGAGCTGACGGTGCAGCGCCGCGACGGCGCCGGCAACATCTACCTCGAAGCCGCGTCCGGCGTGACGATGTTCATCCTGGCGGGGCGGTACCTGGAGGCGCGGTCGAAGCGGGCCTCCGGTGCTGCGCTGCGCGCCCTTCTTGAGCTCGGCGTGCGCGATGTCGCCGTCCTGCGCGGGGACGTCGAGGTGCAGGTCCCGGCTGAGCAGCTGGTCGTGGGCGACCGGTTCGTCGTGCGCCCCGGCGAGAAGGTCGCGACCGACGGCGTGGTCGTCGAGGGCAGCAGCGCGATCGACGCGTCGATGCTCACCGGCGAGTCCGTGCCGATCGAGGTCGGCATCGGCGACGCCGTCACCGGCGCAACCGTCAACGCCGGCGGACGCCTCGTCGTGCGGGCCACTCGCGTCGGCGCGGACACGCAGCTGGCCCAGATGGCCCGCCTCGTCGAGGACGCGCAGAACGGCAAGGCGCAGGTCCAGCGGCTGGCCGACCGCATCTCCGGCGTGTTCGTGCCGGTCGTCATCGCGCTGTCCGTCGCGGTGCTGGGCTTCTGGACCGGCACGGGCAACGGCCTCGGTGCGGCGTTCACGGCCGCGGTCGCCGTACTGATCATCGCCTGCCCGTGCGCCCTCGGCCTCGCGACGCCGACCGCCCTCATGGTCGGCACCGGCAGGGGCGCGCAGCTCGGCATCCTCATCAAGGGGCCGGAGGCGCTCGAGCGCAGCCAGCGCCTGGACACCGTCGTGCTCGACAAGACCGGCACCGTGACCTCCGGCGTCATGACGCTGACCGACGTCCTGCCGGCCGACGGCGTGGACCCGACGGAGCTGCTGCGCGTCGCCGCGGCGGTGGAGCAGGCGAGCGAGCACCCTGTCGCCCGCGCAGTCGTGACGGCGGCACGCTCGCGCATCGGCCAGCTGCCGTCCGTGCAGGACTTCGCCTCGACCTCCGGGCTGGGCGTGCAGGGACTCGTCGAGGGGCGAGCCGTCGTCGTCGGGCGCAGCCGACTGCTGGCGGAGTGGTCGCAGCCGCTGGATGCCGCGCTGACCGCGGCGGAGGAGCAGGCCCGCTCCGAGGGGCGCACCGTCATCGCGGTCGGCTGGGACGGCGCAGCCCGCGGGCTGCTCGTCGTGGCGGACACCGTCAAGCCGACGAGCGCGGCAGCGGTGCGCCAGCTGCGCGCGCTCGGCCTGGACCCGGTCCTGCTGACCGGTGACAACCGCGCGGTGGCGGAGACCGTCGCCCGCTCCGTGGGGATCGACACCGTCATCGCCGACGTGCTTCCCGCCGACAAGCTCGCGGTGGTCCAGCGGCTGCAGGCAGAGGGCCGCCGGGTCGCGGTCGTCGGCGACGGGGTGAACGACGCGGCCGCACTCGCGCAGGCGGACCTCGGTCTGGCTATGGGCACGGGCACGGACGTGGCGATCGAGGCCAGCGACCTGACGCTCGTCCGCGGCGACCTGCGGGCAGCCGCGGACGCGATCCGGCTGTCGCGCCGGACGCTGCGCGTCATCAAGAGCAACCTGTTCTGGGCGTTCGGCTACAACGTGGCCGCGCTGCCGCTTGCCGCGTCGGGGCTGCTCAACCCGATGCTCGCGGGTGCCGCCATGGCATTCAGCTCGGTGTTCGTCGTGACGAACAGCCTGCGGCTGCGGCGGTTCGCCCCGCTGGTGGAGAACCGTCAGACCGACGTGAACGCCAGCGGGAGCGACTCCACCGCGTAGATCCCCGTCGGCGACCCGAGCACCGGCTCGCCGGCGAGCCGCAGGTCGCGCACCCGCGGCGCGAGGTACGAGAACGTCTCCGCGAGCTCCGCGCGGGCGAGGCTCGCCCCTATGCAGAAGTGGGCGCCGAAGCCGAACGTCAGCGGCGCCGCCTCGCGCGGCTTCGTGATGTCGAACGCCTGCGGGTCCTCGAAGACCTGCGGGTCCCGGTTGGCCGTCGCCGCGCAGATGAAGACGACCGTGTCCTTCGGGAACACCACGTCCCGCACCTCGACGTCCTCGGTGGCGATGCGCGCCGTAAAGGGCGTGATCGGCTCGTACCGCAGCACCTCCTCGACCGCCTGCGCCGCGAGCGACGGGTCGTCCACGAGCAGCTGCCACTGGTCGGGGTGCTCGGCGAACAGCCGCATCCCGTGCGCGAGCTGCGCCTCGGTGGTGTCCGTCCCGCCGGAGATGACCGAGCAGACCAGGGTCACGCACTCGTCGTCCGTCAGGTCGGTCTGGCCGATGACGCTGATCAGGTCCTCGCCCGGCGCGCGCCGCCGCTGCGCGAGCTTGTCGAAGACGTACGCGCGCACCTCCGCGTACGCCTGCTCCACGGCCGGCCCCGTCTCGTCGAGGCGGAACTTGAACACCTCCTGCAGCAGCACCGACCAGCGCGCCAGGTCGGGCGCGTCGCCGGGCACGTCCAGCAGCTCGGCGATGGCCTGCGACGGCAGCGGCTCGGCCAGCGTCGCCACGAACTCGCACTCCCCCGCCGCCGCGGCCGGTGCCCAGAGCGCCTCGATCAGCTCGCGCAGCCGCGGTCGCAGCCGCTCCGTCGCCCGCGGCGTGAACGCCGGCATGAGCAGCCGGCGCAGCCGCGCGTGCGCGTCGCCGCTCTGCACCATGAGGCCGTCCACCGTGCGGTCCCAGATGGGCCCAGACGTGACGCCCTGCAGCTGCAGCAGCTCGAGGGCCGGGAAGGCGAACCGGCGGTCGCGCAGCAGCGCGTTGCAGGTCTCGCGGTCGAAGACGGCCAGCCCCGTGGCTCCGCGCGCCAGCCAGCTCTGCGACGCCACCTCGTCGAGCAGCTCGTGGAAGCGCGCGCCGGTGACGCCGTCGAGGTGGTCGTACGTCGGCAGGTCCAGCTCGGTCGCCAGCATGGTGCGGACTCTGTCAGCCGTTGCGCTGCAGGGCGAGCAGCTCGCGCAGCACGGGCAGCGCACGACGGTCCTTGTCGCGGCCCGCGGCCTCCTTGCTGCGGACGATGTCGGCCAGGCTCGCCAGCCGCACCGGGGTTCCCCGCAGGACGACCTCCACCGCGTCCCGCTTGAGGTCGTCGTACCCCTGCGTCCCCGACGGCGTGAACGTGATGTCGAGGTCGCCGTGCCTGGTCGTGAGGTTCCAGATGCGACCGGCAGCGAGCGACGTCGCGTCGTGGTCGAACGGCAACGGCTCGTCCAGCTCGGCAGCCCGGATCTTCGCGTCGAGCTCCCGCAGAGCTGCCGACAGCCGCGTCAGGTTGTCCGTCGACTCCTGGGGCACGACGTCGACGTCGTTGGTGAGCAGTGGCGACCCGTGGACGATTGCCGCGAAGCCGCCGATGAGCACGCACTCGACCCCGTGCGCCTGCAGGACCGCGAGGATCGCCGGCCCGTCGAAGTCAGGCACCACGGACCTGGGCGTACGCCGCCTGCAGCTGGCGCGCGAAGGAGAGCCCCGCGTCCAGCTGGTCGAGCCGCTCGTCCGGCGTCCGGCGCAGCGCTGCCTTCGCCTGGGCGAGGTCGGAGTCGTCGTACGGCTCCAGCTGCACCAACAGGCTGAAGCCGCACAGCTTCAGCAGCCGTCGCACGGTCTCGAACGACGGGGACGTCTTGCCGCTCTCCAGCCGGGCAATGGCGGACTGCGTCGTCCCGGCGCGCTCCGCGAGCTCGCGCTGGGTCAGGCCGGCCCGCCGCCGCGCCTCGCGCACCAGGTCCGATCCCATACCAGCAGCATAGCGCGACTGCTATATCCTGGGCCAGCCATGACTCTCGCCGACCTGCTGCCCGCCGACGCGGACGCGGACGCGCTGCTCGAGGCGTTCAGCACCTGGGCCGCCGATCGCGGTCTCACCCTGTACCCGGCGCAGGAGGAGGCGCTGCTGTCGGTCTTCCTCGGCGAGAACGTCGTCCTCGCGACCCCGACCGGCTCGGGCAAGAGCCTGGTCGCCGTCGGCGCGCACTTCGCGGCGCTGGCTCGCAAGGAGCGCAGCTTCTACACCGCGCCGATCAAGGCGCTGGTGTCGGAGAAGTTCTTCGCGCTGATCGAGACGTTCGGCGCCGAGAACGTCGGGATGATGACCGGCGACGCGGCAGTGAACGCCGGTGCGCCGATCGTCTGCTGCACCGCGGAGATCCTCGCCAACCTCGCGCTGCGCACCGGACCGGACACGGACGCCGGTGTCGTCGTCATGGACGAGTTCCACTTCTACGCCGAACCCGACCGCGGCTGGGCCTGGCAGGTGCCGCTGCTCGAGCTGCCCAACGCGCAGTTCCTGCTGATGTCCGCGACCCTGGGCGACGTCAGCCGGTTCGAGCGCGAGCTGACGGAGCGGACCGGCCGCGGCACCACCGTCGTCAGCGGCGCGGAACGCCCCGTACCGCTGTACTTCTCGTACGTCATGACACCCCTGCACGAGACGCTCGAGGAACTGCTGGGCACGCACGGCGCACCCGTCTACGTCGTGCACTTCACCCAGCAGGCGGCGGTGGAGCGGGCGCAGGCGCTGATGAGCATCAACGTCTGCACCCGCGAGGAGAAGGACCGGATCGCCGAGCTGATCGGCGGTTTCCGCTTCACCGCCGGCTTCGGGCCGTCGCTGTCCCGGCTCGTCCGGCACGGCATCGGCGTGCACCACGCCGGGATGCTGCCGAAGTACCGGCGGCTGGTCGAGCTGCTCGCGCAGGCCGGTCTGCTCAAGGTGATCTGCGGGACGGACACCCTCGGCGTCGGCATCAACGTGCCGATCCGCACGGTGCTGTTCACGGCGCTGGCGAAGTACGACGGCGTCGCGCAGCGGCACCTGAAGGCGCGCGAGTTCCACCAGATCGCCGGGCGCGCAGGCCGGGCCGGCTTCGACACCGTGGGCAACGTCGTGGTGCAGGCGCCCGAGCACGACGTCGAGAACGCCAAGCGGGTGGCGAAGGCGGGCGACGACCCGAAGAAGCTGCGCCGGGTCGAGCGCAAGAAGCCGCCGGAGGGCTTCGTGTCGTGGAGCGAGCAGACCCACACACGGCTCGTGGGCGCGGCCCCGGAGACGCTCACGTCGTCCTTCGGCATCTCGCACTCGATGGTGCTCAACGTCCTGCAGCGTCCGGGGGACGGTAGAGCGGTCCTTCGCGAGCTCATCGGACGCAGCCACGGGAGCGACGAGGCGAAGGAGCGGCTGCTGGCGCAGGCCGAGCAGATCGTCGAGGGGCTGGAGACCTCCCAGATCGTCGAGCGAGACGCGTCGGGCAACCTGCGGCTGACCGTCGAGCTGCAGCCGGACTTCGCGCTGAACCAGCCGCTGTCGCCGTTCGCGGTCGCCGCGCTGTCGCTGCTCGACCGGGAGCAGCCGTCGTACCCGCTCGACGTCCTCTCGGTCCTCGAGGCGACGCTCGAGGACCCGCGGCAGGTGCTGGCCGCTCAGCGCAGCAAGGCGAAGGGGGAGGCCGTCGCGCAGATGAAGGCGGACGGCATCGAGTACGAGGAGCGGAAGGAGCTGCTCGAGGAGGTGTCGTACCCGAAGCCGCTCGAGGAGCTGCTCGAGGGCGCGTACGAGACGTTCCGCGCGGGTCAGCCGTGGATCGGCGACCACCCGCTGCGGCCGAAGTCGGTGGCGCGGGACATGTACGAGCGGGCGATGAACTTCGTCGAGTACGTGGGCTTCTACGGGCTCGCGCGGTCCGAGGGGCTGGTGCTGCGCTACCTGGCCGACGCGTACAAGGCGCTCGACCGCACGATCCCCGACGCGCTGCGCACCGACGAGCTGATCGACCTGACCGAGTGGCTCGGCGAGCTGGTGCGGCAGGTCGACTCCTCCCTGCTCGACGAGTGGGAGGCGCTGCGCAACCCCGCCGCTCCAGCGCTGACCGCCGTGCCCGTGGACGAGACGCCGCCGCCGGTCACCGCCAACACCCGCGCGTTCAAGGTGCTGGTGCGCAACCAGCTGTTCCGGCGGGTCGAGCTGGCGGCGATCCGCCGGTACGACCTGCTGCGCGAGCTCGACGCGGAGCTGGACTGGAAGACGCCGATCGAGGCGTTCTTCACCGAGTACGGCGGGCCCATGGGCACCGGACCGGACGCGCGCGGTCCGGGACTGCTGCGCATCGTCGAGAAGCCGGACGTGTGGGAGGTCCGGCAGACGTTCGACGACCCGGAAGGCGACCACGACTGGGGCATCAGCGCCGTCGTCGGCCTGCGGGCGTCCGACGAGGCCGGCGCCGCCGTCCTGCAGATCACCTCCGTCGGGCCGCTCTGATGCTGTTCACCGTCGACGAGGCGCGGCAGGTCCTGGCGTCGTTGCGCCCGGTGCTGGCCGAGCTGATCGCGCTCCGCGCCGACGCGGCGGAGCTCGCCGCCGGCGGCTCCCGGCTCGGCGGGCTGCCCGAGCTGAAGGCGGCGCAGGCACGCCTGGACGAGCTGATGACGACCGTGCAGTCGCACGGCGTCGAGCTGAAGGGCTTCGCGCCGCTGCTGCTGGACTTCCCCGCGACGCTCGACGGCGTCGACGTCCTGCTGTGCTGGCTCGAGGGCGATGCCGAGCTGGGCTGGTACCACCGCGCCGACCTCGGCTTCGCCGGCCGCCGACCCCTCTAGGCCCCGTCCACGGCTGGGGGGCAGCGCCGTCAGGTCAGCCTGCGCAGGCGATGCAGGTGCGGGCCTGCGGGCGCGCCTCGAGGCGTGCCGGGCCGATCGCGCCGCCGCACGTCTCGCAGGTGCCGTAGCTGCCGGCACGTACCTGCTCCAGCGCGCGGTCCAGGTCGACCAACCGCCGCTCGGCCTGTGCGATGAGAGCCGCGAGCTGGGCTCGCTCGAAGCCGATGGTCGCGCCCTCCGGGTCGTGCTCGTCGTCGGCGTTGGACGCCTCGGAGGCGTCGACCATGCCGACGAAGTCGCGGCGCAGGCCGGCGAGCTGGGCGGTCGTCGCCGCCCGCTCGTCGGCCAGCCGTTCCTCCTGCACTAGGCGGCCTGGAGCACCGGGGTCGCGAGGGCCTCGACCAGCTCGGCGAGCTCGAGCTCGCCGTCCTCGAGGCGGCTGTGCACCTCGCCCACGCTGACCGTGGTGTCCAGCAGCTGGGCGCCTGCGTTGCCGAGCACCGTCCGCAGCGACACGAGCGCGCGGACGCCGCCGACCGCGCCCGGGCTGGCTGCAACGGCAGCGACCGGCTTGCCCTCGAGGGCGGCGGGACCGCCGGCGTACGGGCGGGACAGCCAGTCGATCGCGTTGCCGAGCAGCCCGCTGATCGTGCCGTTGTACTCAGGCGTCACGACGACCAGCGCGTCGGCGGCGGCGACCTGCGCGCGCAACTCCTCCACGACGGCCGGCGGTGTCGGCTCCAGGTCCTGGTCGAAGTACGGCAGCTCGGTGAGGCTGCCGGCGAGGGCGCCGCCGGTGGCGGCGGCGATCTGCTGGCCGAGCGCCCGGGTGTACGAGCCGGAGCGGGCGGAGCCGGTGAGGACGAGGACGTTCATGTGAGGCACTCCTTGGAAGGTGGTGTCCCGTACAAGAAGTTGAGGCCTCAACTTGTTCCCCACGGCGTCGGTGGTGCGGCGACCCGGCCGAGGTTCGTGCTCACGCGGCCGAACCTGTCCACGTCGTCCGCCGCCCACTGCCGCGCCGCCTGCACCAGCTCGTCCCGGCTGCGGCCGACGAAGTTCCACCACATCAGCAGCTCCTCCCCCAGCGGCTCGCCGCCGAGCAGCAGCACCGTCGCCTGCTCCGGCGCGGTGAGCTCCACCTGCTCGCGGCCGAGCCCGAGGTACGCCGCCGTCGCCACCGGCTGGCCGTCCACCTGCACGTGGCCGGCGAGGACGACGACGAGGTGCTCGTACGTGGACCGCAGCGGGATGGTCGTGCTGCCGGGCTGCAGCCGGAGGTCGGCGCCGAGCAGCGGCGTGTCCTGGCGCGCGGGACTGACGGCATTGGCCAGCTCACCGACGAGCAGCGTGGCCTGCGCGTCGCCGACGTCGACCTGCGGCAGCTCCGGGTGGTGCTCGAACGCGGCGCCGCCGTGCCGCGTCGACTCGGGTTGCGCCACCCACAGCTGCACGCCGTGCAGGGCTCCCCGGTAGTGGCCGGTCGGCTCCTCTGCATGCACGACGCCGCTGCCGGCGGTCATGAGGTTGACCTGGCCGGGCGTGATGACCTGCTCGCTGCCGAGGCTGTCGCGGTGCAGCACCTGGCCGTCGAGCAGGTACGTCACCGTGTGCAGGCCCGTGTGCGGGTGCGGGCCGATGTCGATGCCGGCGGCCTCGTCAACGAGTGCTGGGCCGAACAGGTCGACGAAGCACCACGCCCCCACGGTGCGCCGCTGCCGCCGCGGCAGCACCCGCTGGACGGTCATCGGGCCGACCTGCGCCTCGCGCGGCTCGAGGACCTCGAGTCCGCTCCCGGGTCCGTCGCTGGTGACCGCGCTGTCGGTGCTGACCGGTCCGCTCACGCGCCCATCGTGCGCCATGCTGGACGGGTGCTGCTGGCCGACGTCGCCTCCGTGTCCGCGGCGGTGGGAGCGGTGCCGGGACGCACCGCGAAGGTTGCGCTGCTGTCCGACGCGCTGCGGACTGCGGCGCCGGACGAGCTGCCGGTAGCGGTGGCGTACCTGACCGGCGAGCTGCGGCAGCGCAAGACCGGCGTCGGGTACGCCGCGCTGTCGTCGGTGCCCTCGCCCGCAGACGAGCCGGCGTTGACGCTGCTGGCGGTGGACGCCGCCTTCGCCGCGCTCGCGGCCGAGTCCGGAGCCGGCTCGACCGGTCGGCGGGCGGCCCAGGTGGCGGCGCTGTTCGGTGCCGCGACCGCCCCGGAGCAGCGGCTGCTGGCCGGGCTGATCGGCGGCGAGCTGCGGCAGGGCGCGCAGGCCGGGCTGATGGTGGACGCGGTGGCGCGGGCGGCGGAGGTACCGGTGGCCGCCGTACGCCGCGCGCTGACGCTGTGCGGCTCGTTGCGGGATGTGGCGGTCGCCGCCCTGGTGGATCGGGACCTGTCGGTGTTCGCGCTGGAGGTGGGGCGCCCGCTCGCGCCGATGCTGGCGTCGCCCGCGGCGGATCTCGACGACGCGCTGGCCCAGGTGTCGCCTGCGGCCGTGGAGTGGAAGCTGGACGGGATCCGCGTGCAAGTCCACCGGCGGGACGGCGTCGTCAGCGTGTTCAGCCGGTCGCTGGACGACATCACCGCGAAGGTGCCGGCGGTCGTCGCGGCGGTGGCCGGGTTGCCCGGCGAGGACCTGGTGCTGGACGGCGAGGCGCTGGCGGTGCGGCCGGACGGGCGGCCGGAGGCCTTCCAGGTGTCGGCGTCGCGAGGTGCTCAGGTGGTGCCGTACTTCTTCGACGTCCTGCACGGGCTCGGCCGGACGGTGCTGGACGAGCCGCTGTCCGCGCGGATCGAGGTGCTGGAGGCGGTGGTGCCCGCTGAGCTGCGGGCGCCGCGGCTGGTGACGGTCGAGGTGGAGCAGGCGCGGGCGTTCGCGGCCGACGCACTGGCACGCGGGCACGAGGGCGTGGTGGTCAAGGCGCTGGACGTGCCGTACGAGGCTGGCCGGCGCGGCGCCTCCTGGCTGAAGGTGAAGCCGCGGCACACGCTCGACCTGGTGGTGCTGGGCGCGGAGTGGGGCCACGGGCGGCGGGCCGGGTGGCTGTCGAACCTGCACCTGGGCGCGCGCACCGATGACGGGTTCGTGATGCTCGGCAAGACGTTCAAGGGACTGACCGACAAGCTGCTGCGCTGGCAGACGGCGCGGTTCCTGGAGCTGGAGTCCTCGCGCAACGAGTGGCAGGTCCTCGTACGGCCGGAGCAGGTGGTCGAGGTTGCGTTCGACGGGGTGCAGCGGTCGACGCGGTACCCCGGCGGCGTGACGCTCCGGTTCGCGCGGGTGCTGCGGTACCGCGACGACAAGCCGGCGGCGGAGGCGGACACCCTGGACGCGGTACGGGCAATGCTCAGTCCGGGGTGAGGGCGTCCAGGTCGACGCGCCAGTCGCCGATCTGCACCACCCCGACCGTTGCGCGGACGTGCTCGGCGTAGACGTCGCCGACCAGCCGCATGGCGACGAGCTCGGGCGGCTCGTCCGTCTCGATGCGCCAGTAGCTCGGGATGCCGGCGGCGGCGTACTGGGCCGGCTTGGTGATCCGGTCGTTCGTGTGGCTGCTCGGGCTGACGACCTCGACGGCCAGCAGGACGTCGCTCGCCGCGTACCCGAGCCCGCGTGCGATCGGCGCATCCGCGCGCACGATCGCCAGGTCCGGCACCCGACCGGAGCGCCCGACGCGCACCGCCACCTCGTAGACGACCTCGAGGTGCGGCGGGCACTGCGCATCGAGCTGGCGGAACAGCCGTCGCGCGATGGCCTGGTGCCGGTTGTCCGGCGGCGGGGTCACGACGAGCGCGCCGTCGACCAGCTCGAACCGCTCGCCGTTGTCGGACTCGAGCTGGACGAACTGCTCGAACGTCCAGGGCCCGTCGTGCTCGGGCAGGACGACAGCCATGGCGCCTCCACGTGGTCTCGCTGCATGGTCGCACCGTCGCCCGTTGGCGCGGCCCGGAACTGCGCGTCGCTCCAGATGTGGACAGTCCGGTGGTTGTCCACAGGCGGCTCCGCGGCGGCCGGATCTTCGGAAGGCTCGCGTCGTGCGCACCCTGGCGGTCGACCCGGAGGCGCTGCCGGCTGCCGTGACGCCGCTGCTGGCGGTCGCCGCCGTGGCAGAGCGGGACGTGCACGTGAGCGTTGCTCCCGGCGTCCTGGACGACGCACTGCGGCCCTTCTGCGAGGCGTGGTGCGGGGAGGGCCGGCTCGTCGCCGGCTCGGCTCGGCTGCAGGTGAGCGCGGTGTTCGCCGCCGCCGCGCGGTACCGGGAGCTCGAGGCGCTGCTGGTGCGGCGATAAGCGCAGCGGCCGTGCTTGCGCGGCGCGGGGACGAGCTGGCGGGCCTGCACCTGGCTGCTGCCGCTGGCTGGAGCGGCCCGGCCGCGGACGTCGCCGCGCTGGCCCGCCTGGACCTTGGTGGGCGGGTACAGCGCATGGCGGAGGCGTACGCCGAGGCTGCCGTCGTCGTGGCCCGGTGCGAGGCGGAGCGGGAGCACGCGGACGCGCTGCGGCGGCGAGCGGAGGGCCTGCTGGAGCAGCACGCGGCGGCGGTACGGGCGCGGGCGGTTCAGCGAGCGGCCGGCGTCGCGGTGCCGCCGGAGGACGACGAGCTGCGCCGGGCTGCCCACCGGCTGCTGGACGAGGCGGACGATGTGGTTGCGGCCGCGGAGCGGCGAGCGGCGGCAGAGCTGGACATGCTGCGGCCGGCGCGGTCGCTGACCCTGCGCGAGCAGGTAGCCGGGTTCGGGCGCGGGCTCTGGGCGTCCGCGGGAGAGGTGGCGCGGCTGGCGCGACTGGTCGAGCCGCTGGATCCGCTGCTGCGGCCTGAGGCGCACCAGCGCGAGGGGCGGGAGGCGCTGCAGGGGCTGCTGTTCGCCGCGGAGCACCCGCGGCAGGCGGTGGGTGCGGCGCTGGGCGAGGACCAGCTCCGCGGCGGCGCGTACGGCGAGTGGCTCGGCGCGATGCTGGCCGGGAGCGTCGTGCCCGGCGGGCGCGTGGGTCACGCTGCCGGCCGTTTGGGACGCATGGTCGACGCGGGTGGCCCCGTCGTCGTCCCGCGTCGCCTGCGCCTGCCCGAGGCGTTCCCGCGGCACATCGCCGACCTGCGGCCTGACCGCCGCCGACACATCCTCGACGGCGAAGGGCCGAAGAAGGGCGGCGGGCATCGGCCTGGGCTCGGCAAGCCCGGTAAGACCGAGTTCCCCGCCGGCTGGTCGGATGACGACATCATCAGCTGTGTGATGCAGACGGCGATGCGCCCGGAGCGGGTCGAGGTGACCCGCGGGCAGTTCGCGGCGTTCGCCGACTACGACGGGGCAACCGTGAAGGTGGTCATCAGCGTCGACGGAGACGTGATCACGGCGTACCCACTCCCCGGTGGGCGAGGCATCGTGCAGAACCCGGGGGCGTGGTGACGATGACCGACGACGAGTACGTGACGCTCGTGAACGAACTCGCCGACATCGTGCGCACGTCGGACCCGAGCGGGTTCGCCGGCGACACGCTCAAGGACGAGGTCATGATCTGGAACGAGCCCTCGGTCGCCATCTACGCGGTGCTCTACGACGACGCACTCGGCGACATCGTCCTGCCGGACGACGTGCACGCGCGCGTCTGGGAGATCGCGGCGCTGCTCGAGTGCGACTGGGACGAGATCATGCCGGCGAGGGTGCTCGCGGAGGCGCGGCCGGAGCGACGGACGCGCCCACCTCAGCCCGTCCACTACCCGCTCAAGGGCGGCGGCCACGGCCCGGGGCGCGGCATCCCCGGCAAGGCCGAGTTCCCGGCCCGCTGGTCCGACGACGACGTCACCGAGGCGTTCATGTCCGTCGCCCAGCAGCCGGACGGGGCGGTCGAGCAGCCGGACGGGAGCTTCCGCGCCTGGGGCGTCCGCGACGGCGTCGACCTCCGCGTCATCGTCACCGCGCTCGGCCACGTGCAGAGCGCCTTTCCGGTTTCCGGGGAGGGCGTCGTGACCAACCCGCTCGACGACCTGCGCCGGCCGTACGTCGAGCGGCTGCAGCGACTCGTGCACGCAGCACCGTTCGACGACGAGGCGCGCTTGGGCGCCGCCGAGCTCATGGCCGCAGGCGAGTGGGACCAGGTCGTCCTCCACCTGCGCGCGGTGATGGCGAGCGAGGAGCTGGACGAGCTGGCCGCGTCAGCTGGCCTGTGACACCGACGACATGTTGAAGTTCGGCACCCGTACGGCCGGCATGCGCACCCAGGTGAAGTAGTCGCTCCACTCGCGCGGCAGCGTCGGCACGGAGACGCCGATCTCGGACGTCCGGCCGAGCAGGTCGAGCGGGCTCTCGTTGAACCGGAAGTTGTTGACCACGCCAGTCACCTCGCCGCCCTCGACGAGGTACACGCCGTCACGGGAAAGCCCGGTGAGCAAGAGCGTCTCGGGGTCGACGACGCGGATGTACCAGAGGCAGGTCAGCAGCAGGCCGCGCTCGGTCGACGCCACGAGCTCCTCCGTCGTCTTCGTCCCGCCGCCGTCGAGCAGCAGGTTGTCGACGAACGGCGTCACCGATATCCCGGCCTGCTGCGCGGTCGCCCGCGTCTGCACGAGCGCCGACAGCGCGCCGCCCGAGATCCAGTCCGTCGCCGGCAGTGCGAGCCCGTTGTCGAACACGCTGGCCGTCGAGGACGAGCCGGTGCTGACCATGAACGGCGACGTCGGCAGCGACCGGTCGGCCGGGTCGGACCACAGCCGCAGCCCGGCCGGGCCGACGTGCTCGCCGACCCGCGTTCCGCCGCCGGGGCGGGAGAAGACCGTGCGGCCCTCCGCGGCGTCGCGCCCGGTGGCCGTCCAGTACAGGTAGACCATCAGGTCCGCGACGGCGCTCGGCGGCAGGATCGTCTCGTACCGCCCGGCCGGCAGGTCGACGTGCCGGGACGCCCAGCCGAGCCGCCGCTGCACCTCCGCGTCGAGCACGGGCACGTCCACGTCGGACCAGTCGACCGTGTGCTTGCCGACCCAGGTGGAGCCGCCGGGCCGGTCGTTCTTGCCGGTCAGCTCGACGTACCCGGTCGGCTGCACGTGCCGCAGCCGCAGCCCGGTCGAAGCGCCGAGCCAGGTCGTCGTGACGTCGTGGGTCGCGTAGCCGAACAGCCGCCGGCCGCTGCCGCGCGCCTCGTCGAAGCTGGCGCCGAGCTCCCGGGCGAAGCGCTCGAACACCGCTGTCGTGCAGGTCTCCGCGGCCTCGCCGAAGTCCGTCGCCGCGCCGCCGGTGACGAGCGGCCCGGCGTCCTCCGCCGGTCCCGCCTCCCGCGCCGCCTGCTCGCTGGCCCGTACCAGCGCGTCCAGGTCGTCCACCACCGACGCGCTGCGCACGCCGACGGACTCACCCATGACGCTGATGACGGTGACCGACCGGCTGCGCCCGGTGCCGTTGGTGGTCAGCGTGTTGTTCGCCCAGCGCAGGTCGACGCTGCTGCTCTCCCGCACGACGACGACGCAGCCGTCCGCCTGCGACAGCCCGAGCGCGCGCTCGACCACCTCGCTCATCGTCCTGCCTCCCGCGCCGCGTTGAGCACGTTCACGCCGCGGAACAGCGCCGTGGGACAGCCGTGCGAGACCGCTGCCACCTGGCCGGGTTGCGCCTTGCCGCAGTTGAACGCGCCG
>JAODNS010000181.1 GCA_025465145.1 Frankiales bacterium
CGCCGCAGCCGCAGCCGTCGCCGCGGCACCCTTCAGGACCTGCCGACGCGTTGCGCGCACGTTGTCTCCTCCGCTCGGGCCAGAGCCTGCCACCGCACCGGCTGTCCTCGCAGGACCCGTCCGCATAGGATCGCGGAGTCCGGTGGTGCTGCGCCGGGGTCATCCCTGCGGGTGACCGTACAGACGGCGGACCCGGGAGGGAGCATGACCGAGCAGATGGGCGCGACGACGGCTGGTGAGACGCTGTCCGGGGCCGGACGTGACGTGGTCACGCTGAAGCTGCCGGCCGTGGGCGCGTACCTGTCCGTGCTGCGCACCGCCACCGCCAGCCTCGCCTCGCGGCTCGACTTCACCATCGACGACATCGAGGACCTCCGCATCGCCGTTGACGAGGCCTGCGCGATGCTCCTCACGCAGGCGGTCCCGGGTGCCGACCTCGAGTGCAGCTTCGAGCTCACTGTGGACGCGATCGCGGTCAGCGTCGGCGTCCTCACGCTCGACGGCGAGCAGCCGTCCCGCGACACGTTCGCCTGGACTGTGCTCACCGCCCTCGCGGGCGAGGTCGACAGCTCCGTCGACGCCGATCAGCGCGTGACGCTGTCGCTACGCAAGCGCCGCGGCGAGTTCCCGGGGACCGAGCAGATCGACCCCGCGTCCTCGTGAGCGCCGACGACGTCGTCGAGGCGACCGCCGTCCCCCTGCAGAGCACCGACGAGCCCGCGCTCGAGCAGGACGCGGACGCCGCCGCCGCGCTCGCGGAGCTGCCGGCCGCGCTGACTGCTCCCACCCGCGCCGAGCGCAGCGCCGCCGACCGCGCGAAGGCGCGCGAGATGTTCGTCGAGCTGGCGGCCATGGCCGAGGACGACCCGCGGCGCCCCCGCCTGCGCGACGAGCTGGTCGAGGCGCACATCCCGCTGGTCGAGTACCTGGCCCGCCGGTTCCGCAATCGCGGTGAGCCGCTGGACGACCTGATCCAGGTCGCCACGATCGGGCTCATCAAGTCGGTCGACCGGTTCGACCTCGAGCGCGGCGTGGAGTTCTCCACGTACGCGACCCCCACGATCGTCGGCGAGATCAAGCGGCACTTCCGCGACAAGGGCTGGGCGATCCGGGTGCCGCGTCGCCTGCAGGAGCTCAAGCTCAGCCTCACCAAGGCGACCAGCGAGCTGTCGCAGAAGAACGGCCGCTCCCCCACGGTGGCCGAGCACGCCGCCCACCAGCAGATGTCCGAGGAGGAGATCATCGAGGGGCTCGAGTCCGCCAACGCGTACTCCGCCGTCTCGCTGGACGCGCCCGACGGCGGCGACGACGACTCGCCCGCCGTCGCCGACACGCTCGGCATGATGGACGACTCGCTCGAGGGCGTGGAGTACCGCGAGTCGCTCAAGCCGCTGCTGGAGAAGCTCCCGCCGCGCGAGAAGCGCATCCTGCTGCTGCGCTTCTTCGGCAACATGACGCAGTCGCAGATCGCCGCGGAGCTCGGCATCAGCCAGATGCACGTGTCGCGGCTGCTCGCCCGCACGCTCGCGCAGCTGCGCGAGGGCCTGCTCGTCGACGAGTAGTCAGTCCTGCTCGAGCTTCGCGAGGTGGAACACCGTCGCGCCGGCGAGCAGCAGCACGGGGACGCCGGCCGCCCAGACGCCGCCGCGGACCAGGTCGGTGCCGACCGGCAGCGCGAGCAGCTGGAGCACCACCGCGGGCGTGCGGGCCCAACCCTGCCGCCGCTGCACCGCGCGGGCGAGGCCGAGCAGCAGGAGCCCGGCGAGCACCGCGAAGACCGTCGTGGCCACCGCGGCTCGACGGTCGTCCGCGTCGGCACGCAGGCCGTCGACCAGGCCGAGGACGGCCAGCGCCACGCCCTCGACGGCGAGCAGCGCGGCAGCGCGCCGGGTCATGGGCAGGGGCACCGGACGAACCTAGCGGCCGCACTACGCTTCTCCAGATGCGCGCGCTGCTGGTCGTGAACCCGAAGGCCACCGCGACGACGGCGCGGGCGCGCGACGTCCTCGCCCACGCGCTGGCCAGCGAGGTGAAGCTCGACGTCGTCCACACCGCGCACCGCGGGCACGCCATCGAGCTGGCGCGGCAGGCGCGCCAGGACGGGCTCGACGTCGTCGTCGCGCTCGGCGGCGACGGGACCGTCAACGAGGTCGTGAACGGCCTGCTCGCGGAGGGCGCCGGTGAGGGCCTGCCCGCCCTGGCCGTGGTGCCGGGCGGCAGCACCAACGTGTTCGCCCGGGCGCTCGGGCTGCCCGAGGGCGCCGTCGAGGCAACCGGCCAGGTGCTCGAGGCCATCGCGGGCAACCGTCGCCGCACGATCGGGCTGGCGCAGGCGGACGAGCGCTGGTTCACCTTCTGCGCCGGGATGGGGCTCGACGCGACCGTCGTGCGCCGGGTCGAGCACCGCCGTGCCGACGGGCGTCGGGCGACGCCGCAGCTGTTCGTGCGCGAGGGCGTGCAGGAGTTCTTCACCAACCGGGACCGCAAGACGCCGCCGCTGACGCTGACCCGGCCGGGCGCGGAGCCGGAGCAGCTCGGCCTGGCACTCGTCTGCAACACCGCGCCGTGGACCTACCTCGGCCGCCGACCGGTGCTGCCCTGCCCGGACGCGTCCTTCGAGACCGGGCTGGACGTCTTCGGGCTGCACCGGCTCGGGACGGTCACGACACTGCGGTACCTGCGGCAGATCCTGTCCCCGCGGCCGCGGCTGAAGGGGCGCAACGTCGCCCTGCTGCACGACCTCGACAGCTTCGTCCTGACCAGCGAGCAGCCGCTGCCGTTCCAGGTGGACGGGGACGACCTGGGCGAGCGGACGAAGGTGGCATTCCGTGCCGTACCGGCTGCTCTCGACGTCCTCGTCTGAACCAGTTCTGGGCTGCGGTGTGTGAGCCGCCCATGAGCGGGAAGTCCCGCCCGTTTGCGCGTGTCGCGAGCGTGACGAAGATGACACGAACGTGAACCGAATCCCGTTCGGAAACCCTTGCCAGCCGGCTGGAGACGGTGCAACTGTGACGCCACGACCCGCCGCTGTGCCCCCCGCGCGGGTCCGTTGACGAAGGAGTTGGACCGCATGGACTGGCGCCACCGCGCGCTCTGCCGCGACGAGGACCCGGAGCTGTTCTTCCCGATCGGGACGACCGGCCCGGCTGCGTCGCAGGTGGACGACGCCAAGCAGGTCTGCCGCCGCTGCACGGTGGTCGAACCGTGCCTGGAGTGGGCCCTCGAGACCGGCCAGGACGCCGGGGTGTGGGGTGGCACCAGCGAGGACGAGCGCCGCGTGCTCGCCCGCCGCAGCCTGCCCGTCCGGGTCAGCGTGCCGACAGCGGGCTGAGTCCGCTCATGGGCGAGCCGTACGTCCGCCCGCCGCTCGTCCCGCGGGAGGCTCCGCCCGCCTGGCACGCGGTCTGGCGGTTCCGCCTCGCGGCACTGCTGCTGCTCGCCCTGGCGGTGCTGATCGGCTACCGGGTCTTCCAGGAGTTCTCCGGCGCGACCGACCAGGACCCCGGGCTCAGCTCGATGGCGACGGTGCCAGCGGAACGCTGACCACCGCCTCGGTGCCCCCGTTGGCGCCCGGCACCAGCTCGATCGTCCCGCGCAGCTCGCCCTCCACCAGCGTCCGCACGATCTGCAGGCCGAGCCGGGTCGAGGCCGCGAGGTCGAACCCGGCCGGCAGCCCGCGCCCGTCGTCGGCCACCACCAGCGTCAGCTGATCGGCCGTCCGCTGCACCCGCGCCTGCACCGTCGTCGCCTGGGCGTGCTCCACGGCGTTCTGCGCCAGCTCGGTCAGCACCATGGCGAGCGGCGTGGCCACCTCGGCCGGCAGCTCGCCGAACTCGCCCACCCGCACGACCCGCACGTCCGACTCCGGCACCGCGACCTCGGCGCACATCGCGAGCACGCGGTCGGCGATGACGTCGAACAGCACCGACTCGTCCAGCGCCAGCGACAGCGTCTCGTGCACGACCGCGATGGTCGACACCCGCCGGACCGACTCCTCCAGGGCGGCACGCGCGAGCGGCTCGTCCAGCCGCCGGGCCTGCAGCCGCAGCAGCGCCGCGACCGTCTGCAGGTTGTTCTTCACCCGGTGGTGGATCTCGCGGATGGTGGCGTCCTTGCCCAGGATCTGCCGGTCGCGGCGGCGCAGCTCGCTGACATCCCGTACGAGGACCACCGCCCCGCGCGCGACGCCCGCAGTGACGAGCGGCAGCGCCCGCAGCAGGACGGTCGCGCCCTGCGCCTCCACCTCGGACTCGCGCGGCTCCTGGAAGCGCAGCACCGCCGCCAGGGCTGCGGAGCCGCGCGGCTCGTCGAGCCCCTCGCTGGAGAGCCGGGCGATGGTCCTGCCGAGGTGCGCGCCGAGCAGGTCGGCGCTGACGCCGAGCCGCCGGTACGCCGACAGCGCGTTGGGGCTGGCGTAGACGACGTGCCCGGTGCGGTCCAGGCGCAGGTAGCCGTCCCCCACCCGTGGCGCGTGCTCCGGATCGGCCACCGAGCCCGGGAAGGGGAACGTCCCCTCGGACACCATCTGCAGCAGCTCGCCCGCGGACGTGAGGTACGACAGCTCGAGCTGGCTCGGCATCCGCGCGGCCGTCAGGTTGGTGTCGCGGGTGAGCACCGCCGCCACCCGGTCGCCCCTGCGTACCGGCACCGCCTCCTGGCGCACGGGCACGCGCGCCCGCCACTCCGGCTCGCCGTCGCGCGCGATCCGGCCGTCCCTCCAGGCCCGGTCGACCCGGTGCCGCAGCTCGTGGGGCAGCAGCGAGCCGACGACGTCGAGCGGGTACGCGGTCAGCCCGGTCGTCGGCCGCATGTGCGCGAGGGCCAGCCACTCGCCCGCGCGGGTACGCCCCCACAGCACGAGGTCCGCGAAGGACAGGTCGGCCACCAGCTGCCACTCTGCGACCAGCCGGTGCAGCCAGTCGACGTCCGCCTCGTCCAGGTCGGTGCGCGCGCGCACCAGCTCGGCGAGGGTCGACATGCGGCCACCCTAGGCAGCCTGCGAAGATCGCGATCATGCGGTGCTTCGGCAACGGCGACAGCCTGTACGAGCGGTACCACGACGAGGAGTGGGGCCGGCCGCAGCGCAGCGAGCAGGCGCTGTACGAGAAGATCTGCCTCGAAGGCTTCCAGACCGGGCTGGCCTGGATCACCGTGCTGCGCAAGCGCGAGGCGCTGCGCGAGGCCTTCGCCGGGTTCGACCCGGACGTGGTCGTGGACCTCGACGTCGCGCCGCTGCTGGCCGACAACCGGCTGATCAGGTCCGGCCCGAAGCTGCGCGCTTGCGTCCGCAACGCGGCCGCGACCATCGCGCTGCGCGAGAAGGGCGGCCTCGTCGACCTGCTCTGGTCGGCCGCGCAGGTGCCGTCGCCGGTGCACGCGAGCTGGCGGGACACGCCCGCTTCCACCACCGGGTCAGCGGACCTCGCGAAGGCGCTGAAGAAGGCCGGCTTCGTGTTCGTGGGGCCGACGACGGTGTACTCGCTGATGCAGGCGTGCGGGCTCGTCAACGACCACCTGCCGGAGTGCGCGGCCTACGCGCGGGCCGAGCAGGAGCGCCTGGCGGTGCCGGCCTGACCGTCGTCGCGCTGGCGGTCCTGGTCGGCGCCGTCTCGCAGGCGATCAGCGGCATCGGCTTCTCGCTGGTGTGCGGCCCGTTCCTCGTCGCGCTGCTCGGCGCGCACGAGGGCATCCGGCTGTCGGTGCTGCTGTCGCTGCTGCTCAACGTCGCGCTGCTTGCCCGACTGCGCCGCGAGGTGGACGCGCGTGGGGCGCTGCTGCTGCTCGTACCCGCCGCCCTGGCGACGCCGCTGTGGGCGGTGCTCGTCCGGTCGCTGCCGGACCGGCCGTCCCGGGCCGCCGCGGGAGCCGTCGTGGTGCTCGGCGCGCTGCTGCTGGCGTCCGGGGCGCGGTGGGCGGCCGCGACGGGTACGGCCGGCGCGGTCGGGACCGGAATCGTCGCGGCGCTCACCAACGTCGTCGCGGGGGTGGCCGGTCCGCCGGTGGCGCTGTGGGCAGAGAACGCGCGCTGGGCAGCGGGGCGTCAGCGCGCGACGCTGCAGGCGTTCTTCCTCGGCCTGAACCTCGTTGCGCTGCCGAGCCTCGGGCCGCCGCACGTGGGCGCTCCGACGCTGGTCGCGTGCGTCGTCGCGATGACCGTGGGCGTGCTGCTGGGCGTGCGCCTGCGAGTGCCGGAACGGGTGGCGCGGCGGGTGACGTTGAGCCTCGCCGGCGCCGGCGGGATGGCCGTGCTCGTCAGCGCAGCACTCCGGTGACGAACAGCAGCAGCAGGGTCAGGCCGACGGACAGCAGGAGGCTGGGCAGGCAGCCGAGGCGGTTCGAGAAGAGGAAGAACATGGCTTCCCCGTACCCCGGTTCTACGCGACGAGACCCAGGCGACGCAGCTCGACGGTGAGGTCGTGCGGGCTGGTGCTGGCCGACATCGCCGCCTCGAGCGTGATGACGCCGTCGCGGATGAGCTGGACCAGGTGCTGGTCGAAGGTCTGCATCCCGTAGTAGCCGCCCTCGGAGATGAGCTGGCCGATCGTCGACGTCTTGTCCGGGTCCACGATCGCGTCCGCGATGCGGCCGGTGTTGACGGCGATCTCCATGACGACGCAGCGGCCTTCACCGTCGGCGCGAGGCACCAGTCGCTGGCAGATGATGCCGCGCAGCGCGCCGGCCAACGCGAGCCGGACCTGCTTCTGCTCGTGCGGCGGGAAGAAGTCGATGATGCGGTTGACGGTCTCGGCGGCGTCCGTCGTGTGCAGCGTCGACATGACGAAGTGACCGGTCTCGGCGGCGGCCAGGCCGGCCTTCACCGTCTCGTGGTCGCGCATCTCGCCGACGAGGATGACGTCGGGGTCCTGGCGCATCGCGGCGCGCATCGCGGTGACGAAGTCCTCGGTGTCGACCCGGACCTCGCGCTGGTTGACCATCGACATCTTGTCGAAGTGCAGCACCTCGATCGGGTCCTCGATCGTGACGACGTGCACCTCCTTGTTCGCGTTGATGTGGTCGATCATCCCGGCGAGGGTGGTGGTCTTGCCGGAGCCGGTGGGGCCGGTGACGAGCACCAGGCCGCGGGGCTCCATGGCGAGCGAGGTCAGCACGGCCGGCAGTCCGAGGTCGGACAGCGGGATGGCGCCGACGCTGACGCGCCGGAAGACCAGGCCGCACGAGCCGCGCGAGCGGAAGGCGTTGACGCGGAAGCGGCCGACGCCGGACAATGAGTACGCGAAGTCCGCCTCGTTGGTCCGGTGGAACTCCTCGACGAGGTCCTCGCGCAGGACCTCGCTCACCATCTGCGAGGTGTCCGCGGAGCTGAGGTCGCGGGTCTGCAGCTTGCGCAGGCGACCGTCGATGCGCACCCGGGGCGGCGAGCCGACCTTGCAGTGCAGGTCGGATCCGCCGCACTCGACCAGCGCGCGCAGGAAGGGCTCGATGGTGG
>JAODNS010000186.1 GCA_025465145.1 Frankiales bacterium
CGCCTCCGCGGCGCGCGCCGTGTCGGTCACGACGAGCGAGCCGACCGGCGCGCCGAGCCCCTTGCTCAGGCAGACCGAGAGGCTGTCGAACTGTGCGCCATACTCCGCCAGCGACACCCCCGACGCCACCGATGCGTTCCAGATGCGCGCGCCGTCGCAGTGCAGCGCGACGCCGTGCCGCGCCGTCAGCTCGCGCAGCTCGACCAGGCTCTGCAGCGGGTGCACGGCGCCGCCGCCGCGGTTGTGCGTCTGCTCGACGCTGACGGCGCGGGTCGGGACGGTCCCCCACCCGGCCGGCCGGAGCTCGGCCTCGACGACTGCCGGGTCCATCAGCCCGCCGGGCACCGTCCGCGTCTGGATGCCGCCGTGCTGCGCGGCGCCGCCGTGCTCGTAGGTGACGATGTGCGCGTCGGCGTCGCACAGCAGCTCATCCGCCGGCGGGCAGACCAGCCGCAGGCAGATCTGGTTGCCCATCGTTCCACTCGGCACGAACACCGCGGCTTCGTGGCCGAACAGCTCGGCCGTCCGCTCCTCGAGCGCGTTGACGGTCGGGTCCTCGCCGTAGACGTCGTCGCCCACCTCGGCGCGGGCCATGGCCGCGCGCATGGCCTCCGTCGGCTTGGTGAGGGTGTCGCTGCGCAGGTCGATCAGGCCCATCGACCTAAGGTAATCGCGTGTCGGAGCAGCGCATCGCGGCTGAGGACCTGACGGCGGCGGTCCGCATCCACGCCGACCGGGTCCACGACTTCCTGCGCCGGCTCGGCTGCGAGCCGCGGGCTGCGGTGGACGTCGTCGAGGCCAGTGCCTTGGACCTCGTCGAGACCGCCGGCTCGACGCCGAAGCAGGTCACGGACGTCGTCGGCTGGTGGTTCGGCCGCGCGCGTGCGATCGGCGCGACGGTCGCCGGCGGCTCGTCCGGCGTACCACTCGGCGGCGGCCTGCTCTCCGTCGACGTGGACCAGCAGCGGATCGCCGAGGCACTCGAGCAGCTGCCCGAGCGCGAGCGGGTGGCGGTGCTGCTGCGGGACGCGTACGCGCTGCCCGCAGCGTCCGTCGGCGTCGCCCTGGGCACGGACGCGGACGCCGCCATGGAGACGGTCGGCCGCGGGCGGCTGCGCTTCCTGCAGACCGTCGGCGACGACCTGCCCAGCACCGGTGGCCACCCGGTGGAGCTCGGCGCGCTCGCCCGGCTGGGCATGGGCGGCCCGGTCGCCGCCCGCGACGCGACGCCGCGGCGGCACGCGCAGTCGTGCGCGACCTGCCGGAGCATCTGGGACGCGCAGGAGCGCGCGCACCGGCTGCTGGCCGGGCTCACCGTCGTCGCCCTTCCCGACGTCGAGCGGGACGGGCTGCTGGGCCGCGTCGAGCAGCACGCGCAGGCCGCCCTTCCCGCGGGCGCGCTGCTGCTGCTCGAGGAGGAGGACGAGCTCGAGGACGAGCGGCCGAGCCGGCTGCTCATCCCGCTGTACGTCCTCGCCGGGGTCTTCCTCGCCGCCGTCCTCGGCGTCGTCATCGGCGTGCTCGCCAGCCGCGACGGCGAGTCGCGCGCCACCGGAGCGAGCGACTCCAGCGACCCCGGGATCCTCCCGCCCGTGGTCGCGCCTCCGGCCCCGTCGCGGTCGCCGGTGCCGTCGCCCGTCCTGTCCAGCGCGCCGCTGCCGTCGCCGCGCGTCTTCACCCTGCCGCCGAGCCCGAGCCCCGTGCCGGCCTCGCCGTCAGCGGCCGTGTCCACGGCACCGGAGCCGGCCGTCGAGCCGCAGTCGCTGACGAGCGACCCCACGAGCGGGCCGAACGGCCAGACGGTCACCGTCCAGGGCGCCGGCTGGATGCCCGGCAGCACCGTCCAGCTCGACTACCGCAACTCGGTCGGCTCGACGGGCTCGCGCGCCCAGGCCGTCGTCGACTCGCGCGGCCGGTTCACCACGACGATCGCCGCGCAGGACCCGGCCAACTTCCCCGGCCGGCACGTCATCCGCGCGTCCAACGGGATCGACCCGACGATGGAGACGCCGTACGACGTCAGCGGCTGACGCGCCCCTGCAGCATCTCCGCCACGAGGAAGGCGAGCTCGAGCGCCTGGCTGGTGTTCAGGCGCGGGTCGCACGCCGTCTCGTACCGGCCCGCGAGGTCGGCGTCGGTCAGCTCCTGCGCCCCGCCGAGGCACTCGGTGACGTCGTCGCCGGTCAGCTCCACGTGCACGCCGCCCGGGTGCGTGCCCAGCTCCGCGTGCACCTCGAAGAAGCCGCGCACCTCGCCCATCACGTCGTCGAAGTGCCGCGTCTTGTAGCCGCTGGGCGTCTCCTGGGTGTTGCCGTGCATCGGGTCGCAGCACCACACGACGCTGTGCGCGCCGCGCGCCTCGTCGACCGCGCGGACGATCCCCGGCAGCAGGTCGCGGACCTTGCCCGCGCCGAGCCGGGTGATCAGCGTCAGCCGGCCGGGCACCGCATGCGGGTCGAGCCGCTCGACCAGGTCCACCACGTCGGCCGGCGTCGCGGACGGGCCGACCTTCACGCCGATCGGGTTCGCGATCCGGCTCAGCAGGTCGACGTGCGCGCCGCTCAGGTCGCGGGTCCGCTCACCGACCCAGAGCAGGTGCCCGGACAAGTCGTACGGCTGCCCTGTCTGGTCGTCGGTGCGGGTCAAGGCGCGCTCGTACTCGAGCAGCAGCGCCTCGTGGCTCGAGTACAGCTCGACGCCGTGCGTCTGCGGCATCGCCTGCAGGTCGAGGCCGCAGGCGCGCATGAAGGCCAGCGCGCGGTCGATGTCGCGGGCCAGCACCTCGTACCGCTGACCCGCCGGCGACCTCTTGACGAAGTCCTTGTTCCAGTCGTGCACGGCCGTGAGGTCGGAGTACCCGCCGGTGGCGAGGCCGCGGATCAGGTTCAGCGCGGCGGCGCTGTTGGCGTAGGCGCGCACCATCCGCGTCGGGTCCGGCGTCCGGTCGCCGTGCAGGTCGTTGACGGCGTCACCGCGGTACGACGGCTGCCCGGTCAGCGCTTCGACGTCCGCGGACCGCGGCTTGGCGTACTGCCCGGCCAGCCGTCCCACCTTCACCACCGGCACGCTGGCGCCGTAGGTCAGCACGACGGCCATCTGCAGCAGCGTGCGGACCTTGCTGCGCAGCCCCTCGTCAGTGTTCGCCGCGAACGTCTCGGCGCAGTCGCCGCCCTGCAGCAGGAACGCCTCGCCGCGCGCGACCGCCCCGAGCCGCTCGGTCAGCACGTCGCACTCGCGCGGCATGACCAGCGGCGGGACGGACGACAGCGTCTCGTAGACATCCGCCAGCGCGAGCGGATCGGGCCAGCGCGGCTGCTGCGCCGCGGGAAGCGTCCGCCAGTGGTCCAGATCGACGGCCGGCACGTCGACAAGGCTATCGGAGCAGCCAGAGTCCCCTACCGCTTCCGGACCTAGCGGACAAGTCGGGACACCAGCTCTCGCGGGGCAGGAACACTGGGCTCGAGACCGACGGCGGAGGCGCAGGTGCACGACGAGGACGTCTGGCCAGGGCGGCCTGCCCTGGCCCGGCTGGTGCGCGCCGCCGTGTTCCTCGGCCCGCTGCTCGCCAGCCTGCTCGTCACGGCCGCGCTGAGCCGGCTGTTCCCGGCGCCGCCCGGCACCGGCGCCCGGATCGCCTGGTGGTCGGCTCTGCTGCTGCTCGCGACCGGCACCGTCTGGGCCACCGACCGCGCGCTGCGGCGGCTCGTCCCCCTGGCCGCGCTGCTCGAGATGTCGGTGCTGTTCCCCGGGCGGGCGCCCTCCCGCTTCTCGGTCGCGCGGCGGACGGGCTCGACGCGGCAGCTCGAGGAGCTGGTCGAGCGGGCGCGGGAGAGCGACGAGACGACCGAGCCGGTCCTCGCCGCGAGCAGGATCCTCGCGCTGGTCGGCGCCCTGCGCAGCCATGACCGGGCCACCCGCGGGCACTCGGAGCGGGTACGGGTGCTGACCGACCTGGTGGCCGAGGAGATGGGGCTGTCGCAGCCCGAGCGGGACCGGCTGCGGTGGGCCGCGCTGCTGCACGACATCGGCAAGCTCGACGTCCCGGCGAAGATCCTCAACAAGGCCGGCAAGCCGACCGAGCGGGAGTGGGAGCGGCTGCGGCGGCACCCCGCGGCCGGCGCCGCCCTCGCCGCCCCGCTGCTCGACTGGCTCGGCCCGTCCGCTCCGGTGATCGTCCAGCACCACGAGCGCTGGGACGGCCTCGGCTACCCGGCCGGCCTGGCCGGCGAGCAGATCTGCGTCGGCGCGCGGATCGTCGCGGTGGCCGACGCGTTCGAGGTGATGACCGCAGCGAGGTCGTACAAGAAGGCCATGACCCGCGCCGCCGCGCTGCGCGAGATGGCGAAGATGAGCGGTACGCAGTTCGACCCGGCTGCGGTACGGGCGCTGCTGTCGATCAGCGCGCCCCGGCTCCGCTGGGCGGTCGGGCCGTGGGCGTGGCTGGCCCAGCTCCCCATCATCGGGACGGCGCCGTCGCTCGCCGGCACGGCCGCTGCCGTCGCCGGTCAGACCGCGGCCGGCGTCGGCGCGGTCACCCTGGGCACGGCGGTCGGCGTCACGACGCTGCCGCCGATCACGCCCATCGAGCTGCCGCTGACCACGCAGCAGCAGCCGGCGCAGGGCCCGCGGGTGCCGTCGAGCTCACCCAGCCCCTCGGCCTCCCCGTCGCCGTCGGTCGCCGCCCGCCAGCCCAGCGCGGTCGCGATCCTGGTTCCCCGGCCGGCGCCGACCCGCGCGTCCGTGAAGACGGTGCCGCAGCTCGCGCCCTCCCCGCGGCAGAGCCCGTCGGCGGGTGCCAGCGCGAGCCCTTCGCCGACCCCGGCGCGCAAGGGGACCCCGTCCTCGGCGGCGGCCTCGCCGTCACCCTCCGCCACCCCGTCGCCCAGCCCGTCGCGGACGCGGAAGGGCAAGCCGCCCAAGGGCAAGTAGCTCAGCCGAAGAAGACCTCGGCCTCCGCGTACCGCTCGAGCGGCACGGTCTTCAGCTCCGCCGTCGCCTGCTCCAGCGGCACCCGGACGATCGACGTGCCCTGCAGCGCCACCATCACGCCGCTGACGCCCTCATGCACGGCGTCGATCGCGTGCAGCCCGAAGCGGGTCGCGAGGATCCGGTCGAACGCCGTCGGGGTCCCGCCGCGCTGCACGTGCCCGAGGACGGTCTGGCGCGACTCGAACCCGGTCCGCTGCTCGATCTCCCGCTCCAGCACCTGGCCGATCCCCCCGAGCCGTACGTGCCCGAACGCGTCGAGCTCCCCGGCCTGCAGCGCCATCGTGCCCGCGGCCGGCTGCGCGCCCTCGGCCACCACGATGATCGGCGCGTAGTGCCGCTCGAACCGCGCCGTGACGTACTCGCAGACCTTGTCGATCTCGAACGGCCGCTCCGGGATGAGGATGACGTTCGCGCCGCCGGCGAGGCCGGAGTGCAGGGCGATCCAGCCGGCGTGCCGGCCCATGACCTCGACGATCAGCGCACGGTGGTGCGACTCGGCCGTCGTGTGCAGCCGGTCGATCGCGTCCACCGCGATCTGGACGGCGGTGTCGAAGCCGAAGGTGTAGTCGGTCGCGTTCAGGTCGTTGTCGATGGTCTTCGGTACTCCGACCACCGTCAGCCCCGCGGCGGCGAGCTGGGTCGCCACGCCGAGGGTGTCCTCGCCGCCGATCGCGATGAGCGCGTCCACCCCCCTCGCGGCGAGGTTCTCGCCGATCCGGTTGATGCCGCCCTCGACCTTCAGCGGGTTCGTCCGGCTGCTGCCCAGGATGGTGCCCCCGCGCGGCAGGATCCCGCGCACCTGCGGAACGCCGAGCTCCATCGTGACGCCCTGCAGCGGGCCCTTCCAGCCGTCCCGAAATCCCACGAACTCGTGTCCGTAGACCTCCACGCCCTTGCGCACGACGGCGCGGATGACCGCGTTCAGGCCCGGGCAGTCGCCTCCGCCCGTCAGCACCCCGATGCGCACCTGCGTCCTCCTCTTGTCGTCGCGCGCACCGTATCGGGTCAAGGCGGACCCCCCGCGCGCCGATCTTCGGAGCGTGCTCCGCCGGACCTTGCTGACGGCTGCCCTCGTGGCGGCCGTGCTCGGCGTGCCCGGGTCGCCCGCGGGCGCGGACCCGGTCTCGTCCCGCGACCTGCCGCGGCTGCAGCTCGAGCTGGCCGAGGTGACGGCGCACGCGCAGGAGCTGTCCGCCCGGCTGGAGCAGGCGGCGGCACAGGACGGCGGCCTGCGCGTCGCCGTCGAGCGGCTGGCCGAGGAGCACGACGATGCGCAGGCGCGGCTCGACGCGCGCGCCCGGCTCGTCTACATGAGGACGACGCCGGACCCGCTGTCCTCGCTGCGCGCGCTTGCCGCGCCCGGGCTGCGCCGGATCGTGCAGAAGGGCTCGACCGCCGCGCTCACCGTGGACCGGGACCTGGTCGACGCGGTCGCCGCCCAGTCCGCGCAGGTGCGCGCCCTGCAGGCCCGAGCGGCTCGCTTCCGCGAGGGGCTGCGCCGACAGGCCGCCGAGGTGCTCGAGGCGCAGGACCGCGCGCGGGTGCTGCTCGCGCAGGCGGAGGCGCTCGCCGCCCAGGAGCAGGCGGCGGCCGCGCTCGCCCGGCTCGCGGAGCAGCGCGCCGCGCTGGACGCGGTGTCCGCGACGGTCACCCTCGCCCTCACGCCGGCGCAGACGGAGCGGTCCCGTCGCGCCGCCGCCGATCAGGTGCCGGTGCTGGCCGCGGTCGAGGCGGCCGGCGACGGGTACCCGGCCGGCTACCGACCCAGCGGGCAGACCTTCAGCGGCACGGCGTCCTGGTACGGGCCCGGCTTCGTCGGCTCCCCCACCGCCAGCGGCGCGCCGTACGACCCGGAGCGGCTGACCTGCGCGAACAAGCAGCTCCCGCTCGGCACCGTCGTCCGCGTCTCCGCCAACGGCCGGGCGATCAGCTGCCTGGTGAACGACCGCGGCCCGTACGTCGGCGACCGGGTGCTGGACATGTCGCGCGCAGGGTCGCGCGCGCTCGGGTACGACGGGCTGGCGCAGGTGACGGTCGAGGTGCTCAGCGCGGTCGGCTGACGCCCTCGTACGTCGCCGCCCAGGGCTTGGGCTCCTTCGGCGCGTAGTACCGGTCCAGCGTCACGACGTCGAAGCCGGCCGCGGTCAGCAGCTCGTCGATCGGCCGGGCGAGGTGGCAGCCGCCGGCGACCCGCTTCTGCACCGGCTCGAGCCGGTGCTGCCACGTCTCCACGCCGGCAGAGGGGGCGCGGCCGTGCTCGACGAAGTGCAGCGTCCCGCCGGGCCGCAGCACCCGCTTCACCTCGGCCAGCGCCTTCTCCACGTCAGGGATCGTGCAGAGCGTCCACGTGGACAGCGCGCAGTCCGCGCTGCCGTCCGCCAGTGGCAGCGCCTGGCCGTCGAGGCCGACGCGCCGCACCGGGATGCTCAGGGCGGCGTTCCGCTCCGCCGCCCGCCCCCACGCGACGTCCGACGGCTCGACCGCCAGCACCTCGGTGACGGCAGGCGGGTAGAAGGTCGCGTTGAGGCCGGAGCCGAAGCCCAGCTCGAGCACGGTGCCGGACAGCCCGGCGCACACGCGCGCCCGCGGCTCGGCCGTGCTCTTGAGCGAGAGCCCGACCTCGACGAGGCGCGGGACGACCTGCGTCCGCCAGAACGCCACCGCCCTAGGCGTTCTTGGACGCCTTGTCGGCCTGCTTGATCTTCTTCGCGGAGCGCTTCTCCTTGAGGGACTTGCCCTCCTTCTTGCTGGAGTCCTTCTTCGGTGACTTGTCGGACACGACGACTCCTCCGGGGTAGCGCGAGATCGCACCGTACGCGCACTACGGTCGGCCCGTGCGCATATCTCTCGGCGTCTTCGTCTACGTGGTCATCGGCTGCGTCGTCGCCGCGCAGCGCGACTTCTTCGGCGACCTGCACCGCATCGACGACATCGTCTCGGCGGCGCTCGCCGTCCTGCTGTGGCCCCTGGTGCTGCTCGGGATCCACGCGCGGATCTAGACCTCGAGCCCCAGCGCGTACGCCTTCTCGGCCAGCGCCTCCCACCGCACCTTGCAGTGCCGGGCGTCGGCGAGGGCGTCGTGCAGCCCGCTCTCCTGGGTCGGCATCGGCGGCCGGCCCAGGTGCTCCCACAGCTGCCGCACGTCCATCGTGAACCGCGGGATCGCGCGCGGCAGCTCCGGCATCGCGCCCCACAACTGGCACAGCGCCACGTGGTCGTACGCGCCGTACCAGGCCCACAGCACCGGGTCCTTGCCGAGGAACTCCTGTAGCTCGTCGCGGATCTGGCTCCGCGGCCGCCAGGTCGACGCCGGCGGGAGCTGCGGCAGCACGTTGTCGCGCACCCACGGGTGCACGGACATCGGGTCGAACTCGCTGGACACCGCGTAGTACTCCCGGCCGTCCTCGGCGACGACGCCGATCGAGATCAGCGTGACGTCGGGGGCGGTGACCCCGAACTCGGCGTCGTAGAAGAAGCGCACAGCTCCATCCTGCCCGTGCGCGCGTCGCGACGATCCGCACCCACCGGCCGCCAGCGAGCGCGGACGGTGCCCGGCGGCCCCGCGTCGGCGCACGGACTGGTGCTGGTCGTCGCACCAGGGTCGGCCCCGACGCGATTAGGGTCGCAGACCATGACGTTCTCGATCGTGGCCCGCAGCGCAGACGGCGCCCAGTGGGGCGTGGCCGTCGCCAGCAAGTTCCTCGCCGTCGGTGCGGCGGTGCCGGCCGCGCGCTACGGCGTGGGCGCCCTCGCGACGCAGTCCTTCGCGAACCTCGCGTACAAGGCCGACGGGCTGCACCTGCTCCACCGCGGGCTGTCCGCGCAGGAGGTCGTCGAGAAGCTCACGTCCGCCGACGAGCTGCGCGACCAGCGGCAGCTCGGCGTCGTCGACCGCGACGGCGGCGCGGCCACGTTCACCGGCACGGCCTGCAACGCCTGGGCCGGCGGCCGCACCGGCGAGGGCTACGCCGCGCAGGGCAACATCCTGACCGGGCCGGAGGTGGTCGACGCCCTGGCCGAGGCCTACGAGGGCACGGCCGGTCCGCTCTCACACCGGCTGTTCCAGGCGCTGCTCGCCGCGGACCGCGCGGGTGGCGACAAGCGCGGACGGCAGAGCGCAGCGCTGTTCGTCGTCAGCGAGAACGGCGGCTACGGGGGTGGCAGTGACGTCCTCGTCGACGTCCGCGTGGACGACCACGCCGACCCGGTGCCCGAGCTAGGAAGGCTGCTCGACCTGTACGAGCTCTACTTCGGCAAGCCGCACCCGGACGACGTGCTGCCGCTGGTCGGCGACCTCGCCACCGAGGTCGAGGACCGGCTTCGGGCGCTCGGCTACGGCAGCCTCGAGGCATGGGCCGGCGTGGAGAACTACGAGGAGCGCATGGTCGAGGGCGCGATCGACCCGGTGGTGCTGGAGAAGCTGCGCGAAGCGGGTTCCTGAGATGAGCGTCCTCGCCATCGACGCCGGCACGACCGGCGTGACGGCGCTGGTGGTGGGCGAGGACGGGCGCGTCCTGAGCCGCGGCTACCAGGAGTTCCCGCAGCACTTCCCGAAGCCGGGCTGGGTCGAGCACGAGCCCGAGGAGATCTGGGTCAGCACGCTGCAGGCGTGCCGGGTCGCGCTGCACCGGATGAGGGACGACCAGCCGGTCACCGCCGTCGGGATCACCAACCAGCGCGAGACGGCGGTGCTGTGGGACCGGCAGCGGCTGTCCGCCCCCCGCCGCGCGATCGTCTGGCAGGACCGCCCCACGACCGGGATCTGCGAGCGGCTCAAGGACGCCGGCTCCGAGCCTCGGGTCGCGGAGCTCACCGGCCTGCGGCTCGACCCGTACTTCACCGCCAGCAAGCTCACCTGGCTCGCCGAGCACGAGCCGCAGACGTGGGCGGGGGTGACCGGCGGGCACCTCGTCGTCGGCACGGTGGACGCGTACGTCATCGCCCGCCTCACCGGCGGCGCGCGGCACGTCACAGACGCGTCCAACGCCAGCCGCACGCTCCTGTACGACCTGCGTGCGGGCGGCTGGAGCGACGAGCTGTGCGAGCTGTTCGGCGTCCCGCGGTCGGCTCTGCCGGAGGTCGTGCCGTCGTACGGGGAGGTCAGCCGCACCGACCCGAGCGCGTTCCTCGGCCTCGACCTGCCGATCGCGGGGATCGCCGGCGACCAGCAGGCCGCGCTGTTCGGGCAGGGCTGCTACGAGGCCGGCCGGTCGAAGTGCACGTACGGCACGGGGTCGTTCGTGCTGGTCAACACCGGCTCCGAGCCGGTCCTGTCCGACCGGCTCCTGACGACGGTCGCGTGGATGGGGCCGGACGGCGCCCTGGTCTACGCGCTCGAGGGCTCGGTCTTCGTCACCGGCTCCGCCGTGCAGTGGCTGCGCGACGGGCTGCAGCTGATCGGGACCGCGGGCGAGGTCGAGGCGCTGGCCCGGTCGGTCCCCGACAGCGGCGGCGTCGTGTTCGTCCCCGCGCTGACCGGCCTCGGCGCGCCGCACTGGGACCCCGACGCGCGCGGAACGATCCTCGGCATCACCCGCGGAACAACCCGCGCCCACCTCGCGCGGGCGACGCTGGACGCCATCGCCTTCGAGGTACGCGACGTCGTGGACGCCATGACCGCGGAGGCGGGCATCGAGGTGCCGCTGCTGCAGGTCGACGGCGGCGCCTCCGCGAACGACCTGCTGTGCCAGACGCAGTCCGACCAGCTCGGGGTGCCGGTGCAGCGGCCGGAGGTGCTCGAGACGACCGCCCTGGGCGCCGCCTTCCTGGCCGGCCTCGGCACGGGCGTCTGGTCCAGCACCGCCGAGCTCGCGGAGACGTGGCGGCTCGACCGCCGCTTCGACCCGGTCCCCGGCGTGCGCGACGACGGCAGCCACGTGCGGTGGTCGCGGGCCCTCGAGCGGGCCGGCGGCTGGGACGCGTAACAAGCCGGTTGGTGCTGCGTCACAGCGGGAGATGGCGCAGCCGCGTCGAAACAGTCCGGATGCGCCGGCTCCCCGCCCTCCTCGCCGTGACCGCCCTGCTCGCGGTGGGGGTGCCGACCCTTGCCCTCGCCAAGCAGAACAGCACGGCCGAGCGGACCATCCGCGCCGGCGTCGGCGTCAGCGACGCCACCTGGAACGTCGGTGCAGCGGCCGGGCAGTACTCCGACCCGCACGCGTCGCTCGCCAACAGCGTCGACGGTGACGTCGACCCGCACGCGTTCTCCACGACCAAGGAGCCGTCGTACGGCGTCCAGTCGCGGCTGACCGCGCGCGCGATCGTGGTCGAGGGCACGGACGGCACCCGCATCGCGCTGCTCAAGACCGACAACTACCTCGCGCAGGACCTGCTGCTGCGCCGCGTCGGGCAGCTCCTCGACGCCGCCGGCACGTCGAAGGTCACCTACGAGAACATCCTGTACGGCGTCACGCACGACCACTCCTCGCCGTACTACTCGACGACGTCGCCGGGTGTCTGGGCGTTCCAGGACGCGTTCGACCAGCGGATGTTCGAGTACCAGGCGCGGAGCATGGCGGCAGCCATCGAGCAGGCGGCCGCCACGCTGCAGCCCGCCCGGATGGCGGCCACGACCGTCGACTTCACGACGATGAAGGACAACATCGTCGGCCCGGCCACGGCCGACGACGGCAGCCCGGCCGGCTACCCGCGCGCGTTCGGTGACACGGGCCTGGTCGTGATGCGCTTCGACACCCTCGGCAAGGGGCGCAAGGGCAAGGGCGGCGAGCCGATCGCGTTCTGGTCCAACTTCGGCGAGCACCCGGAGTCGCTCGAGGGCTACGGGCTGCACACCGCCGACTACGTCGGTGCGCTCGAGCGGTTCGTGGAGCGCGACCTCGGCGCGCCACTCGTCGTCAGCCAGGGCGACGTCGGCAGCAGCGAGGGCCCGTACGACCGCGGCAACCCGGAGAAGCTCGCCGACGGCAGCTACCGGGCCTACGCGCACGCCGGCTACGCGCAGATGGAGCGCGGCGCCCGGCTCATGGCCGACGCGGTCGGGCAGGCGGCGCAGGTCGCCACGACGGAGGCCGCGCAGGTCCCGTACAGCAGCGACTTCCCCGTCCAGGCCCTCACCCGCTGGACGCCCGGTCCGGTGAGCCACCCGTACCCGAGCGTGTCCAACTGCCGCAGCGAGCCGACCTACTCGGGTGACCCGGGCGTCCCGGCCGCCGGCCTGCCGGACTGCGCGCGCGGCGACCTCGACCGCCAGGACAACCCGGTCGTCAACGAGCTGAAGCTGCACGGCGTCCCGGTCCCGGACCACTACGACGCGCCCGGTTTCCCGGCCGTCGAGGAGAACACCCGGCTCAAGCTGCAGGTGTTCCGCCTCGGCGAGATGCTGCTCGCCTTGTGCGCCTGCGAGGCGCAGGTCGACATCATCAAGAACCTGGAGAGCCGCGCCAACGACGTGACCGGCGACATCTGGGACGGCTACGACTGGACGTCGGCGTGCACGCCCGCCGGCACCGCCTACACCTGCAACGGCAAGCCCGTGACGAAGGCGGCGTACGACCGCATGGTCGCGCAGGTCCACAACGACGCGAAGGGCTGGGACGACCCGGCGTACGCCGCGCAGGCGAACTCCGAGCCGACCGATCCGAAGCTCATCAAGGGCAACTTCACCAAGGAGGAGCTGCCGGCCACGCGCGGGTTCGCGCTGCCGGTCGGCGTCGGCCATGCCGGTGACTACAACGGCTACACCGTCTCCTACCGCGAGTACATGAGCCGCGACTCGTACCGCAAGGCGCTCACCTCCTACGGCTCGCACACGGCCGACTACATGTCGACGCGCCTGGTCCGCATGGCCGGCGCTCTCAAGGGCGGCCCCGCCCTCGCGCCGGAGCCGAACGACGCGCAGGGCCAGGCCGACGAGGTCCGGCAGGCCGCCCTCGCCGCCGTCATCGGCGCCGAGTCCGGCAAGGCGTACGACGCGTTCCTCGCCTCGCTGCCCGACGACAAGGGGCCGGTCGCCGCGACGTCGCAGCCGAAGGACCTCACCCGCTTCGGCGCCGCGCTGTTCAGCTGGCGCGGCGGCTCGAACGCGATCGACGACCCGGTCGTCCGGGTCGAGCGGCAGGTCGACGGCCGCTGGCAGACGTTCGCGGACATGACCGGCGAGGTGCAGACGAAGGTCGCCTTCCCGCAGGGGGTGCAGGGCGTCGCCGACACCCGCACCGGGTCGCAGGAGTGGCTGTGGACCGCGCAGTTCGAGGCCTTCGACGGGTTCCCCGCGCGCCTCGGCTCGACGCCGGTGGGCGACTACCGGTTCGTGGTCGACGGTGCCTCGCGCGCCGCCGGTGACACGAAGCCGTACCAGCTGACGTCGACGCCGTTCCACGTCGGACCCTGGGCCGGCATCACCGCATCGGGCGCGACGGTCAACCCGGACGGCAGCGTCTCGTTCCAGGTGGCGCCGATCGGCTACCCGAAGACCTACGCGTCACCGTTCCGGACGATCAAGGTGGACGACCGCAAGACGTACTGCGTCGTCTGCACGTTCCGCCCGTGGGCGACAACCGGAACCGTCGCGTCCGCCGTCGTCACGGTGACCCAGGCGGACGGGACCGCCCGGCAGGTGCCGGCGAGCTTCGACGGCACCCGCTGGACCGCGCCGACCGCGCTCAACCCCGGCGAGAAAGCGGCCATAGCGGTCGGCGGGATCCAGGACACGTACGGCAACGTCAACGGGACCGCCCTGGGTTTCTAGAAGGGCACCCGGGTGACGAGCAGGCCCTCGCCCGCGCCGCGGCCGGACAGGACGCGACAGAACTCGACCGCGTCGAGCTCGTACGTCGGGCCGCCGTCGCCCCACGTCCAGCTGCCGCCGGCCGGCCCGGCGAGGACGAGGGTGCAGGGCTGCCCGTGCCGCTCCGCCCACTCCTGCACGATGTCGGCGACGAGCACGCCGTCGTGGCCGGCGGTGCGGACCATCGGCCGGCCCGTGGCGTGGCAGACGTCGGACCGGTGCATCCAGGTGTCGCGCGTCAGGATGACGTCGACCAGGTAGCCGAGCGCCCACGGCTCCGTGACGCTGCCGGTCTCGTCGACCGGCTGGCCCTTCAGCGTCACCAGCCGCCGCATCGGGGCGGGCGTCCGGCGGCGGCCGCGCGCGGCTCTGGGGCCGATGGCAGCCATGCGCTCCACGAGGTCTGCGGGGGTCCGCGCGCGGTGCTTCTCGACCTGCAGGGCCGTCAGCGCGTCCACCAGCAGCCCGCCGGCGCGCTTGGCCGCCGCCAACTGCCGCACCTGCTCGACCGGCGAGGCAAACATCTCGGCCATGCCGAGGACGTGGCAGGCCAGGGCGTGGACGTCCCACGCCGGACACGCGGTGGGGCGGTTCCAGTCCTCCGGAGCGAGCGCGGCGAGCTGCTCGGCGAACCGGGCGTACTCGTCGGCGGCGAGCGTCATGGCCGCCGAGCGGTCCAGGGCAGAACGGCGGGTCGCGGCGGTCGTGGGCGGGGCGTCAGCGTGGGTCGGCACGGCGGGTCCTCCGGGGACGGGGAGCGGGGGTGGCGGTCGGCGCGGGCGCGCCGTACTGCGCGGTGAACATCGCGACCAGGCTGGGGATCGCGGCGGTGAAGCGGCCGGCGTCAAGCGTGCCGCCGGGCTCGTTCGAGAGCTGCTGGCTGACGATGCCGGAGGTCAGGACGGTCCAGTCGCGCAGCGCATCAGCCACCGACACGTCCGGGCGCAGCAGGCCGCGGTCGCGAAGGCCGGTGAGCCAGCCCGTGCCGGTCTCCACGAGCCGGACCGCCGGCTCGTACGCGTCCGGAGAGGGCTCGAAGCCTGGAACAGGCCGCCAGAACAGCAGCTGCGCGTACTCCGGCTGCTCGAGCGCCCAGCCCACCATCCCCCTGGCGGCACCCACCAGGTGCTGCTGCAGGTCGGCATCCTGCTCGTCCGCCAGCTCGGCGTTGACCTGCTCCATGCGGGCGAGCACGAGCCGGGCGCCGCGGGCGAACAGCGCGTCGTACAGGGCGTTCTTCGACGGGAAGTAGACGTACAGCGACGGCGGCCGGATGCCCATGCGCCGCGCGATCTCGCCGATGGCCAGTCCGGCGACGCCCTGCTCGCGCATGATCGCCGCGGCGATGTCGAGGACCTCCTCGATCGTCTCGAGGCGGCGCCGGCCGCGCCGGTCGAGGGGTACCGCTGCTGCACTCACGACGGGAGCATGTCCTAACGGTATTAGGACGTCAAGGGGTCATTCGGTAACCAGGCCCTTGTCGACGGCGTAGCGGACGAGCTGCACGCGGTTGTGCAGCTGCAGCGTGGTCAGCGCGTTCTGCACGTGGTTCTCGACCGTGCGGTGGCTCAGGCTCAGCCGCTCCGCCACCTGCTTGGCCGTCAGCCCCTTGGCGACCAGCCGCAGCACCTCCGTCTCGCGGTCGGTCAGGCGCGGCGCACCGGCATCGGACTCGGTACGGCGGTACTCACCCAGCACCAGCCCGGCCAGGCCGCTGGTGAAGACCGCCTCGCCTGCAGCCGTCCGCCGGACCGCGTCGACCAGCTCGGGCGCGGACGCCGACTTCAGCAGGTAGCCGGTCGCGCCGGCCTTGACCGCCTCCAGCACGTCGGCCTGCTCGCCACTCGCCGACAGGACGAGGACCTTCACGCCGAGCGGTACGACCGCCCGCGTCACCTCGACACCGGAGCGGCCGGGCATCTGCAGGTCGCACACCAGGACATCCGGGCGGGTGGCCGTGCAGACGCGGACCGCCTTGTCGCCGTCGCCGGCAGCGCCGACGACGACGAGCCCGGCCGCGGCCAGGTCGCGCTCCACCGCGTCGCGCCAGATCGGGTGGTCGTCGGCCACCACGAGCCGGAGCTCACCGTCGGACACGCAGCTCCACCTCCGTCCCCTGCCCCGGCGCGCTTCCGACGCTGACCGTCCCACCGAGGTCCTCCACCCGGCCGCGGATCGAGCGCGCCACGCCCATCCGGCCGTCCCTCGCCGCCTGCTCCATCCGCCCCGTCGGGATGCCGGGGCCGTCGTCGCGGACGCAGACCACCACTTCTTCGGCCAGGTCCTCGACCAGCAGCCAGGCCCGCCCGCCGCCGTGGACCAGCGCGTTGTCCACGGCCGCCGAGACGGCGGCGGCCAGCTCCTGCGCCACCGCGGCCGGCAGCAGCACCGGCTCGGCGGGCGCGGCGGTCTCCACCCCCGGACTGCCGGGCAGCAGC
>JAODNS010000188.1 GCA_025465145.1 Frankiales bacterium
CCGTCGACGGTCGCACGCCGCAGCAGGTCGCCAAGCAGCTCGGCGAGGCGGCGGTCGCGGTGTGGGCCGGCAACTACTACGCGATCGAGCTGATGCGCCGGGTCGGCCTCGACGACTCCGGCGGGGCCGTCCGCGCCGGGGTGGTCTGCTACACGACCGACGACGACGTCGACCGGCTCCTGGGGGCGCTGTGATGGACAGCTCGGCCAGCAGGCAGATGCACAAGGTCCTCGAGCCGGCGCACGCGATGATCTACTTCGCGCCCGAGGCCAAGCAGGAGTACGAGGCCCTCGGCCTGTCCGGTCAGGCCGAGCTGTACTTCCCGTCCCGCGCGGCCGCCCTCGGTGTCGTGCCGTGGCAGGTCGTGCAGGCGACCTTCTTCGGCTTCTCCCCGCTGGCCGTGCAGTTGGGCATGGCCGAGGCATGGACGAAGACCACGCCGGAGGCGGTTCTCGCGGCCCGGTACCGCGGCGCCGACCGGGCGTTGCGCCGCATGGCTCCGCACCAGCTCGACGACGTCGCGGAGGCGCTCGACCTGGTGCGCACCGCCTGCGCCGGCTGCAGTCCCGAGGGGAGGCCGCTGTACGCCGGCCACGCCGCGCTGCCCGAGCCCGCCGAGCCGCACGTGGCGCTGTGGCACGGGATCGCCGTGCTGCGCGAGTTCCGCGGCGACGGGCACCTGGCCGCGCTGGTCGGTGCCCGCATCACCGCGACGCAGGCGCTCGTGCTGCACGCCGCCTACACCGGCGGTGCGATGACGACCTTCCTGCAGCAGTCCCGGGCGTGGTCGGCGGAGGAGTGGGCCGCTGCTGCCGCGCAGCTCGCAGACCGCGGCTGGGTGGACGGCGACGGCGGGCTCACCGAGGCCGGCAGCGCTGCCCGTGAGGCGGTCGAGGAGCAGACCGACCAGCTCGCGCTCGCGCCGTGGGAGCACCTCGGCCAGGAGCGCACCGACCGGCTGCGCGAGCTGCTCACACCGCTGTCCAAGGCCGTCGTCGCGGCCGGAGGCCTGCCGATCGTGAACCCGCGCCGCTAGTCGAGGGTCAGCAGGATCTTCCCGACGTGCGTGCTCCCCTCCATGAGGCGGTGCGCGTCGGCCACCTGCTCGAGCGGCAGCACCGTGTCCACGACCGGCCGCACCTCGCCCGCCTCGACGGCCGGCCACACCGCGGCCAGCACCGCCTCGACGATCGCCGCCTTCTCGTCCAGCGGGCGGGCGCGCAGCGACGTGGCGTGCACGGACGCGCGCTTGCCCAGCAGCGCGGCGAGGTCCAGCTCGCCCTTCGTCCCGCCCTGCAGCCCGATGACGACCAGCCGGCCACCGGTCGCGAGCGCGGACACGTTGCGGGCCAGGTACTTCGCCCCCATGTTGTCGAGCACCACGTCCGCGCCGCCGCCGCGGGTCAACGAACGGACCACCTCGACGAAGTCCTCGTCCCGGTAGCGGACAGCCCGCTCCGCGCCGAGCTCCTCGGCCCGCGCCGCCTTCTCCGGCGAGCCGACCGTGCACAGCACCCGCGCGCCGTGCCTCACCGCGAGCTGGATCGCCATCGTCCCGATGCCGGAGGTCCCGCCGTGCACGAGCAGCAGCTCACCGGGCTGCAGCGCGGCGAGCTGGAAGACGTTGCTCCACACCGTGCAGGCGACCTCCGGCAACCCGGCCGCCTCGACGAGCGACAGCCCGGCGGGGGCGGGCAGCAGCTGACCGGCCGGCACCGCGACCCGCTCGGCGTACCCGCCGCCGGACAGCAAGGCGCACACCTCGTCGCCCACCTGCCAGCCGGCCACGTCGGCGCCCAGAGCCGCGATGCGGCCCGAGCACTCCAGGCCCGGGAAGCGCGAGGCGCCCGGCGGCGGCTCGTAGAACCCCATGCGCTGCAGGAGATCCGCCCGGTTGACGGCGGTCGCGACCACGTCGACCAGCACCTCGCCGGGCTGCAGCTCGGGGTCGGGGACGTCGGCGACGGTGAGGACCTCGGGCCCTCCGTACGAGGGCAGGGTGACGGCGCGCACGGGGTCGATCGTGACAGGTTGACCGGACGCGCAAGACTGCGGCCATGAGCGACGGCAGCCTGTACGGGCGCGTGCAGCGGCAGCTGCCCCGGCTCGCCGTCCGGATGATCGACACGTTCCTGTCGGACGTGCCGTTCTACGAGCGGCTGCCGCGCGAGCTGCTCGACGGCGAGATCCTCGAGATCTGCAAGGACAACCTGCGCGCGTTCTTCGCGACGCTGCAGGAGGACCGGCTGCCGACGGAGGAGGAGCTGGCCGAGCCGCGCGGCTCGGCGGCCCGCCGCGCGCAGGAGCGCGTGCCGCTCGACGCCGTGCTGCAGGCGTACCACATCGGCGGGCGCATCGGCTGGGCCGCGCTCGTCGCGGAGGCGAGGCCGGAGGAGACCGAGCAGCTCATCGCCGCGGCCGACCGGGTGCAGCTCTACATCCAGGCGGTGACCGGCGCGGTCGCGACTGCCTACCTCGAGGAGCAGCAGGCGATCTCCGGCGAGGAGCGGGACGTCCGGCGGGCCCTCGCCGCCGCGATGCTCTCCGGCCAGCCGGCCGAGGCGCTCGCCGCGCGTGCGGGCGTCGACCTGGCGCAGCGCTGGGCGGTCCTCGCCCTCGAGCTCGGTGAGCACGTGGACGAGAAGGCGCCGGGCGTCGCCGGTGCTGTTGCCGCACGCCGCAAGGTGCGGCGCGTGCAGGCCCGGCTGGACGCGCACGCCGGCGACCCCGTTCTCGGTCTGCTCGACCCCGGCGGTGGGACGGTCTTCCTGCCCGAGGGCGACGGCGAGGTCGACCGGCTGCCCGCGCTGCTCGAGCGGCTGCAGGAGGCGGCGGGCGCACCCGTGCGCGCGGCGGCCGCGTGCACCGACGCCACCGGCGGGCTCGCTTCCGCCAGCGCCCAGGCCCGCGACGTCCTGCGGCTGGTGGCGCGGCTGGGCCGGCCGCCGGGGCTGTACGTGCTGCGCGACGTGCTGCTCGAGTACCAGCTGACGCACCCGTCCGACGCCGGCGCCGAGCTGTCCGCGCTGCTCGACCCGCTGGAGCGCAACCCGGACCTGCTGCTGACGCTCGACGCCTACCTGGCCGAGGACCTCGACCGCCGGCGGACGGCTGCGGCGTTGCACGTGCACCCGAACACGCTGGACTACCGGCTCAAGCGGATCGTCGAGCTGACTGGCCTGGAGCCGACGACGACGTCCGGCCTGCAGCTGCTCGCCGCCGCCTCGCTCGCGCGCCGGCTGACGACCTAGCTGCGAGCTCTGGGCGGCACGACTGGTCAGCCTGCGCTGACCCAGCGCCGGCCGGCCAGCGACGTGGCCAGGGTCAGCGCTCCGGCGACGGCGGTGAGAGCGAGCGCGGCCTGCGGACCGGTCGACTCGACGAGAAGGCCAGCCAGCGCGCTCCCGAGCGCCACGCCCGCGAAGACCATGCTCGAGCTCCACGCGAACGCCTCGGTGGCGGTGCCGGTCGGCGCCGAACCGTTGAGCAGCAAGGAGTTCACGGCGAAGAACGGCGCGATGGTCATGCCGTACAGGAACAGCGCGAGGCCGATGACGTACGGGTTCCACGCGAGGAACGGCAGCGCGCCGCCGAGGGCGAAGGCGCAGAGCAGCGGGCGTACCTGCCGCGCCGCCGGCCGGCTGGGCGCGAGCGCGCCGTAGAGGAGCCCGCCGAGGACCGAGCCGGCGCTCCACACGGCGAACAGCAGCCCGGCCGCACCGGGTCGGGTTCCCTCCGCTTCGACGAACGCCGGCAGCCCCACCTCGACGGCTCCGAACCCGACACCGACCCACAGCACGGTCAGCAGCAGCGCCCGTACCGCCGCGGACGCCAGCGGCCCGGCCAGCGAGTGGACCGCGTCCGGGTGCGGCCGGACGCGACCGACCGCACGGGATCGGCCGAGGGCGAGGCCGCCGACCAGCGTCGCAAGCGCGCTGGCCAGCACCGCGGCCTCCGGACCCAGCGTCGTCGCCAGCACGGCCGTCAGCGCCGGCCCGACGATGAAGCAGAGCTCTACGGCGACCGACTCCAGCGAGAAGGCGGTGGCGAGCGCCGGCCCCTCGACCAGCACGCCCCACAGCGCGCGCATGACCGCCCCGAACGGCGGCACCGTCAGCCCCGCGGCCACGGCCGCCACCCCCACCAGGAGGACCGGCGCGCCCGACGTGGCCAGCGCCGTCAGCGCGACGAGCGCAACCGGGTGCACCAGTCCGCAGCGGACAACCACGCCGGCGGGACCACGCCGGTCGGCGCTGCGCGCCCGCGCCGGCGAGCCGGCCGCGAAGGCCAGCGCGTACGCCGCACACACCGCGCCCGCGGTGGCGTACGAGCCGCTGGTCGACCGCACGAGCAGCAGCAGGCCGAGGCCCGTCATGCCCAGCGACAGCCGTCCGACCAGGCTCGCGGCGAGGGCCGGGCCGGCGCCGCCGGTGCGCAGCAGGTCGCCGTAGCGGGACAGCAGGGACATCCGCGCCACGCTAGTTCGGCGGGCGGCGGATCTGGGGACACCGCAGGCATGCGCCTGTTCCGCCGAGCCGCACCCGAGCCGGCGGCTGCGCCGCTGCCGCCGCCCGAGGGTCGGCCGCGCTTCACGTTCCCCGCTGGCGGGACCGCCCGCTACGGCACCGCCGCGGCGGCGGGGGTGGCGCAGGAGGTCCCGCTCCCGGCCGGGCAGGTCGTCGTCGGGAGGGCCGACGGATGTGACGTCCTTCTCCACGACCCGACAGTGTCGCCTCGGCACCTGGTCCTCGAGGTCGGCGAGAAGGTCCTGCTGCGCGACCTCGGCTCGCGCAACGGCACCCTGGTCGACGGCGTGCCGGCCGTCAATGCCTCCCTCGTGGACGGCAACCGCATCGAGATTGGCCACACCACCCTCGTCTTCACGCGCGACGCGGTCGACGACGACGGTGGTCGGCAGGGCGGCGAGCTCGAGTAGTCAGTCGCCGCGGACCTCCTCGCCGACGGTTGCGGCCTCCATCACCCGCGACCGCAGCGCGACGACGAGCCCGGCAACGCCGACGGCGAGGCCGAGAGCGGCGGGCAGCCAGGTGCGGGCGACCGCGCCGACGGAGACCAGCACCAGCCCCACGCACATCAGGGCGACCCCGACGTACGCGCTGCGCACGTGCGCCCGGGCCTCGGCGTTCTCGTCCTGGCGGCCGCGGATCGGCACCGGAGCCTGGCCGGTCGGCGGCTCCGGCCACAGCGCCGGCCGCGGCAGGCTCGCCGGGTCGGCTTGTTGGCCGCTCTCACCGCTGTCGAGGTCCATACCGCGAGCGTTCCCGCTCGCCCGGTCGGGTGAACGCGGCGTGTCCGTACGGCAGCCGGGGGGTGTCGGCGCGCACACTGCAGCCATGGCCGACACGCGCACCGAGCCCGTCCGGATCGACGCGACGGAGGACGCGGACACGACCGTGCACCGCAGCGTCCAGGCGATGTGGCGCGAGGAGAACGCGGCCTTCCGCGCGCGCGTTCTCGGCGAGCTGCGCCGGGTGCGGCAGCGCGAGGAGACCGCGTAGCTCCTGGCAGGCGCTCGCCGACCACCAGCGGCGGCAGCAGCGCCGGGCTGACCCTCGGGCTCGTCTCCGCCGCCTCCTTCGGCACGTCCGGTGCGTTCGCGTCCAGCCTTCTCGACGCCGGCTGGACGGCCGGCTCGGCGGTGACCGTCCGCGTGGTCGTCGCGGCGCTCTCCCTGACGGTCCCGGCCCTCCTGCTGCTGCGTGGCCGGGTCGGCCAGCTGCGCCGCGGTGCCCGCACGGTCTGCGCGTACGGCGTCGTGGCCGTCGCGGGAGCGCAGCTCTGCTACTTCAACGCCGTCGAGCACCTGCCGGTGTCTGTGGCGCTGCTGCTGGAGTACAGCGGCGTGCTGCTCGTGGTCGGTTGGACGTGGGCCCGGCACGGGCACCGGCCGAGCCGGCTCACCGGGCTGGGCGGACTGGCCGCGCTGGTAGGCCTGGCCTTGGTGATGGACCTGCTCGGCAGCCGCGCTGCGGACCCGGTCGGCGTGCTGTGGGGCCTCGGCGCTGCGGTCGGCCTGGCCACGTACTTCGTCATCTCGTCCGGCACCGACGACGCGCTGCTGCCGCTCGTCGTCGCGTGGGGCGGGCTCGCCACCGGCGCGCTGGCGCTGCTGGCAGCCGGCGCGCTCGGCGTCCTCCCGCTCGCGGCCCCGCGCACCGACGTCGTCCTCGCGTCGACGCGGATGTCCTGGCTCGTGCCGGTCCTGGGCATGTCGCTGCTGGCCGCGTCGATCGCGTACGTGACCGGCATCGTCGGCGCGCGGCTGCTCGGCGCGCGCCTCGCCTCGTTCGTCGGGCTGACGGAGGTGCTGTTCGCCGTGCTCTTCGCCTGGCTGCTGCTCGGCCAGGT
>JAODNS010000200.1 GCA_025465145.1 Frankiales bacterium
GACGCGGGCGAGGTCCCGGCTGTCCGGGACGACCACGACGACTCCGCGCCCGGACGCCGTGCAGGCGCGTACGGCTGCGGCGACCTCGGCGGGCCAGCTCGACCCGGGCAGCGCGGACCACACCGCCCGCGGAGCGCGGCCGGCGGCGAGGGCGGCCAGGAACGACGGCCCGTTGGAGTAGCGCTCCCACGAACCTGGGTCGGGGGCAGCGGGCGGCGCGGCAGCGGCCCCGACCGGCTCGGCCTCGACGCGGGCGTGCCGGGGCGGCAGGGCCAGCCGCAGGACGTCGTACAGCGTGCCGGCAGACCGGTCGGCGACGGCGCGGGCCAGCGCGGCGATCTCCGGGCTGAGCACCGGCTCCGCACTGACCAGCGCGTGCAGCTGGCTGAGCTGGTGCTCGGAAGCGTCCGCCCGCTCGAGCACGATGCCGTCGACGAGCCGGCCCGCGAACCGGACCCGGACGCGGACGCCCGGCTGCACGCCGTCGTCGACCAGCGCCGGGACGGCGTAGTCGAACGGCCGGTCCAGGTGTGCCAGCCCGCTGTCGACGGCCACCCGTGCGACCGGCAGCTGCCCGGCGACCTCGCCGGGCGGCTTCAGCGCACGGCGAGAACGGGTCACGCGCGGAAGGCTAGGTGCGCCCTCCGACGGCCCGGCTACTGCCCGGCGGCCTTCTTCAGCAGCTCGGCGCGCTCGGTGCTCTCCCACGTGAAGTCCGGCAGCTCGCGGCCGAAGTGGCCGTAGGCCGACGTCTGGGCGTAGATCGGGCGCAGCAGGTCGAGGTCGCGGATGATCGCGGCGGGGCGGAGGTCGAACACCTCGCGGATCGCGTCCTGCAGCGCGAGGTCCTCGATGACGCCGGTGCCGAAGGTGTCGCAGAACAGCCCGACCGGCTCGGCCTTGCCGATCGCGTACGCGACCTGGACCTCGCACTTGGTGGCCAGCCCGGCGGCGACGACGTTCTTCGCGACCCAGCGCATGGCGTAGGCGGCGGAGCGGTCGACCTTGGACGGGTCCTTGCCGGAGAAGGCGCCGCCACCGTGCCGGGCATAGCCGCCGTAGGTGTCGACGATGATCTTGCGGCCGGTGAGGCCGGCGTCGCCCATCGGGCCGCCGATCTCGAACCGGCCGGTCGGGTTGACCAGCAGGCGGTAGCCCTCGGTCTCGAGGTCCAGGCCGGCGACCTCCGGGCCGATGACCTGCTCGGCGATGTCGGGCTTGAGCAGCGTCTCGATGTCGATGTCGGCGGCGTGCTGCGAGGACACGACGACCGTGTCCAGCTTCACCGGGCGGCCGTTCGCGTACTCGATCGTGACCTGGGTCTTGCCGTCGGGACGCAGGTACGGGACGGCGCCGTCCTTGCGGACCTGCGACAGGCGCTTGGCGAGGCGGTGCGCGAGCGCGATGGGCAGCGGCATGAGCTCAGGCGTCTCGTCGCACGCGAAGCCGAACATCAGCCCCTGGTCACCGGCGCCCTGGCCCTCCAGCTCGTCGCGGTTGCTCTCGACGCGCGACTCGTACGAGTCGTCGACGCCCTGCGCGATGTCCGGCGACTGCGAGCCGATCGAGACGCTGACGCCGCACGACGCGCCGTCGAAGCCCTTTTTGGAGGAGTCGTAGCCGATCTCGAGGATCTTCTCGCGCACGATCGTCGGGACGTCGGCATAGCCCTCGGTGGTGACCTCGCCGGCGATGTGCACCTGACCAGTCGTGATGAGGGTCTCGACCGCGACGCGGCTCTTCGGGTCCTGCGTCAGCAACGCGTCGAGGATGGAGTCGCTGATCGCATCGGCGATCTTGTCGGGATGGCCCTCGGTGACCGACTCGGACGTGAACAGGCGGCGGGACATCGGTCTCCTCGGGGGTCGGGCTCGCGCGGGCGCGCGCAGTGCCATCCCGGCCGAGCCTAGTGGAGCCGCTCCCGTACGAGGTCCCAGACCCGGTCCGCGAGGGCCTCCTTGCTGCCCAGCGGCACCTCCACCGCAGCACCGTCCGCGGCGAGCACGACGGCGGCGTTGGACTCGCCCTCGAACCCGGTCGGGTGCCCCGTCTCGCCGACCTCGTTGACCACCAGCAGGTCGCAGCCCTTGCGGGCGAGCTTCGCCCGACCGTGGTCGAGCACGCTGCCGTCCGCGTCGCCGGTCTCAGCGGCGAAGCCGACCAGCACCTGGTCGGCTGAGCGCGCAGCGACCAGCTCGCCCAGCACGTCCGGGTTCTGCACCAGCTCGACCTGCAGGGTGTCGGTCTTCTTGCGCTTCGTCGCGAGCCGCTCGACCGGGCGGTAGTCCGCGACCGCGGCGGCCATCACGACGACGTCCGCGGACACCGCCTCCGCGAGCACCGCGTCGCGCAGCTCGAGGGCGCTCGTGACGCGCACGACCTTGACGCCGGCCGGCTCCGGCAGCGCGACGTTGGCGGCCACGACGACGACCTCCGCACCTCGTGCCTGTGCCGTCCGGGCCAGCGCCCAGCCCTGCTTGCCGCTGGACCGGTTGCCGAGGAACCGCACCGGGTCCAGGTGCTCGCGGGTGCCGCCGGCGGACACGACGACGCGACGACCGGCCAGGTCCTGGTCGACACCGGCCAGGACGCGTCGGCAGACTGCCGCCAGCTCGACGGGGTCGGGCAGCCGGCCCTTGCCGCTGTCGGCGCCGGTGAGTCGGCCCACCGCGGGCTCGACGACGAGGCAGCCGCGGGCCCGCAGTGTCGCGACGTTCGCCTGTGTGGCCGGGTGCTCCCACATCTCGGTGTGCATCGCGGGTGCGAACACGACCGGGCAGCGGGCGGTCAGCAGCGTGTTGGTGAGCAGGTCGTCCGCGAGGCCGGCGGCAGCCTTCGCGAGCAGGTCCGCGGTCGCCGGGGCGACGACGACCAGGTCGGCAGCCTGGCCGATCCGGACGTGCGGCACCTCATGGACGTCGGTCCACACCGACGTCGCGACGGGGCGCCCGGACAGTGCCGCCCAGGTCGGCTCGCCCACGAACGACAGCGCGGCCGCGGTGGGGACGACGGTGACGTCGTGGCCGGACTCGGTCAGCTGGCGGAGCAGCTCGACCGCCTTGTACGCCGCGATGCCCCCGGAGACCCCGAGGACGACCTGCGGCCGGGTCATGGTCCTAGGCGGGGTCGGCGACGTGCTCGTGCGTCAGCAGGCCGCCGTTGATCTCGCGCAGGGCGATGCTCAGCGGCTTCTCCTGCACGCCGGTCTCGACCAGCGGGCCGACGTACTCCAGCAGGCCCTCGCCGAGCTGCGAGTAGTAGGCGTTGATTTGCCGCGCGCGCTTGGCTGCGTAGATGACCAGGCTGTACTTGGAGTCGGTGGCGGCCAGCAGCTCGTCGATCGGGGGGTTCGTGATGCCGATCGGGTTCGCGACGGTGCCGGACACGGTGCTCCTCAGTCTGTGGACAACTCCATCAACGCTACCAGCCGGGCGGCGGCGGCCTCGAGGTCGTCGTTGACCACCACCACGTCGAACTCGTCCTCGGCGGCCATCTCGATCCGCGCCCGGTCCAGCCGCACCCGCACCTTCGCCGGGTCCTCCGTGCCGCGCCCGACCAGCCGCCGCGCGAGCTCGTCGAACGACGGCGGGGCGAGGAAGACCAGCTGCGCGTCGGGCATCGCCGCCCGCACCTGGCGCGCGCCCATCAGGTCGATCTCGAGCAGGACCGGGTTGCCCGCGGCCAGCTGCTCCTCCACGGGCCCGCGCGGCGTCCCGTACGACGCCCCCATGTGCGCGTCGTGCTCCAGCAGCTCGCCGGCCGCCGCCATCCGGTCGAACTCGGCCTGGTCGACGAACCGGTACTCGACGCCGTCCGTCTCACCCGGCCGCGGCGCCCGCGTCGTGACGCTGACCGACAGCCACACCTGCGGGTGCTGCTCGCGCACGACGCGCACGAGGCTGCCCTTGCCGACGCCGGACGGACCCGACAGCACGGTGAGTCGGGCCTGGGTCATCCCGTCCCGAACTCGCGCTGCAGCGCCTCGCGCTGCTTCGCCCCGAGCCCGCGCACCCGGCGCGACGGGGAGATCTCCAGCCGCTCCATGATCCGCTGCGCCCGCACCTTGCCCACGCCGGGCAGCGCCTCGAGCAGGGCCTCCACCTTCATCTTGCCGATGGCCTCGTCGGTCTCGCCGGAGACGAGGACCTCCGCGAGGCTCGTGCCGCTCGACTTCAGCCGGACCTTCAGCACGGCCCTCGACCGCCGGGCTGCGGCGGCCTTCTCCAGCGCGGCTGCCCGCTGCTCGGGGGTCAGAGGTGGCAGGGCCACGGCCGGGGTCACCTCGGAGACGTCAGCGGGTCGAGCGGGCGCTGCGAACGTAGCGAGTCCCGCGCGCCGCAGGCAACGAGATGGTGCTGATGGGTGGTTCAGGGCTTGTATGCCGCGGCCGAGACCTCCCCCATGGGCCGGATGCGGGGGCGACGTCTGCTCTCGTACGAGGGCCTTGCGCTGCTGGGGTTCGCGCTGTTCCTGTGCTGGGTGTGCCTGCCCGGGCGCGACCCGGTCGCGCGGCAGGTGGTCAGCGCGGCCTCGTTCGTCCTCGCGCCGCTGGCGGCCTCCTGGCGCTGCGGTGGCTCGGCTCGCCGCGGCGGCGAGTGGGCGTGGACCTGGCGGCTGCTCTCGGTCGCGACCGGCGTGTGGGGCTGCGGCAGCGCCTACTGGGACTACCTCGAGCTGCGCAGCGACAACGCGCCCGCGCCGTTCCCGTCGCCCGCGGACGGCGCCTACCTGACCTTCTCCGTGCTCGGCATCGCCGCACTGCTGCTCCTGCCGGCCATGCCGCGACGAGCCGCTCCGGCCGCTCGCCTGCTGCTCGACGGCGTCGCCGCCACCGCCGCGCTGCTGCTGCTCGCCCGGTTCGGGCCGCTGTCGTCGGCGGTCGGCTCCGGTGTCGACGGCTTCGCGCGGGTGGTCGCGACCGCGTACCCGACGCTCGACGTGCTGGCCGCTGCCGTCGTGCTCGTGGTCCTGGACCGGCTGCGCGCCGGCCTGCGGCACCCGGGTGTCCTCGTCGCGGTCGGGGTCGCCGCCGCCTGTGCCTCCGACCTGACGTACGCGATGCTCAGCACGCACGAGGGCTACTTCCCCGGCGGGCCGCTGGACGCGATCTGGGCCGGCTCGTTCCTGCTCATCGGTGCCGCGGCGGGCCGACCCTCACCCGTGACCCCGGACCTGCCGCCGGTGCGACGCAGCCTGCTGCCGACGCTGCCGGCCGCGCTCGCCCTCGCGGTGCTGCTGCTGTCCCGTCGGCTCTCGACCGGCATGGACGCGCTGATGGTCGCGTACGTGGTGGCGCTGGGCGTCTCGCTCGCCGCCCGCCAGCACCTGCTCCGCGCCGAGAACCGAGACCTGCACCGCTCGCTGGAGCAGCGGGTCGAGCTGCGGACCGCAGAGCTGCGTCAGGCGCGCGAGGTGTTCCGGCACCGCGCGTACACCGACGCCCTCACCGGGCTCGCCAACCGGGACGCGTTCGACGAGGCGCTGCACGCGCTGGCCGGATCGCCCGACGGCAGGTACGTCGGCGTCGTGCTCCTCGACCTCGACGGCTTCAAGCAGGTCAACGACGGGTTCGGCCACGACGTGGGCGACGAGGTGCTGGTATCGGTCGCCGACCGCCTCCGGCGCTGCCTGCGCGGCGGGAACCACGCCAGCTGCGACGTGGCGCGGCTCGGCGGCGACGAGTTCGCCTGCCTGCTGCGCCACCTGGACCGGCCGGAGGACGCGGCCACCGTCGCGGCGCGGCTGGTCAGCGCAATGCGCGAGAGCGTCGTCGTCGGCGGTCGCGAGTTCTTCCTCGGCGCCAGCGCCGGCGTGGCGGTGGCACAGACGCCGTTGGGCGGCTCGCCGCGCGAGCTGCTGCGCGAGGCCGACACTGCGATGTACGCGGCGAAGGACGCCGGCGGCAACCGGACGCGGACCTTCGACGCGCGCATGCACAGCCGGGTGGTCGAGCAGGTGGCCCTGGAGGCCGACCTGCACCGCGCGCTGCAGGAGGGCGAGATCTACGTCCACTTCCAGCCGGTGTTCAGCCTCGCGCAGCAGCGGATGACGGGCATCGAGGCGCTCGCCCGGTGGACGTCGCCGACCCGCGGCGAGGTCGGGCCGGGCGAGTTCATCCCGGTCGCCGAGCGGACCGGGTTGATCGTCGAGCTCGAGCGCCAGGTCCTCGAGCTGGTCTGCGAGCAGATGGTCGCCTGGCGCCGGATCGTGCCCGACCTGAAGGTCGGCGTGAACTTCTCAGCGCGCCACCTGCGCGAGCCCGACCTGCTGCAGTCGGTGCTGGCGTGCGTCGGCCGGCACGGGCTGCCGGCGTCCGCCATCGTCGCCGAGGTGACCGAGAGCCTGTTCTTCTCCGACGAGGACGTCGTGGCCGAGGTCCTGCAGGCGCTGGACGCGGCCGGGATCGTGCTGGCGCTGGACGACTTCGGCACCGGGTACTCGTCGCTGTCGCGGCTGTCGCGACACCCCTTCCGGATCCTCAAGGTGGACCGGAGCTTCCTCGCGGAGGTGGTGGACGACGGGCGCCCGCCGACGATCCTGCTGGCCACGCTGGCGATGACGCGCGGGCTCGGGCTGGACGTCGTGGCCGAGGGCGTGGAGACGCAGGCGCAGCTGGACTTCCTCGTGGCCCACGGCTGCGGCTTCGTGCAGGGGTACCTGCTCGCCCGCCCGGGCTCCGCCGACGCCATCGGTCCGCTGCTGCTCGAGCAGCTCATCCCCACCCAGGGCTAGGACAGCGCGGCCGCGATCCGGGCAGCTGCGGCACCGGGGTCGGCCGCGCCCGTGATGGGCCGGCCGATGACGAGCAGGTCGGCGCCGTCGCGCAGCGCCTGCTCCGGCGTCGCGACCCGCGCCTGGTCCTGGGCGTCCGCGCCGGCCGGCCGTACGCCGGGCGTGATGAGCACGACGTCCGGACCGACTTCGCTGCGGACGAGCGAGACCTCCTGAGGCGAGCACACCAGGGCGCCCGCGCCGGCCCCGACCGCGAGCACCGCCAGCCGCCGCACCGCGTCCTGCGGCGGGCCGGCGAGTCCGATCGCGCCGAGCGCCTCGTCGTTCAGGCTGGTCAGCACGGTCACCGCCGCGATGCAGACGTCGGGCGCGGCCTCGACCGCGGCGCGGACCATCGCGGCGCCGCCCCCGGCGTGCACCGTCAGGTACTTCGGCTTCAGCCGGGCCACCGACCGGGCTGCCCCGGCGACCGTGTTGGGGATGTCGTGCAGCTTCAGGTCGAGGAACAGCCCGACCCCGGTGCCGCCCCGGACCGTCTCGACGATGGACGGTCCGGTGCGGCAGAACAGCTCCAGCCCGACCTTCACCACCGACACGTACGGCGTGACCGCATTGGCCCAGCGCGCGGCGGTCTCGACGTCCGGCGCGTCGAGCGCGACGGCGATGGGGGCCTTGGTCTGCGGCACTCAGCTCTCCTCTGGCAGGTCGTCGCCGACCGGGTCGGGGTCCTGCGGGACGTACTTCTGCGCGGGCTGGTGGGCCAGTCCGACGATGTCGGACAGCCGGTCGATGCCGCGCTCGGCGAGTGCGTGGGCCAGCTCGTGCAGCACCCGCACCGGCGCGGTCGGGTCGCCGAAGACGGTGGTGCCGACGCTGACGGCGCTGGCTCCGGCGAGCAGGAACTCGAGCGCGTCGAGGCCGGTCCGGATGCCTCCCATGCCGAGGATCGGCACGTCCGGCAGCGCGGCGTGGCACTGCCAGACGCAGCGAACGGCGATCGGCCGGATGGCCGGGCCGGACAGCCCGCCCGTGACACCGCCGAGGACGGGACGCATCGTCGTGGTGTCGATCGCCATGCCCAGCAGGGTGTTGATGACCGACAGCCCGTCTGCGCCCGCGTCGACGACGGACCGGGCGATCAGCGCGATGTCGGTGACGTCCGGCGAGAGCTTGGCGAAGACCGGCACGCCCTTGTCGGTGTTCCGGCGTACGGCGGACACGACTGCCGCGGCGGCCGCCGGGTCGCACGCGAACACCTGGCCGCGGTCCTCGACGTTGGGGCAGGAGATGTTCACCTCGACCATGGACAGGCCGGGCCGTCCGCGCAGCTTCATCGCGAGCTTGGCGTAGTCCTCGACGCTGCCGCCGGCGATGGAGACGACCGCGCGGGCGCCACGGCCGGCCAACCAGCTGAGGTCCTTGTCGAGGAACGCCTCGATGCCGGGGCCTTGGAGGCCGATGGAGTTGAGCATCCCGCTGGGCGTCTCGGCCATGCGCGGCGTCGCCCGTCCGGACCGCGCCGCCAGCATGATCGACTTCGTGACGACGCCGCCGATGGCGGTGACGTCGAAGAACTGGTCCAGCTCCTGACCGGCCGCCGCACACCCGCTCGCCGTGAACACGGGGTTCGGGAACCGGACGCCGGCGAGCGTGGTGCTGAGGTCGACCGCAGGCAGCTGCGGCGTCTCCCGCGGCCGAAGCGTGAGCTCGCTCATCAGTGGCCTCCGCCGGTCGACACCGGAGCGCCGAGCACGTCCTCCGGCACCGTGCCGACGTCGTCCCAGCGGACCCGCTCGCCCAGGAACACCGGCCCCTCGACGCAGGAGCGCACCATGCGGCTGATGCCGTCGTCGCCGACCACCGGCAGCACGCACGTCATGCAGACGCCGACGCCGCAGGCCATGGATTCCTCCACGGCCACCTGGCTGGGTATGCCACGCGCGGCCGCGAGGTCGTGGACCGCGCGCAGCATCGCCATCGGCCCGCAGGCGTAGACGACGTCGGCGCGGGTCCGGTCCAGCACGTCCGGGAGGACGTCGCTCACCCGGCCGCGCTCCCCCGCGCTGCCGTCGTCCGTCGTCACGGACAGGGACGACCCGATCCGCTTGGCGTCGAGCGTGCCGAACAGCCGGTCGGCGCTGCCGGCGCCGAGCACGAAGTCGACCCGGCTGCCCCGCTCGCGCAGCGCGTTGGCGAGCGGCAGCAGCGGTGCGCTGCCGTAGCCGCCTCCGACCAGCGTCGCATTGACCGGCTGGGTAGGCAGCCGGAACGGCTTGCCCAGCGGCCCGACGACGTCGACCTTGTCCTGGGGCCGCCGGGTGGCGAGCCACGCCGTGCCCTTGCCGTGCACAGAGAAGACGAACTCGACGGTGCCGCCGTAGACGCCGCGCTCCTTCACGTCGTAGATGGCGAACGCGCGCCGCAGCAGCATGCTCGACTCCGGGCCGCCGACCTGCAGCGCGACGAAGTGACCCGGCTTGGTCAGCTCGGCGATGCCGGGCGCCACCACGGTCATCGCGTTGTAGGCGCCCACCTTGCGGATCGACAGGACCTCGCCCTGCACCTGAACCGGCATCAGCCGCGCCCGGCGACGAGGGACGCGTGGTGCTCCTGCAGGGACTTCACGCCGATGTCGCCGCGCACCAGCGCCTCGATCCCCTGCACGCAGGCGGCTGCGCCTTGGATCGTGGTGATGCACGGGATGCCACGCGTGACCGAGGCAGTGCGGATCTCGTAGCCGTCGAGCCGCGGCCCGACCCCGAAAGGGGTGTTGAAGACCAGGTCGATGTCGCCGTTCAGGATCATCGGCACGACGTCGTCGCCGTGGCCGTGCGAGTGCTTGCCGACGACCGTGGCGTTGACGCCGTTCCGGCGCAGCACGTCGGCGGTGCCCTCGGTGGCCACGATCTCGAAGCCGAGGTCGGCGAGCCGCTTGACCGGGAAGAGCATCGCGCGCTTGTCCCGGTTCGCGACGCTGACGAAGACCCGCCCCTTGACCGGCAGCGAGCCGTACGCCGCGGACTGCGACTTGGCGAAGGCCGCTCCGAACACGGCGTCGATGCCCATGACCTCGCCGGTCGACTTCATCTCCGGGCCGAGAACCGTGTCGACGCCGCGGAACCGGCCGAAGGGCAGCACCGCCTCCTTGACCGAGATCGGGGCGTCGTACGGGAGCGTCCCGCCGTCGCCCGTGGCGGGGAGCATCCCCTCGGCGCGCAGCTCCGCGACCGTGCCGCCGAGCATGATCCTGGCGGCTGCCTTCGCGACCTGCACCGCGGTCGCCTTGCTGACGAACGGCACCGTGCGGCTGGCGCGCGGGTTGGCCTCGAGGACGTAGAGGACGTCGTCCTTCAGCGCGTACTGGACGTTGAGCAGGCCGCGCACACCCACGCCCTTGGCGATCGCCTCGGTGCTGGTGCGGATGCGGGCGAGGTCGGCGTTGCCCAGGGTGATCGGCGGCAGGGCGCAGGCGGAGTCGCCGGAGTGGATGCCGGCCTCCTCGATGTGCTCCATGACGCCCGCGAGGTACAGCTCGGTGCCGTCGTAGAGGCCGTCGACGTCGATCTCGATGGCGTCCTCGAGGAAGCGGTCGACGAGCACCGGTGCGTCGGGCCCGATGTGGGTCGACCGCTCGACGTAGTCGACGAGCATGTCGTCGCTGTAGACGATCTCCATCCCGCGGCCGCCGAGGACGTACGACGGCCGGACGAGCACCGGGTAGCCGACGCTCTCGGCGATCGACTTCGCCTCGTCGTACGAGCGGGCCATTCCGTACTTCGGCGCGGGCAGCCCGGCCGCGACGAGCACGTCCCCGAACGCGCCGCGCTCCTCTGCCAGGTGGATCGCCTCCGGGCTGGTGCCGACGATCGGCACGCCGCAGTCCTTGAGCTCCTGCGCGAGGCGCAGCGGCGTCTGCCCGCCGAGCTGCACGATGACGCCGACCACGTCGCCCGAGGCCTGCTCGGCGGCGACCACCTCGAGCACGTCCTCGACGGTCAGCGGCTCGAAGTACAGCCGGTCGCTGGTGTCGTAGTCGGTGCTGACCGTCTCGGGGTTGCAGTTGACCATCACGGTCTCGTAGCCGGCCGCGGACAGCGCGAACGAGGCGTGCACGCAGGCGTAGTCGAACTCGATGCCCTGGCCGATGCGGTTCGGTCCGCTGCCGAGGATGAGCACCTTCTTGCGGTCGCTCGGCGCGACCTCGGTCTCCTCGTCGTAGGACGAGTAGTGGTACGGGGTCTGGGCGGCGAACTCGGCGGCGCAGGTGTCGACGGTCTTGTAGATGGGCCGCACGCCCATCGCGTACCGCTGCGCGCGGACCTCCTGCTCGGTCATCCCCCGTACGGCCGCGATTTGCTTGTCGCTGCAGCCCATCCGCTTGGCCGCGCGCAGCAGGTGCTCGTCCAGCTCCGGCGCGTCCGCGAGCTTCGCGCGCAGCTCGACCAGGCTGAGCAGCTGGTCGATGAACCAGGGGTCGATCTTCGTCGCGTCGAAGACCTGCTGCGGGGTGGCGCCGAGCCGCAGCGCGCGCTCCACCGTGTGCAGCCGGCCGTCGTGCGGTGTGCGCGCCATCTCGAGCGCGTCCTCGGCGGTGCCCGGCGGGTCGGGCTCGGCCCAGAACCCGCTGGGCGCCTGCTCCAGCGAGCGCATCGCCTTCTGCAGCGCCTCGATGAACGACCGGCCGATGGCCATGGCCTCGCCGACGGACTTCATCGTGGTCGTCAGTTCCGGATCGGCGCCCGGGAACTTCTCGAACGCGAACCGCGGGATCTTCACCACAACGTAGTCGAGGCTGGGCTCGAAGCTGGCGGGGGTCTCGCGGGTGATGTCGTTGGGGATCTCGTCGAGGGTGTAACCCACGGCGAGCTTCGCGGCGATCTTGGCGATCGGGAACCCGGTGGCCTTGGAGGCAAGCGCGCTGGAGCGGCTGACCCGCGGGTTCATCTCGATGACGACGATCCGGCCGTCGGCCGGGTTGACGGCGAACTGGATGTTGCACCCGCCGGTGTCGACCCCGACCGCGCGGATGACGTCGATGGAGATGTCGCGCAGCCGCTGGTACTCCCGGTCGGTCAGCGTCATCGCCGGCGCGACCGTCACGGAGTCGCCAGTGTGGACGCCCATCGGGTCGAGGTTCTCGATCGAGCAGATGACGACGACGTTGTCCGCGCGGTCGCGCATCAGCTCGAGCTCGTACTCCTTCCAGCCGAGGATCGACTCCTCGAGGAGCACCTCGGTGGTGGGGCTGGCGTGCAGGCCGCCGCCCGCGATCCGGTGCAGCTGGTCGAGGTCGTGCGCGACGCCGGACCCGCTGCCGCCCATGGTGAAGCTGGGCCGCACGACGACCGGGTAGCCGAGGTCGTCGACGGCCGCGAGCACCTCGTCCATGGAGTGGCAGATGGCGCTGCGGGCGCTCTCCGCGCCGATGTCCGCGACGATCTCCTTGAACCGCATCCGGTCCTCGCCGCGGCGGATGGCGTCGATGTCCGCGCCGATGAGCTCGACGCCGTACTTCTCCAGCACCCCCTGGTCGTGCAGCGCCATGGAGCAGTTGAGCGCCGTCTGGCCGCCGAGGGTCGCGAGCAGCGCGTCCGGCCGCTCCTTGGCGATGACCTTGGTGACGTACTCCGGCGTGATCGGCTCGATGTACGTGGCGTCCGCGAACTCCGGGTCGGTCATGATCGTCGCCGGGTTGGAGTTGATGAGCGTGACCCGCAGGCCCTCCGCCTTCAGGACCCGACAGGCCTGCGTACCCGAGTAGTCGAATTCGGCGGCCTGTCCGATGAGGATCGGCCCGGAGCCGATGACCAGGACGTGCTGCAAGTCTTCGCGGCGGGGCACTCAGCGCTCCATCAGGTCGGCGAACTGGGCGAACAGGCCGGTGGCGTCGTGCGGGCCGGGGGCCGCCTCAGGGTGGTACTGGACGCTGAAGGCCTTGGCCTGCAGACACGTCAGCCCCTCGACGACCTGGTCGTTGAGGTCGACGTGGCTGACCTGCACCTGGCCGTACGGCGTCTCCACGGGGCTGCCGTCGACCGGCGCGTCCACCGCGAAGCCATGGTTGTGGCTGGTCACGTGCACCCGCCCGGTGGTCAGCTCCTGGACCGGCTGGTTCACGCCGCGGTGGCCGTACTGCAGCTTGTAGGTCCCGAGTCCCAGCGCGCGGCCGAGGACCTGGTTGCCGAAGCAGATGCCGAACACGGGCACGTCGGCGTCGAGGACGCCGCGCATCGCGTCGACGGCGTAGTCGGCTGTGGCCGGATCGCCGGGGCCGTTGCTGAAGAAGACGCCGTCCGGCTGCACGGCGAGCAGGTCCGCGGCGGTGGCGGTCGCGGGCAGCACGTGCACCTCGCAGCCGGCCTGCGCCATGTGCCACGGCGTGCGTCGCTTGATGCCGAGGTCCATCGCGGCGACGGTGAAGCGCTTCTCCCCCACCGCCGGCACGACGTAGGCGGTCTCGGTGCTGACCTCCTTTGCGAGGTCGGCGCCCTTCATGCCGGGGCTGGCCTGCACCCGCTCCAGTGCGTCGCTCGGGACCTCGCCGCTGAAGATGCCGACGCGCATGGCGCCGCGCTCGCGCAGGTGCCGGGTCAGGGCCCGGGTGTCGACGCCGCTGATGCCCACGACGCCCTGCTGCTCGAGCTCCTCGTCAAGGGTGCGGCTGCTCCGCCAGTTGGACCGGACCCTGCTGGGGTCGCGAACGACATAGCCGCTGACCCAGATCCGGCCGGACTCGGGGTCCTCGTCGTTGACCCCGGTATTGCCGACGTGCGGGGCAGTCATGACGACGACCTGCCGGTGGTACGACGGGTCGGTCAGCGTCTCCTGGTAGCCGGTCATGCCCGTGTTGAAGCAGAGCTCGGCGACCTGTGCGGCGTGGGCGCCAAAACCCTCGCCCCAGAAAACGCTGCCATCCGCGAGCACGAGGACCGCGGTGGCGCCAGGCGGCGGGGCGCCGGGCTGAGAGGCTACGGGCATCGCTGGGGTCTCCGTGGCGGCCGGTGCGGCGGTGAGGTCGGCGAGCGTCAGGCCGGTGGCGGCAATGATGGCGGACCAATGCTTGGCCGGCACGCTGCGCGCTTGGCGCCATT
>JAODNS010000266.1 GCA_025465145.1 Frankiales bacterium
AGCGCCCCGGCGTACGAGGAGAGGGCGCGTGCGACGTCATCGGCCAGCTGTGCGAGCGCCAGCGCTGCTGGTCCCGCGGCGTCCTCAGCCGGCTCATTTACCACGTTGCCACCCTACAACGGTGGTAAGCGATAACAGCCTTGGCAACTGGTAAGGGATGTCACCAGTTCACTCGGGGTGACACTCGGACTTCGCTCGACAGCTAGCTCCGACGCGCCGGAGGGCGTCGAGGCACAGACCTCGGCGCCCTCCGGCCTTCCGGCCGGCTGACGACGCGCGTCAGGCGGCGCGGTGCTGCGGTGGCAGCAACGCCACCAGCTCGGGTGCCACGTCGAGCACGAGCGCTGCCGCGAGGAGCTCCCAGGCCCGGTCGTCGTCGAGCAGGACCTGCGCACCGGCGCGAGCCGCTGCCGCCATGACTGCGCGGCCACGGCCGGTCCACGCCATCAGCCAGATGCACCACTTCTTCGCCGAGGACGACGTGTTCTACGGGCACGTGCTCGGGTTCAAGGGGCTGGAGCGGCAGGTGGTCGTGCTGGCGGTGGACGGCTTCCGGGACCCTGCGCGAGCCAAGGAGATGCTGTACGTCGGGTTGTCGCGGGCGCGTACGCAGCTGGTGGTCGTGGGCGACCTCGAGCAGCTGCGGCAGGTGGGCGGCGAGGCTGTCGCGCGGCGGCTGGCGGCCGCGGAGCAGTGGCAGGTCTGAGCCCGGATTCTGTCGTACCCGCCTGGGATTCTTCGCGTCTAGGAGAGGGGCCGAGGGTGAGCTACACGCAGATGGCGCACTCCCACCTGCAGCGGATGCTGCGGGAGGGGATGGAGCTGGACGAGGTCCGGCAGGACTGCGACGGCGACTACCCGTTCCGGCACGGAACGGCGATGTACTACCTGTCCGTCGGGCGTGGCGGGCACATGGTGAAGATCTGGTCGAACGTCGTGTACGGGCTGAAGAACACGGCGCCCGTGCTGCGCGAGATCAACGCGACGAACGAGCGGCTGATGCACTGCCGCATGTTCCTGTCCGGCACGACGCTGCAGATCGAGGCGTTCCTGCCTGTCCAGCCGCTGGTGCCGGCGTACCTGACGGCCGTCTGCCACGAGCTGGGGGAGACGGCGGACTCCGTCGGGCAGCTGTTGGCGGCGGTTCACGGCGGCATGGTCACCTTCGACGACGAGGTCGAGACCGCCGATGGCTGAGGTGGCACCGGCATGTCCGCGCTGCGGCGCGGCTGAGCCGCGACCGGTGGTGTGGGGGCTGCCGAGCATCAACGAGTACGACGGGACCGACATCGTCTTCGGCGGCTGCGTCCTGCCTGAGCAGCCGGCCCAGTGGAGCTGCCGGGCCTGCGGGCACGAGTACGGGATCCGGCGCTGACGTACCAGTTCCTGCACGTGCCGCCGGCGAGCTCGGAGGCTGCGCGGCACCTCGGGCGTACCGGCCGACGGGACACCGATCCAGAGCTCGCTGTCCGTCGGGAGCGGCGCCCAGCGCGACAACGACACAGCTCGCCGGGACCGGCACGGCTTCCCGTGGTGGTGTGGGAGCACGAGGACCCGGTCGCTGCCGCTGCCGCACTCGTGGTGTTGGACCGATCGCGGCGTCAGGCCGTCGTGAAGCCGGCGTAGCGCGTCGCGAGCAGGTCCTGGTCAGGCAGGTCCGCGATCCGCTTGGGGAGCCCGAGCCGCCAACCGTGCACGTCCTGCAGGCCGTGTCTCAGCATCGGCCCGTCCACCTCGGCCAGAACGTCCTCGCGGACCTGGACCACGTAGTCAGGACGGATGCCGATGATGTCTCGGTCATACGCCGCATGATGGATCTTGCACAGCGCCAGACCGTTCGGGACCACCGGCTGTCCGCCGGCTGTGTCCGACAGGATGTGGGCGGCGTCGAGCAGGTCGACGTGCTTCAGCCGGCAGATCGAGCAGGTCCGCTCGTATGCCGCGAGCACCTGCGCTCGGAAGACCGGCTGGTGCAGGCGAAGCTTCGTGAGCCGTTCGACGTACGCGCGCCTGTCCTCGGTGGGTGGCGCGTCGGCGAGGAACCGCAGGCTCTCGTCGACTGCGATCTCCACGTATCGCTCCGCCGGGTTGTCCCGCACGACGTACACGGGGATGGGGACGAAGACGCCTGGGGCGATCCCGCGGAGCAGGAGAAGCGGAAGGCCAAGTTCGGCCGCACGACGGAGCTTTCGGTTGTCGCCGCCGTTCGGGTCTCCGTCCCGGTACGCGTACCGGATCAGACCGTCCGGTGTTTCGACGTCGTCGTACGGACCCTTGGGCTGGCTGAGGATCGAGATCGTTGCCGTCAGCTGGCGCGGGTTCCGGATCCCGCGGCTCTGGTCGATCAGCTTGAGCTGCTCGCCGGCGTAGCTGAAGCCCTCGAGCTGGGCTCTGCTGACGACGCCGCCAGCAGCCTCGGCGCGCTCCGCCACGTAGGCCATGGCCGCGCGGCGCACGTCGAGTTCGTCGAGCTGCACGGCAGAGGTCTACCGCAGGTTCACCTGTTCGCGGGACAGATGCCGCTGAAGTCGGCACGGTGCACGGCCGACCCGGACGGCCACATCGACGGCATGCACGGTGGATGCGCGCGGATGCCGCGTGAGCCTGTCGTGCAGCAGAGGGGTCTGACACTTCCGCCTCACTGTGCACCGCCGGTGAGCAGTGTCCACAGCAGGCGGTACGTCGACCCCGCGCGGGGCTGCGGCGGGCAGGCTGGGTGTTGAAGGAGGTGCCACTCGTGAGCATGACCGCTCTGCCGACGTCAACCGTGTTCGAGCAGCTGCAGGCGGGGATCGACGCCGTGGCGGCACTCGACCCGGATGCAGTGTCCTGGGCCGAGCAGGAGAACGCGGTCCGTGCGCTCGAGCTGGCCGCGCGCCGGCTGGACGGGGTGCGCTTGCGGACGCTGGAGGCGTTCGCGCGCAGCGGCGGCTGGGACGACGGCGCGCACCTGAGTGCCGCCGGTTGGGTTCGCGACGAGCTGGGCGCAACGCGAGGTGACGCAGGCCGCGACCTCGCGCTGGCTCGGGCGCTGCGGGAGTGGCCGGCGGTGGCAGCGGCGTTGGCCAGCGGGCGGGTGTCCACGCGCGCGGCCGGCGTCCTGTGCAGCGCGCTGACGCGGCTGCCGGAGCAGGACGAGGACAGCATCGCCATGCTCGTCGCGGCCGCGCAGGTCTGCGATCCGCTCACGCTGGCCCGGGAGCTCGCCGCACGTGTTGCGGCGGCCGCGCCGGACCATGCGCGGGACACCGCCGAGCAGGTGCACCACCGGCGGGCGCTGCACCACGCGACGACGCTGGACGACATGGGGCGGCTCGACGCCTGGCTGGAGCCGGAGCTGGCCGAGCTGTTCGCGGACGCGCTGGACGCGGAGGCGGTACGGGACCGTGCGGCGGACGACGACCGGACGCCGGCGCAGCGACGGCACGACGCGTTCGGGCGGCTCGTCCGGCGTGCTGTGGGTGCGCCCGATGCGCCGCGGCGGCACGGGGCGCCGGTGCAGCTGCTGGTCCTCGCATCGGTCGACGCGGTGCAGGGCGTGCCGGGAGCGGCAGCAGCGCGCACCGCCGGCGGCCGCGTGCTGAGCCAGGGCGCCCTCGACCGGTTGTCCTGCGCGTCGCCGCTCGCCCGGTGCCTGCTGGCGGGCTCGCTCCCGCTCGACCTCGGGCGGCGGGTGCGCACGGCGACGGAGGCGCAGTACCGGGCGCTGGTGGCACGGGACCGCGGCTGCGCCGTTCGCGGTTGCGGCCGCCCAGCCTCGTGGTGCACGCCGCACCACGTCATTCCCTGGCAGCACGGTGGGCCAACGGACCTGACGAACCTCGTCCATTCCAAAGCGCACCCCAGAGCGGCAGCGAGCCAGGATCTGTCGGTGGCAAGTGCTACGGCTCGCGCAGCGCGCCGGAGCGCGCGGCAGGCGGGGACCGGGGCGGAGCCCGCCGCCTGGCGTGCGGTGGGGTTGCGCGCCGCAGGCGCGCACTTGACTTGTAGTAGCAACAAAACTCGGAGTGGATAACCCGCATTACCCTCGGTTCGTGGAGCACCTTGTGGGTGGCCTGATGGCCTTCTTCGGCGCAGTGTTGCTGACTCCTAACGCACGCGCGCGCATGCGCGTCAACGAGTGGCGGCGCGGCGTGCCCGACAACGACGCGCAACGTCTGAGGCTTGCTCTGCTGCTGCCGCTGGTTGGTGTTGCCTTCGTGTTGTCAGGCATATGGCTAGCAGTGCGGGGACAGCCCTAAACGCGGAGAAGTGCCGTTACTCGCTGACAGGCGGGGGCCGGTCATGGCAGCATCGCGGTGCGCCCCCCGACCTACCGGCTGGGGACTACTTGAACTAAATGTGGGCCTGCTCCCGGGTTATGAGAGCTACGCGCGGAACGTTCGTGACGTGGCAGGGGGCGCGGGGTTCACTCCGAAGCGACGGGGCGCAGTCGCCGGGAGTGCCCGTGTGAGCGGATGGGCGAACCGTCCGAAAACTAACCAATCGTGAGGCCGGTAGAGCGTTGCTCTCGGCCTCCGTGCGTGTTCGGCCTTCGTTCTGTCGCTGAGAGCGACGCACCTTTCCTGTCGGGTGCGTGCCTCTGGGGTTGACGATGGACGAGCAACAAGCGCAGGCGGAGTTCCGTCGCGCGGCTGGTGATGTGCTGGGCCGGCATCGGTCGGGTTGGGCGTTGACGGTGTACCCGGATGCGGCTGAGGCTGGCGGCGGGTTCGTCGGCGCCAGGCGTCGACATTCGACGGGTGTGCGCGGTCATGCGGAGCATCCGGAGCGCGCGGCCTCGGAAGCGGCTCGTCGTGCTCGCGGCCAGGTGCGGCGGTACTGCGCAAGCAACCGCCTGAACCGGCTGGCGACCCTGACGTACGCCGTGGGTTGCCACGACCTGAAGCAGCTGCGGGACGACGTTGCGGTGTTCTTCCGCCGGCTCCGGATGGCGACGGGCGGCCGCGATCTGCCATACCTGTGGGTCGGGGAGTGGCACCCGGGCGGGCACGGGCTGCACGTGCACTTTGCGGTCGGCCGGTACATCCGCAAGCACGTCATCCGAGACGCGTGGGGCTTAGGCCTGGTCCACATCAAGCTGCTGGGCGACCTGCCGGTCGGATCAGGCGAGCTTGACGAGGCTCGGCTCGCGGCCCGCTACCTGGGCAAGTACGTGAGCAAGACCCTCGACGGTGCCGCACCGGGGATGCATCGTTACGAGGTGGCGGAGGGCTTCCAGCCGCGACGGCTACGTGTAGAGGGCCGCAGCCTGCCGAACGTTCTCGATGAGGCCTCGGCTGTCTTCGGGGTTGAACCGGATCGCGTTTGGCTTTCTCAGAATGAGAAGGACTGGCAGGGGCCGCCCGCGGTGTGGGCGTCGTGGGCAGCGTGAGGCCGCCGGGCTTCGATGCGTGGCTTGCCGCGTCTTGTGAGGCCTCGGGGGTGGATGGCAAGGTCACTGATGCGACGGTTCTGCGGGGTGCGGGAGCGCTCCTGGCGACGGCCGGCGGCGCTCGGGAAGCGCGAAAGCGCGGACGGGCGCGGGCGGCGGTGTCAGGCGCGCCAGACGGGCCGAACCCGGTTGAGATCGAGGCTGCGGGCACCAGGGGTTCCGGGCTGGATGACGATGTGGTCGACCAGCGCGCGGACGATGGCGGCCTGCCGGGTGAGGGTGAGTCCGTCCCAGCGGTCGCGTAGCTGCTGCGCTTGTCCGGGTAGGCCGAGCAAGGCGTCCGTCTGCGTGGCGGCGGCAAGCTGGCGCTTGCGGTCGGTCATTCGCTTGTCGACCTGCTCGCGGGCAGTGCGCCACTCACGGGCGCTCATCTCGCCCTTGCCGAGCATCGCCGCGAGGTCGTCGAGTTGCTTCTGATCTTCGGCTAGGGCGTCGGCCAGGCCGCTGGCGTCGGCGCGTTCGCTGACTCGGCCGGCAAGTGTGGCGGCGAACTGCGGGCTGTCGAGCCTCTCGACCACGGCCTCCGCGATGAGCAGCTCAAGCGGGTCCGCAACGACTGTCAGCCGGCCGCATCCGCCGTGGTCCGGGCCGGACATGCAGACGTATCGACGGGTGACCTTCCGCGACGCGAACAACTTGCCCCCGCACCGTCCGCAACGCAGCAGCCCGCTTAGCAGCGATGTACGAGGCGCTCGGCGGCCACTGCTGGCCTGATCCGCCATTCGTGCGAGGACTCGCTCGCGTTGTGCCGGGGTGATTATGGGCTCCCAGATGGCTGGCCCGACGATCTCGCCGCGGTGCTTGCGCAGGCCAGCGATACGGCCGCCGGCCAGCAGGTCGCGCAGCGTAGGGCTGCGCCACGGGCCGCCGCTGACCGTCCGGATGCCGGCTTCGTCGAGCCAGCCGCACAAAGCGCGCAGGCTCTCTCCCGCGAGGAACCGGTCGACCAGCTCGCGTATGACGGCGGCCTCGTCCGGCCGCACCGTGATCTTGTCGTCGTCGTAGCCGAAGGGACGTCGGAAGCCGCCGTGTGGTCTTCCCTCGGCGGCGACTTGGTCGAGCTTGCGCTTGACGCGCCGGCTCTTAGCCGCAGACTCGCTAGCCGCCACAGCCGCCATGATCCTCCCGATGAGCAAGCCGTCACCGGTGCCCAGGTCCATATCGCCCGCGACGAACCGGACGTAGCGCACCCCGGCGGCGTCCACGGTCTCGACGAACTGCTCGAGCTCCACCGGTCGCCGGGTGAGCCGGTCGACGTGGTAGCAGATCACGGCGTCCCGCAGCCCGTCCCGGAGGTCATCGAGCATCTGCTCGTAGGCGGGCCGGCGCTTGCCGGAGAACGCGGACAGGTCGTTGTCCACGTACTCCTGCTCAACCTGCCAACCCGCCGAGGCAGCCAGCCGCCGGCAGTCCTCCAACTGTCGAGTAACCCCGAGGCCTAGGCCTGCGCTGTCACTGCTGATCCGTGCGTAGATCGCCGCGGTCCGCGGCTGTGATGTCATGGGGGCAGATTAGCGACGTGTGGTCAATCTCGTGCTGCTGTGCCGAAGACACCACGTCCTGTGGCACCTCGGCAAGATCCGCCTCGCCGACCTGCACGTCCCGGGCTGCAGTCCACCGGCAGCGACCCACCGAGGTGAGTCA
>JAODNS010000268.1 GCA_025465145.1 Frankiales bacterium
TGGGGGACGCGGAGGCCCGGCTCGCCGGGGCGCCGCTGGCGCTGACCCGCCGCCGGTCCGAGATCGTGCTGCTGCTGGCCCTGCACCCCGACGGGCTGACGCTCGGTCAGCTGCACGACCGGCTCTACGGCGACGCGCACGTGACGGCGTCGACGCTGAAGGCCGAGGTGTCCCACCTGCGGACGCTGCTCGGCGGCGCGATCGGGTCCCGCCCGTACCGGCTGACCTCCCCCGTCAGCACGGACGTGCACCGCGTGCTCGACGCGCTGGGGCGGGGCGACGTCGACGCGGCAGTCGCCTACTACGGCGGGCTGCTGCTGCCGGCGTCGGAGTCACCCGGCGTCGCCGAGTGGCGGGAGTACGTGGACGTCGCGCTGCGCGACGCGGTCCTCGGGTCGCGGGACGTGGCGCCGGTGCTGGCCTTCGCCGACCGGCACCCGTACGACAGCCAGCTCCAGGAGCACCTCGTGGACGTGCTGCCGGCGGAGGACCCGCGCCGGTCGCTGGCGCGCGCCAGGGTCGCTCGCGCGCAGGCGTGACCAACCGACGGCCAACCGGCCGTCCCTAGCGTCCGGGCCGACCCCCGGCACGTCGCCGGGGACACGTTCGGAGGAACACGATGGTCTACGCGCAGCCCGGCACACCGGGCGCCCTGGTCGAGTTCGACGCCCGCTACGACAACTACATCGGCGGCGACCCCTGCAGCGGTCGAGCTGATCGCCCGGCTCGAGCAGCAGCACGGGCCGCTGCTGTTCCACCAGTCCGGCGGCTGCTGCGACGGCAGCTCGCCGATGTGCTTCCCGCGCGGCGACTTCCGGATCGGCAGCCGAGACGTCTACCTCGGGCTCGTCGCCAGCACGCCGTCCTACATGAGCGGGCCGCAGTTCGAGTACTGGCGGCACACGCACCTGACCGTGGACGTCGTTCCCGGGCGGGGGAGCGGCTTCTCCGTCGAGGCGCCGGAGGGGGTGCGCTTCCTGATCCGCTCGCGGCTGTTCGCGGAGGACGAGGACGAGGCGGCGCGGTCCGAACCGGTGCTGCTGGGGGTCCAGCACTGACCTAGCGGCCCGGTGCCGCAGGCTGAGCGCGTGGACGAGGCGACGACCGTACGGCTGCCGTTCCGTGCGCCGCTGTTCCCGGACAACCTGTTCGGCCACCTCGTGGCGACAGCCGTACCCGGCGTGGAGGAGTGGCGGGACGGCGCGTACCGCCGCACCCTCCGGCTGCCGCACGGCAGGGCCGTGGTCGCCCTGAGGCCGCGACGGGACCACGTCCGCTGCACGCTGGTGCTGCAGGACCCGCGTGACCAGGCCAGCGCCGTCGCCCGCTGCCGGCGCCTGCTCGACCTCGACGCCGACCCCTCCCCGTCGACGCGCGGCTGTCTGAGGACCCCGTGCTCGCGCCGCTGGTGGCGAAGGCGCCGGGCCGTCGGGTACCCGGGACCGTCGACGAGCACGAGCTGGCTCTGCGGGTCGTGCTCGGCCAGCAGGTCAGCACCGCCGCCGCGCGGACGCATGCCGGCCGGCTGGTCGCTGCGCACGGCGAGCGGGTCGATGCGGGCGCTCGGCGACGCGGACGCGTTCCTCGCCACCGATCTCGGTGTCATCACCCGGGCCAGGGCGGCGGGGCTTCCGATCGGTCGTGGGCTGCTCGAGCGCGCCGAGCGCTGGCGCCCGTGGCGCGCCTACGCCGTGCAGCACCTGTGGGCGCTGGGGACCACCCGGTGAACACGATGCCGGGCGTCAGCTCTGGGTGACGACCACGCAGCAGCAGCCGGCGGTGGGTCGCAGCTCGGCTGCCAGCACGTCCGACGTGCCGGTGCCCTCGAGCAGCCCCTTCGCCAGCGACACGTTGATGCCGCAGACCAGCTCCAGGTGCGGGTCGCGCAGCTTCGCGAACGGGCAGTTGCGCAGCACCAGCTCGCCGCCGCGCCGGACCGGCAGGTAGCCGAGCCGGGCCAGGAGTCGCTCGACGCGTCGCATCGGCCCGGCCCGACCGGCGGGTTCGCTGCTGCCGAGCCGCCGGCCGACCTGCCGCGCCGCCTGGGACGCGGCATCGGTCAGCCGCTCGCCGTCGCGCTGCGCCGCGGCAGCGTCGAGGAGCACCTCGGCGACGAGGTCGTACCGCCGAGCCGGCACGCTCGCGCTGACCTCCTCGGTGCTGACCCGGTAGCGCGAGGAGGGCCGGCCCCGGCGCCCTGGCTCCGCCTCGGGTGCGAGCCCCTCCACCAGTCCTGCCTCCGCGAGGCGGGCGAGGTGGAAGGTCGTCAGGGTTCGGCTGCTGTCCACCGCCGCGGCCAGCTCGGTCACGGTCAGCGGCGCGGGCGCCACCAGCAGCGCGTCGTAGACCCGCCGGCGCTGCGGCTCGGCGAGCACGGCCAGTCGGTCCAGCTCCACGGTCCGGAGAGTACCGCCTATTTCTCCAACACGCATTGACTAATGAAAGAAGCGCGAGTAGAACTCGCGGCACCAGCGAGAGGAGGCGACCATGTGCAAGGAGTGCGGCTGCGAGCCGAGCGACAAGAAGAAGGACGACAAGTAGCGGACCGGAGCTGGGCGGCTGTGCCGCCCGGCTCCGCCGCACCGGGAGGCTGATGTGCACAGGTTCGAAGGGGTGGCGGTTCCGGCGGAGGGCGAGCTGGTGGCGGTGCAGGTGCACGGCACGAAGGTGGCCGTGACCGTCGTGGAAGGGCAGGTGCGCGCCGTCGACGACGAGTGCACCCACCAGCAGTGCTCACTGTCGGACGGCGAGGTCGAGGACGGAGCCCTCGTCTGCCCGTGCCACTTCGGCCGCTTCGACCTGCGCACCGGCGCGGTTCTCGACGGCCCGCCCGAGCACCCCCTGCACGTCTGGAAGGCCGTCGTACGCGACGGTGCGCTCGAGCTGGAGCGGTGACCCGTGTCGTCGTCGTCGGTGCGGGACTCGCCGGCGGCACGGTCGTCGGAAGGCTGCGGGCACTGGGCCACGCGGGGCCGATCGCGCTGGTCGGCGCCGAGGCCCACCTGCCCTACGAGCGCCCCGCCCTGAGCAAGGGCTACCTGACGGGCGCCACGACCCTGGACCGGCTGCTGGTGCACCCGCAGCAGACCTACGACGACCTGGGCGTGGAGCTCCGGCTGGGTTCGCCGGCGACCGGTCTGGACGTGGAGCGGCGCGTCGTGCAGCTCGGCGCGGACGAGCTCCCCTACGACGTGCTCGTCGTCGCGACCGGCAGCACCAACGTCCGCCCGCCGATCCCCGGGATGGACCTGACCGGCGTGCACCAGCTGCGCACGGCGGAGGACGCCGATCGGCTGCGCGAGCACGCCGCGAACGCGACCACTGCGGTCGTCGTCGGGACCGGGTTCATCGGCTGCGAGGTGTCCGCCACGCTGCGGTCGCTCGGCCTGGAGGTGACCGCGGTCGACGCGCTGCCCGGGCCGATCTGGGCCGTCCTCGGCGAGCCGCTCAGCGGCCGTGTTCGCGGCTGGCACGAGGCGCACGGCGTTCGCGTCCTCGGCGGCGCCGGCGTCGCCGCGCTGGAGGGCGGCGGCTGGGTCGAGCAGGTGCGGCTGGTCGACGGCACCGTGCTGCCCGTCGACCTCGTCGTGGTGGGTGTCGGCGCGCGACCGGAGCTCGGCTGGCTGGAGGCAGCCCCGCTCGAGCGAGCGAGCGGCGGGCTGCTGGTCGACGCCGGCGGCCGTACCTCTGCCCAGGGCGTGTTCGCGGCCGGCGACCTGGCGGCGGTGGACGGCGTCCGCGCCGAGCACTACAGCGCCGCGCTCGCACAGGCGGACCGGGTCGCGCACGCCGTCCTCGGACTGCCCGTGCCGGCTATCGAGCCCACCTGGTTCTGGTCGGACCAGTACGAGCACACGCTGCAGTACGCCGGGCGGCACGGACCCGAGGATCAGCTCGTGGAGCGGGCGGAGCCGTACACGGGGTTCTTCCTCCGCGAGGGGGCGCTCACCGCCGTCGTCACCGTCGACAACGGCCGCGACCTGCGCCGCGGGATGAAGCTGCTCGGCCGGGCGGTCGACCCGGCGCTGCTCGCCGACCCGGCGAGAGACCTCCGCACCGTCGCCTGAGGAAGCACCTGCCGCTCGGTCGTGTTGAGTAGGGACATGCAGAGAAGGCCCACCGACCTCAACATCGCCGGCGCGATCGACCTGTCGTCGCTGAAGAAGCCGGCTGCCGCTCCGCCCGGCGAGGCCCCGGCGGAGAGCTCGCTGGGCCACGTCATCGACGTGACGGAGGCGACGTTCGAGACCGAGGTCCTGCAGCGGTCGATGACCGTGCCGGTGCTGCTCGACTTCTGGGCCGACTGGTGCGGTCCGTGCAAGACGCTGTCGCCGGTGCTCGAGCGGCTCGCGGCGGCCGACGGGGGCGCATGGGTGCTGGCGAAGATCGACGTCGACAAGAACCAAGCCCTGTCGACGCAGCTGCAGATCCAGAGCATCCCGACGGTGCTGCTCGCTCTCGGCGGCCGGCTGATCCAGGGCTTCACGGGTGCGCTGCCCGAGCGCGACGTGCGCTCCTTCCTCGACCAGGTGCTGGCCGCGGCGCAGCAGGCCGGACTGCCCGGTCCGGCCGGCGGGCCGCCCGTCCCGCCGCCCATGCCGACCGACCCGGAGCTCGTGCAGGCCGAGGACGCGCTCGCGCAGGGCGACTGGGTGGGCGCCATCGCCGCCTACGACGCGCTGCTCGACCGCAAGCCCGCCGACCCCGAGGCGACGACCGGCCGCGCGTTCGCGCTGCTGCTCCAGCGGACGGACGGCATCGAGCCGGCCGACGTGCTGCGCGCGGCGCAGGCAGCTCCGGACGACGTGGAGGCGCAGACGCTGGCGGCGGACGTGGAGGTGCTGGGCGAGCAGATACAGCCGGCCGTCGACCGGCTCGTCGGGCTGGTCCGCCGCACCTCGGGTGACGAGCGGGACACCGCGCGCACGCACCTGCTCGACCTGCTCAGCGTGCTGGACCCGGAGGACCCGCGGGTCCTCGCCGGCCGCCGGGCCTTGGCGAACGCGCTGTTCTAGTCGCCGGTCACGCCGTCGATCCGCTCGCGGACGAGGTCGGCGTGCCCGTTGTGCCTGGCGTATCCCTCGATCATGTGCAGGTAGATCCAGCGCAGGTTGCGGACCCGCTCCGGGTGGTCGCCGCGGCTGGGCACCACGTGGCCCAGCGGCAGGCCGGCGACGGCGCTGCGGGAGGCCTCGCACTCGGCGCGGTACGCGGCGAGGTCCGCCCCGGGGTCGGCGCCGTCGGACCTCGGTGAAGTCGCCCTCGGGCGCCGCGTCGCTCCAGTAGAGGAAGGGGACGTCCTCCTGCGCCGCGTGCATCCGGAACCACCAGCGCTCGACCTCGGTCATGTGCCGGACCAGGCCGAGCAGCGACAGCCCCGACGGCGGCGTGGACCGCGTCTTCAGCTGCTCCGGCGCGAGCCCGGCGCACTTCTGCAGCAGGGTCGCGCGGTGGAAGTCCGTCCATTGCTCGAGCGCCTGCCGCTCCTCGGCCAGCAGGCCCGGTTCCTGGCGCTTCACCGTCAGTCGACGATGCTGCTGTAGACGAGCTGGCGCAGCTCGGTGCGGATCGCGTACGTGCTGGAGGGCAGCAGCTGCGTGTAGAACGCTGCGGTCACCTGCTCCACCGGGTCGATCCAGAAGGCGGTGCTGGCCGCGCCACCCCAGGCGAACTCGCCCGCGGACGCCGGCACCTTGTAGGCGACCGGGTCCACCAGCACCGAGAAGCCGAGCCCGAAGCCGACGCCGTCGTACGCCGTCTCGGAGAACTGCCCGGCCGGCGCCAGCGCGGTGAGCAGCTTCCCACCGGGCAGGTGGTTGCGGGTCATGTAGGCGAGCGTCCGCGGGCTCAGCAGCCGCTGCCCCTCGAGCTCGCCGCGGCCGAGCAGCAGCTGGGTGAACCGGTCGTAGTCGTACGCGGTCGAGATGAGGCCGCCGCCGCCGCTGAGCAGCGCCGGCTCGCGGAAGGCGCCCGCGCCGACCGGGTCCCAGCGCAGCGCCTCGCCGGTGCCGGGCGTGGGCACGTACAGCGCCGCGGTCCGCCCGGCATCGGCCTCGTCCACCCACCACCGGGTGTCGGTCATGCCGAGCGGCGTGAGCACCCGATCGCTGAGGGCCCGGTCGAGCGGCTTGCTGTCGAGCACCTCGAGGACCCGGCCGAGGACGTCGGTTGCGACCGAGTAGTTCCAGCTCGTGCCCGGCTCGAACAGCAGCGGCATCGACGCCCAGACGGCGCACTGCTCGGCGAGCGGAACGCCGGCCTTCTGGTTGAAGTCCGAACCGGCGTTCCGGTACATCTCGTCGACGACGCTGGAGCGGGTGAAGCCGTACGTGAGCCCGGAGCAGTGGCTGAGCAGGTGCCACATCCGGATCGGCTCGGTCGCCGGCACCGTCTTGGGCGCCTCCGCCGTGCCGCCGCGGAAGACCCGCATGTCGGCGAACTCGGGCAGGTAGCGGCCGACCTCGTCGTTGAGGGAGAAGGCACCCTCCTCGAACAGCTGCATCGCCGCAACGCTCGTCACCGGCTTGGTCATCGAGTAGATGCGCCAGAGCGTGTCCTGCCCGACCGGCAGGCCCGCCTCCTTGTCGCGCAGGCCGTAGACCGAGGAGTGCACCCGTTTGCCGCGCCGGCTGACGATCACCTGCCAGCCGGCCAGCCGCCCGTCGTCGACGTAGCGGGCGAGCCGCTGGTCGATGCGTGCCAGGCGCGACGGGTCCATGCCGACCTCGTCGGCGTCCACCTCGATGTCCACTGCCTTGCCCATGGCGGGAGGATAGGCAAGTGGCGACCATGTCGATCGGCCGGGCGCTCGGCTGGCTCGCCGAGCAGGACCCGGACCGGCCGGCCGTCACAGACGCAGCGGGGATGCTGACCCGGTACGAGCTGGACCGCCAGAGCAACGCCCTCGCCCGCGCCTACGCCGAGCTGGGTGTGGAGCAGGACGACCTCGTCACGATCGGGCTGCCGAACGGGCGCGAGTTCTACCTCGCCTGCGCCGCCGTCTGGAAGCTCGGCGCGACGCCGCAGCCGGTCAGCGCGCGGCTGCCCGCGGCGGAGCAGGCCGGGCTGGTCGAGCTCGCGGACCCGCCGCTGCTCGTCGGGGTGCAGGCGCAGGGTCGCGCGTCGGTGCCGGCCGGCTTCGACGCGAGCGGGTACGGCGACAGCGCGCTGCCGGACCGCTGGGCGGCGTCGTGGAAGGCGCCGACGTCCGGCGGCAGCACCGGCCGGCCGAAGCTGATCCTGTCGGGGACGCCCGCGCAGGTGGACCCGACGGTGGCGGCCGTGCCATACATGCCGCGCGACGGGGTGCAGCTGGTGCCCGGTCCGCTGTACCACAACGGCCCGTTCATCTACTCGATGCGCGGGCTGCTCAGCGGCCACGCGCTCGTCGTCATGGAGCGGTTCGACGCCGAGCGAGCACTGCAGCTCGTCGAGACGCACGGCGTCACCTGGATGCTGCTCGTGCCGACGATGATGCAACGGATCTGGCGGCTGCCCGCGGATGTGCGGGAGCGGTACGACCTGTCGTCGATCGAGCAGGTGCTGCACCTCGGCGCGCCGTGCCCGCAGTGGCTCAAGCGCGCCTGGCTCGAGTGGCTCGGCCCGGAGCGGGTGCTCGAGGTCTACGCCGGCACCGAGTCGCAGGGCGTCGCCGTCATCTCCGGGCGGGAGTGGCTGGAGCGGCCGGGCTCCGTCGGGCGGGCCGCCCTGGGCAGCGCCTTCCGCGTGCTGGACGAGCACGGGCGGGACGTGCCGCCGGGGACCGTCGGCGAGGTGTTCATGATGCCGGCGGGCGGACCCGGGTCGACGTACACGTACCGCGGCGCCGAACCGCGCAGCATCGACGGCTGGGAGTCGCTCGGCGACCTCGCGTCGCTGGACGAGGACGGGTACCTGTACCTCGCCGATCGCAGCGCCGACCTGGTGCTGTCCGGCGGCGCGAACGTCTACCCCGCTGAGGTGGAGGCGGTGCTCGACCAGCACCCAGCCGTCCGCTCCAGCGCGGTGTTCGGCCTGCCGGACGAGGACCTGGGCGAGCGGGTGCACGCGGTCGCCGACGTCGCGGACGCAGACGTGCAGCCGGGCGAGCTGCTGGCGTTCGTGGCCGAGCGGCTCGTCCGCTACAAGGTGCCGCGCACGGTCGAGCTGGTCCGCGAGCCGCTGCGCGACGACGCCGGCAAGATGCGCCGATCCGCGCTGCGCGCCGCGCGGCTGAACTCTGCGGCCGGCTGATCTTCTGGTCTCGGACCAGCGGGGCCGACACGCCGGCGAGCCGCCCCGGTTGCTCCGAGATCAGAAGATCGTCCGGCCAGCGGGGGCGGCCGAGTGGCTGCGCCGGCGCGGGGGGCCCGCAGCGGCGGGAGGATCAGGCGGTGGGGCCTGGCGAGTGCAGCCAGACGGTGCCGAGCGGCGGAACCCGCAGCACCGTCGACGCCGGCTGGCCGTGCCACGACTCGGCCGTCGCCTGCACGCCGCCGAAGTTGCCGACGCCGCTGCCGTAGTAGCCCTCGGCGTCGGTGTTGACGACCTCGGCCCACTCGCCTGCCCAGGGCAGGCCCAGCCGGTACCCCTCGTGCGGGATGGCCGAGAAGTTCGAGATGCACGCGAGCGCGGAGCCGTCCGCCCCGAGCCGCAGGAACGAGAACACGTTGCCGGCCGAGTCGTTGGCGTCGATCCAGGCGAAGCCGGCCGCCTCGGTGTCAAGCGACCACAGCGCCGACGTCTGCTTGTAGACCTCGTTGAGGTTCTGCACGAGCAGTGCGACCCCGCGGTGGTCGGGCAGGTCGAGCAGCCACCAGTCGAGCGAGCGCTCCTCGCTCCACTCCGACTCCTGCGCGAACTCCGATCCCATGAACAGCAGCTGCTTGCCGGGGTGCGCCCACATGAAGCCGAGGTACGCGCGCAGGTTCGCCAGCTGCTGCCAGCGGTCGCCCGGCATCTTGCGCAGCAGGGAGCCCTTGCCGTGCACGACCTCGTCGTGGCTGATGGGCAGGCAGTAGTTCTCGGAGTACGCGTAGACCATCGAGAACGTCATCTGGTGGTGGTGGTAGCCGCGGTAGACCGGCTCGCGCGCCATGTAGTCGAGCGAGTCGTGCATCCAGCCCATGTTCCACTTCAGGCCGAAGCCGAGGCCGCCCAGGTGCACTGGCCGCGTCACGCCCGGCCACGCCGTCGACTCCTCGGCGATGGTGACGACCCCGGGCACCCGCCGGTAGACGACGGAGTTCATCTCCTGCAGGAATGCGACGGCGTCGAGGTTCTCGCGGCCGCCGTACTGGTTCGGCAGCCACTCGCCCTCCTCGCGCGAGTAGTCGAGATAGAGCATCGAGGCGACCGCGTCGACGCGCAGCCCGTCGACGTGGAACTCCTGCAGCCAGTACGTCGCGTTGGCCACCAGGAAGTTGCGCACCTCGTTGCGACCGAAGTCGAAGACGTACGTGCCCCAGTCCATCTGCTCGCCGCGCCGCGGATCGGCGTGCTCGTACAGCGGCGTGCCGTCGAAGCGGGCCAGCGCAAACTCGTCCTTCGGAAAGTGCGCGGGCACCCAGTCCACGTTGACGCCGATGCCGGCCTGGTGCAGCCGGTCGACCAGGTAGCGCAGTTCGTCCGGCGACCCGAACCGCGAGGTCGGCGCGTAGTACGAGGTGACCTGGTAGCCCCACGAGCCGCCGAACGGGTGCTCCGCTACGGGCATCAGCTCGATGTGCGTGTAGCCGAGCCAGGTGACGTACTCGACCAGCTGCTCGGCGAGCTCCTTGTACGACAGGCCCTGCCGCCATGAGCCGAGGTGCACCTCGTAGACCGACATCGGCGAGGCGTGGGCGGGCTTGTCGAGCCGCTGAGCCATCCACTCCTGGTCGTCCCAGGTGTAGTGCGAGGCGTCGACGATGCTCGCCGTCTGCGGCGGCACCTCGGTGCGCCGGGCCATCGGGTCGGCCTTCTCGCGCCAGACCGAGTCGACGCCGAGGACGGAGTACTTGTAGCGGGTGCCCTCGCCGATGTCCGGGACGAACAGCTCCCAGACGCCGGTCGAGCCGAGCGAGCGCATCGGGAAGCCGCGACCGTCCCAGCCGTTGAAGTCGCCGATGACGCGCACGCCGCGCGCGCTGGGCGCCCACACGGCGAACGACGTCCCGGTGACGGTGCCGGTCGAGCTCTCGTAGCTGCGCACGTGTGCGCCGAGGACCGTCCACAGCTCCTCGTGCCGGCCCTCGCTGATGAGGTGCTGGTCGATCTCGCCCAGCGTCGGCAGGTAGCGGTACGGGTCGTCGGTCGGGTACGGCGTGCCGTTGTAGGTGACCTCGAGCCGGTAGTCGGTGACGGAGGTCCCCTCGACCGTCGCCTCCCAGACGCCGGCGTGGCAGTGATGCAGCTCGACCGTCTTGCCGGCGATGTGCGCGACGACCTGCTCCGCGTCGGGACGCAGCGCGCGCAGCACGACCCCGTCGTCGACCGGGTGGATGCCGAGAATGCCGTGCGGGTTGTGGTGTGCCCCGCCGGCGAGCCGATCCAGCTCCTCGTCGGCCGGGCCGCCGGTCGCGACCGGGCCGCTGCTCGGATAGCTGGAGTCCGGCGCTGCGACCTGGGCGGTCGCCTCCGCGGCGGCCTTCTTCGGCGCGCGCTTGCGGACCGGCTTTCCGTCGTCGGCGACGACGGGTGCGGTCGCCTCGGCAGCCACCGTCGCGTCGACCGGCTCCTGGGCGGCTGGCTTCTTCGTGCGCTTCTTGGGGTCGCTCATGACGTCACCTCAGCGGCGAGCCGCTCGATCGAGCCGAGGGGGATCGGCAGCCAGGACGGACGGTTGCGGGCCTCGTAGACGACCTCGTAGACGGCCTTGTCGAGCTCGAAGGCGCGCAGCAGGACGGCGCTGCTCCGCGGGTCGGCGCCGGCGGCCTGCGCGTAGCCGTCGCAGAACGCGGAGCGGTTGCGCTCGGCCCACTCGGTGGCGCGGTAGGCCAGGTGGTGCTCGCCGGGGTGGTCGGCGAGCAGGTGGCGGGCGGCGTAGTCGAACGAGCGCAGCATGCCGGCCACGTCGCGCAGCGGGCTCATCAGCGCGGTGCGCTCGGCGAGCGAGCGCGCCGGCTCGCCCTCGAAGTCGAGCACGACCCAGCCGTCCTGCGTGCGCAGGACCTGGCCGAGGTGGTAGTCGCCGTGCACGCGCTGCACCGGCACCTCCTCGGTCAGCGCGGCCACCTGGTCGTACGTCGTGCGCAGCGCATCCGCGTAGGGGGCCAGGTCGGGGACGACCGCGAGGGCCGCCTCGAGCCGCTCGTGCAGCTGCGCAGCCGTGGCCCGCGAGTCCTCGGGTCCAGCCGTCCGCGACGGCAGCGACTGCGCCATCAGCGCGTGCACCTCCGCCGTCGCAGCGCCGAGCCGCTCGGACTCGCCTGCGAAGTCGCCGCCGACCTCGTCCGCGTGCAGGTCGCCCTCCGCGAACAGGTCGCGCACGCTGGCGGTGGCCATCGCCCAGCCCTCGCTGGCGCCGCGCAGGAAGCACTGCATCATGCCGAGCGTCGTGGTCTCGCCCTCTATCTCGCCCTCGAGCCAGGCGAGTGGCGGCGCGACGTGCGGGCTGCCGGCTTCGGCGAGCGCGCGGGTGATCTCGAGGTCCGGGTTCAGCCCCGGCTGCACCCGGCGGAACACCTTGAGGATGTAGTCCTCGCCGTAGACAATGGAGGTGTTGCTCTGCTCCGCGCCCATGACCCGGCTCGGCTTGTCGAGCTCGATGTCGCTGCTCGCGGCGGTGAAGCGGACCGTCTCGGTCTTCCCGCCGGCGGCGATCTGCTGCAGCAGCACCGCGGTGGCGTCTGCGTCGTGCACGGCCTCGTAGACGGTGCGTCCGCCGGCCTCGCCGATCAGCGCGTGCTGCAGGCGCTGGGGCAGCGCGCCCTCGGCCTCGCCCACGAGCAGCTGGTAGCGGTCGCTGCCGCCGTCCTCGAAGTCGACGCGGAGCAGCAGGTGCTCCACGACGCGTCCCTCGCCTTTGTGCAGGACGGCGGAGGACTCGACGGCGACGCTGCCGACGGAGCGGCCCTTGCCGCCGAACCAGCGCTGGTCAGGGAGCCAGCCGGCCAGCAGATCGGTCAGGTCAGTGGTGGACAAGGCGCTCACTGCTCATCTCCGGGCTTGAGCCCGAACCACATGAAGCCGTGGCCGGGCATCGACAGCAGGTACGGCAGGTCGCCGATCGCCGGGAACGGCACGAGCCCGGTGAGCTCGACCGGCGTGAACCCCTCGAACGCGCGCAGGTCGAGCTCCACCGGCTGTGGGAAGCGGGACAGGTTGTTGACGCACAGCACCTTGTCGTCGCCGAACTGCCGGACGAACGCGAGGATCGACGGGTTGCTCGAGCTGAGCTCCTCGTAGCTCCCCATGCCGAACACGGGGTGCGACTTGCGGACGTGGATGATCTTGCGGGTCCAGTTCAGCAGCGAGCTGGAGGACCGCATCTGCGCCTCGACGTTCAGCGCCTGGTAGCCGTAGACCGGGTCGAGGATCGCCGGCAGGTAGAGCGCCTGGGGGTCGGCGGTCGAGAAGCCGGCGTTGCGGTCGGCGTTCCACTGCATCGGCGTGCGTACGCCGTCGCGGTCACCGAGGTAGATGTTGTCGCCCATGCCGATCTCGTCGCCGTAGTACAGGACGGGCGAGCCGGGCAGCGACAGC